>JAIEEY010000080.1 GCA_029067205.1 Lachnospiraceae bacterium
GTCATTAATGAGGACTTCTGATGTTACTCCATCTGACATTTAGGGGACAGTATTATGTACTATTGTATCAAGATACAATGCTCCTGTTCAGCTTAACTTAATGACATTGGTTCAACCTTGCCGAACTGTAACACATCAAACCATACGACTATCGTCATGCCAGCAAATTTCGACATGCGGTATCTTCAAGCAGGCTCTCGTACAGTCCTGGAGAAAGTTACGAAAAAACGAAAAAACAGATGGCCGGATCCGAAAGAACTTCTCGGAGCGGCCATCTGAACACATATATTGAAAACCTGCTTGCTTTACACCCATCTGTATATTTTTGAACAGTTCTGATAATCCATTACCTATATTTATTTCCAACAAAGAGCTGCACTTCATAAGGCCGCAGCAATTCTTCCTTCTCTCCCTCGAGAAGTGTGTACATGCCATGCAGATGATAAACCTGCTCGTCGTTTGTGTGGTTGATGACAAACAGCCATACCTTGTCGCCACTCTCGCGCGTCATCATCTCCACGCCGTCCGCCGCCGTGCCGAGCGTCGCGACCTCACAGACACCGGTCATATAGATCATGATGTCCTCCATAAGCTCCTCGCCCGGTTCCGTTCCCACATACCACGCAATACCGCTTCCATATTTGTTCTCAGTGATCGCCGGCGTCTGCCTGTAAAAGCCCTTTGAGTATTCCGCAATCTGGCTTGCCCCATTAAGCTCTATGATATCACACCATTTTTCAACTTCATATTCCTTCTTGCCGTAAAGCACACCGCCCGTAGTCTCCAACAGACAGTCATACTCCGGCACCTCTATGCCGCACAATTCGCCAAGCCTTCCCGGAAGCTCCCTGTCTGTCATGCAGAGATTCGTTGCATCTTTTACCCCAGTGCGCATGGTCAGTACCAGATGTCCGCCGTTTGCCACATAATCCATATAGTGCTGCTCCAGATCCGGTGTCATCAGATATTGGAGCGGCGCTATCACAAGCTTATACTTTGACAAATCGTCCGTGTCCTGAACGAAATCCACGGGAATTTTCTTGTCATACAAAGCCTTATAATACTTCTGAAGCTGTTCAACATAGCGTAGCTGCGGGTGGTTTGGCTGGATATCCAACGCATAATTCTGCCGGAAATTATGGACAATGGCAACTTCAGGATTTGGCATCGTTCCCTCGAAATCATCCATATATTTTGCAAAGGTCTGTATCAGCTTCTTAGCCTCATTATAGATTCTGCCCGGTCTGCCGCTGTGTCCTAAGATTCCGTGCCAGTACTGTTCCGTACCCATCGCACACGTTCTCCACCGGAAAAAGACAATGGCATCAGCGCCATGTGCCACCGACTGCATTGCCCACGCCGACATCTGTCCCGGTTCCAGCGCCCTGCCCATGATTTCCCAGCCTGCCATACCCGACTGCTGCTCCATCACCCAGAACGGCTTTTTCTTGTAGCCGCGTATCACATCATGACAGGCGGCAAGCTCATTGTCCGGCTGGTGCGGCTGTTTCTGCCAGTGTCCCGCCGGATATATATCGTTGGACACAAAATCCATCAATCCAGCCAGGTCATAATAGTCAACTTTGTTGTCAAAGCACATAAAATTGTGTGTGATAAAGTGATTCGGACAGTATTTCCTGATAATCTCCGCCTGCCAGTCCGCAAAATTTACAATCAGATCCGAGCAGTAGCATTTCCAGTCAAGCATCGCCGAAGGATTCTCGCCAACCGCCGTGATCAGCGGCGTTCCAACTTGCTCAAAACGGTTGTACCCCTGGCTCCAGAATGCAGTTCCCCAGGCGTCATTTAATGCTTCGATCGTGCCATATTTTCTGCCCAGCCATTTCTGAAACAGTCGCCTGCAGGAGTTGCACATACACAAGTCGCCATGGGAATTTCCAAGTTCATTGTCGATCTGCCACCCGATCACGCCAGGATTTTTTGCAAACCTTTTAGAAAAAGCTGTCACAAATCTTCTGATATGCACGCGATAGTTCGGATTGGACTGGCAGTCGTGATGCCGCCCGCCAAAGTGCCTGCGCCTGCCCTGTCTGTCAATCGGCTGTATCTCAGGATTCTTCTCAATGATCCACGCCGGAGGTGCCGCGGTGGGTGTGCCGAGTATCGACTTGATCCCATAGCTGTCAAGGAGCGCCACCGCTTCTTCGAGCCACTCAAAATGAAACTCTCCCTCCACAGGCTCCATTTTAAACCACGAAAATTCCGCCATGCGAACAACCTGTACACCCATTTCTTTCATCAGTTTTGCATCCGTCTCCCAGCGCTCCCGCGGCCAGTGTTCTGGATAATAGTCCACACCAAAATGTATTCCCATACCTAATACCTCCACACCTATTCATCTCATTCTGTCATCCAGACTGCTGCCTCCATTATAAGGAACAGTTCCTTACAGGCATTAAAGAACCGATTCTAATCCATGCAAAATCACTTTATGATGAATACGCCTATGTTGGATAACCGAACCCAAATAATTTAATAAATTCATTCCACCCTATAATGCCAATTCCCGCCGCAAAAAATCCGGCAAATGCCAGAAACGGCAGCCACACGAATGCTCTCTTTTGGTAATAGCCCTTTTTACACAGCGAGATTGTCACAGGCAGAATTGCAAGAAGCCATAGCAGAAGCTCTAACACTCCGAAAAGTGCATAAATATCAGCTTCATCCCCCAGTTCATATGCATATCCCTTACCATGCCCAGTGAAATCCATGTATATGCAGCCAATCCAAAGCGGTGAAGAAAGACTTACAAGCATAAACCATATTACGAAATAACGGTTTTTATCTTTTTCATACTTTTATTACAATCTCACAACCAGATTCTCTACAAGCTTCGCACAGTGCGCTGCGGCTGCGCGCTCAAACTCCGGATAATCCATATGTGCGCTTCCGTCCGCCTTGTCCGAGATCGCGCGGAGCACCACATAAGGAATTTTGTTCAAAAAGGCCGCGTGCGCGATCGCAGCGCCCTCCATTTCTGCGCAGGAGCCGTCAAACTGCCTGATCAGCCTGTCCTTTACCACGCCGTCTGATATAAACTGGTCCCCGCTGACCACACGCCCCTCGTAAACCCCAATCTCTGGATTTACTTCCCTGCAGACTGCAATCGCCTCCTCGGCAAGCTTTCTGTCCGCCTTGAAAAACGAGGTCTCCATCTGCGGAATGATACCCGGCTCATAGCCAAGTGCACTGACATCCATGTCATGTTCACAAGCATCTGTGGAAACGACAATGTCTCCGATATTGATCTCTGCGCGCAGTGAACCGGCAACACCTGTATTGATCACCGCATCCACGCCAAACACATCTGCCAGAATCTGTACACAGATGCCAGCATTAACCTTTCCGATACCGCACTGTACGATGACTGCATCCTTTCCGTTCAAGATGCCCTCATGGAATTTCATGCCGGCTTTTTCGACGACATTCTTCACCTCCATTTTTGACTTTAACTCTGCAACCTCAAGCTCCATTGCCCCGATAATACCTACTTTGTTCATTTGTTTTATTTTCCTTTCTAAAATATTCTTTTATCCAAACACATTTAGGAACTGCTGTTTTCCGTTTTTCTCTTCCTGGATAAAATAATGTCATACTGACCATACATTTTCTGCACTTCATTTTCCAATATATGGGTTCTTACATCAGTAATTTGTTATCAAAATTTCCTGTGTTAAATTATTGCCGTTTCTTGTATGATAATTACAATTGTCATAGTTAAAATTTATTTTATGCATATGATATTTCCTGGATTTTCGCCAACTCAAAAGGATATCATTCTTTTCACCTTTGTGGTGTGACACATTGGATAAAGCAAATCTGATTCCCTTTTCTGATAACATGTCAAGAATTTCATACAGGTCTTTCTCATCCTGTTCGCCCCACCCTTTAAAACCTCTTTTCCCATCATTGTAACTGCCACATGTAAGCAGATATGGCGGATCTGCATACAGAAAATCCCCTGTTTTCATTAAACTATAATCGAACTCCCTAAAATCACACGACATATATCGAATCTGTTCTATGCTCCCTTGAAGTTTTATCAAATTCTCCCGCATCACGTCATTAAAAGAACTTCTGGCTTTTCCGAAAGGATTGTTATATTCATGAGCTGTATTGAACCGAAACTGATAGTTAAAACTAAAGCACATTAGTACATATAAATCTATCGGATTTTTGGTCCTGTTATAGTATTCTCTAAAGCGTTCGTATGCTTCTTTATTTTCCTTGGTCAGTTTCCATTCGTTGATCGTCCGGTCAATCTGTTTAATCGCCTGCGCTATTCCCAACTGTTGAAATTCCTTATAGATATCTATCACAAAGAAATTGATGTCATTTGCAATGTGTTCCCGTGCCTTTGTATTAAAAGTAACATCACAGCCACCGCAAAAAATGTCTACCATCAAGTCTACATTCCGTGGAAACCATTTCTGTATCTGCCCCATGATACGATACTTATTTCCTATATAATTCATTGGTGCCTTTATGTACTGCATGCGTTCCTCCTGAGAAAGCTGTTCTTTTCAAAATGGCAGCTCATCATCTTCCCACATAGACTCGTCCTCATCATCACCGCCCAGCCAAAAATCTTTCAGAATTTTTTCATATGCCTTAATTGCCTCATCAATACGCTTCTTCTCCTTTTTCTTTCCCGCTACTTGATAATAAGTCGACGCCGCTGTAAATAAAATAGCATTTTCCTCTGTACATTCTGTATCCCTGCTGATATGCTGTTTAATCAGTATCTCAGCTGTTTTCATATCATGCCGAGCAAGGCCCGCATACACGCTTGCTGTAACCGCTAATATGTTATCCGGCTCGTCATCCAGCCATTGCCTGCAAAATGTTGCTGCCTCGTCATTTCTCTTAAGGGCGCCTAAGACAGAAACCTTTCTGAATCTTATGTCTGATGGCGAGTCATCCTCCCAGCAAAACATCTCCAAAAGCGCATCGCACACTTCCAGCAGCTGCTCATATTCATGATTCATATCAAGCTTGTCCAGATAATCATCCACCCAGTCCTGCACCTCATATTCAAAATCAGTGATATCATCCACTTTATACAATTCTAATTTTCCATTTGGCTGTTCATGTTTCATATCATCGACAAGCTCCTTAAAAAGCTCATATGCGTGATTCCAGCATTCCTGGTCTTTTTCCATACCTATCATAGTATTAAAACATTTCAATGTCAGTTGATCAAATCGTTTCCATTTCTTATTATTCATTTGCATTACCATTCCTAGTTTACACATAATTCATATCATCCAAGTATCCTGTCAAAAAATCTGCACTCATCATCATTACAAATCTTTGCTTCTTCTAATCGCTGATTCAAATGGAATACATGCCCCATATACTCATCCCCGACATTTCCGTATAACTTATACTCGCAGATAATCCCTTTTTCCTTCAATAGTTCATACATCGGCTTCGCCTGGTTCTTAAGGAAGTCATATTCGGAAGTCATGACATATGTCGGCGGAAAATCAGCATTGATATACTTTATGACATTTATGCGCTCCATCGTCATATCCTTATCCTCGGATAATGCCTTGTCTATATATGCCAGAAACGGTTCATCTGCTCCGCCTCCCATACGTTCTTTCATATCATAACAACCGCAGTTGAATGCCACAGCCTTTACAGTGATCTTATCAAATGGTATCTGCATCGAAAACAGCTTCCGATACGTACTGTTGCTCAACAGCGTCAAATACTGGCTTGCCAGTTGTGCACCCGCGGAATCACCAGTGACGCAGATCTTGTCAAGGTCAATATTGTATGCCCCAGCATTTTCCGACACCCATGTAAATGCCGTATTGACATCTTCCAAAGCCGCTGGAAACGGATTCTCCGGTGACAAACGATAAGAAAAATTGACAACCGTAAATCCTCTCTGTGCCAGATCCATACAGTAATGCTGGTATACATCCTTGTCTCCATAAGTCCATCCGCCGCCATGGATATCAATGATCGTCTTCTGCGGTGATGTGACATCTTTTTTATGGTATATGTCAAGAAGGTTGTACTTACCATACTTTCCATATGTGATATCATCATATCGTTTGATGTTGTCCGGCGTAGTCAATCCTGCATCCCTTTTCTGATCAGTTGCGCCAAAATCTCTTCTCAGTTTTTCTGCATCAAATTCCATTTTATTCCCTTCCTTTCCTTTCATTTATATTCTTATCATAACACAAAAAACTATCGCGGTAAATTTATTTCAATAACAGAATGGGACCAAGAACTTACCAGCCACATGAACAGATAGCTCCAATGCTTTTATATCTGTTCATGGGACTCTAAATTCTATTTAAAAGATCCATCGGATTATCAATTTGTTCGAAGTCTGCTTTTCTGCCACATGGCTGGGTAGTCCCTTCCCGAAGATACCAGACTGCCTGAACAGCGTCCATTCCGAGTTCTCTTGCTGCTTCCAATTCATGACTGCCTCCATCTCCGACGTATAAGCACTCGTGCGCTTCGACACCCAGCTGATTCATGCATCTTTTATAGATCTCCGCATCAGGTTTCTGTATCCCCTGTTCATATGACAGGCATACTGCATCAAAATATGGAAACAATACACTTTTCCTGATTACCTGTGTTTCTTCCGAAAAGCAGTTGCTGATCAGCCCCACTTTCAATCTCTTTTCCTTTAAACTGCGCAGCAGCAGAATAATATCTGTGTGCAAATGTTGGAAGCATTCTTCCTTTATCTGAATACGCTTTTGGACAATCTTCTGAAATAATTCTTCCGAGTAACATTCATTTTCCCGCAAAATGGCTTCGATCACTTCCTCCAGCGTCAATTTCCCTATCGTTCTGTCCTGTTCCGTCGAATCCCACAGCTCCCGGAATTTACTTTCTGGTATTCCTGCATCAGCCGCTATTTGTTTTCCAAAGTACAGCGGGCTTTGATAATGTGTGATGAGCGTTTCGTACATATCAAAAACAACTGCTTTTATCATTGACTTGTCTCCTCCGATTCCAAATTTTTCCACAATACCTATGAGTAATCCTTCCTAAATCTTTTGCGCAACAATTTTATTCGATGCATGTAAATGTTTGGGGACTCCGGGGTGTTCATCTTCAAATATGTATGACTTAAATTGCAAGATTTCCCAATCGCCGTAAAGTTCCCTGATCTCTTCATCCTTAGCCAGACCAATCGCAAACGGCGCGATATCCTCTGATGCTGGTACAGTGTCCGTAAAGATCTGCATGATATGTATTCCACCTGTGTTGGTATGCACTTTTGCTCTGTTTATAAAATCTTTCCAATCCCTTCTTGGCACAAAATGCAAGGTTCCAAAAGACATGACCAGATCGTATTTTTGTTCGAACTGATACGTTGTCAGATCGGCTGTGAAAGCATTCAATTGTATCCCTTCTATTTTGCATCTTTTCTGCAGTTTTGCGATTCCATGCTCTGACAGGTCAAAAGCATCTACATTGCGATATCCCTGTTTTGCCAAATACAACACATTTTGACCCTCACCGCATCCTGCTTCGATTATGTGCGCCTGCTTACTGAGTAAATACTCAAATTCCCTGATCGTTTTGTTTGGTTCCACGGAAAACGCAACAGCACTCTCATCCTGATAGGCCAATTCCCAAAAGGGTGTCAAATTGTTATCCATATAACAGTCCTCCCCAATCATGTAAAAATTTTATTAACATTACATTTTGCCGTATTATACCCAAATTACTTGTGCAATCACGGTAAAGGAATGCCCATTCGGGCAAGTATAATGTCTGGCGTCATTATACCATATTTTTGAATATAGTCAATTTCCTATAGAACACTGTTTTACTGTGAAAAATGATTGTAAACGATCAGAAAGAATGAATCACATTATTTAATAGACTTGTGCGTTTGCTTGTGGTAAAATATTTGCATTGGACAATTTTGCAAAATATCATTAATAAGGAGAAAATTGATATGACACAGGGATTTTTGGAACAAGAGTCGATCAATGCAAACAAACGAAAACGAAAATTATTTTTATCTTTGTTTTTATTCTTTATCTGTATGATTGGATTTCTGTATTTTGCGACAAGGGACTCCATAGATTTAAACAATCCAAGGGATCATCAATTGGTTGTCCTGTTTTGCATTATCATAGGACTCATGCTGTTTTGCACGACAGCCGGGCTGCTGCTGTCAATTCTTCCGGCGAAAAATGGCAAAAACCTGCTCCTTCCATTTGAGGAAAATACCAAAGAGGCAGTGGCTGCCCTGATCGATCAGGAAGTCGCAGAAGGAAAGATTGTGTATGAAGGCTATATGAATCATAATACAATCAAGCCGTATCCTGAACGGATTATCCTACTCCCAACCCATTTACTGCTGATTGGCGAAATGGGCAGAGTGACGGCAATTCCATGTGATAAGATTCTCTGGCTCTGTGCCCAGACTGGTTATAAAGGCGGTCCCTTTTATGTACGCATTCTTGTATTCACCGAAAAGAATATCTTTGATTTTGACGGAAATGACATTGAACATACAAAAGAAATCGCCAATGATCTCTATCAATACATACCAAATGTTTTCCATAAATATGATCCTCAGGAACTTTCTTACTCACTTGAAAAACTCTTTCGTGAAAATCATGATGGATTTATGGAATATTATAAGGAAGCAAAAGAAAACATGCAGAACACAACAAACAGGAATCCTATTGAAAAGTAAGAAAGGTATTGCAAAATGAATACAGCCAATATAACAGATCTATTTTTAGAGAATCTGAAAGCAGATTCAAACGAATATAAGCATCTTGAAACCGATGGATTTAACATGACCGAAAAGAAAAATGCAATCCGTTCCCTTATGAATATCCGTATGCCGAAAATGATCTCAAAGGAACTTACGAAGATACAGGACGATTATCTGCAGAACGAGCTTGCCAAAAAAGGTGTCGTATCGTTGGAAGATATTCCAACCATAGAAGGACATTCCAAGATATCACTATGGCAGGGAGATATCACAAGGTTAAAAGTGGGTGCGATCGTCAATGCCGCCAATTCGCAGATGCTTGGGTGTTTTGTGCCTTGCCACAGATGTATTGACAATGCCATTCACAGTGCAGCAGGTATGCAGCTCAGAGACGAGTGCAGCCATATCATGAATGAGCGGCGCATCCTGTATGGCAGAAACTATGAGGAGCCAACAGGTACAGCTACCCTGACAAAATCCTACAATCTTCCCTGCGATTATGTAATTCATACCGTTGGACCGATTGTTTATGACCAGTTGAATGATGCATTGTGTCAAGACTTGCAAAACTGTTATGAGAATGTTCTGAAATGCTGTATGGAAAACAACATCAAATCAGTCGCTTTCTGCTGTATTTCAACAGGAGAATTTCATTTTCCCAATGATAAGGCTGCACAAATCGCTTTCGAGACTGTAACCGCGTTTTTGAAAACATATGGTGATTCGATGGAACGAATTATATTTAACGTGTTTAAGGACACCGACCGCGAAATATATGAAACGCTTTTGGACCATGCCTAAGCTGTGCGATCCATGCAATCGACCTGATCAAAATCTACTGCCTTTCCATATTTGCGCAGTACGCTCTTTGCGCGCGTTCCAAACCTGTCACATAAATACATTTTTCGAAGTTGTATTTCTCCTCGTATGAATGCTTAACAGGGGAATTTAGTTCCCGACTGATTGGTACATAGATACCATATAAGTGCATTATAGCACAATGCATTTACGAATAGGATGATTCTTTTGTCTTTAAAAGTTTGATTGCGGTCATTGGCTGCGATATGTTATAATCAACCCAGAACTAGCGTGGGAGGATTGTCATGTTTTCATATACTGTTAAAAACACTTCAAATAAATTACAGAACCATCTGGTGATGCTCATTGTCGGCATCACTTTTGGTATCGGAATCATATTCAGTGCCGTGTTCACTTCCCTTTACCGCGGATATCTGGAAAACTCTCTCGCCGCTGCTACTGGCACCAACATGAAGTTTTTGACGGACTCCATTGACCACAATCTGGACTCAGTAAACCAGCTAATCCGCTGGTCACAGGTAAACACAACCATTAGTAATTACGTCGAGGTCAAAAATAATCAAAGATACGGAATCCTCTCTGTAAACGCGCAGGAGCGTCTGACAGAGGAGCTGCAGAATAATCCGGCATTCGACATGATACACCGTGTCGTGATCGGAAATGCCAACGGACGCTTCATTCAATATGTCCCTGCCACATACTCAACCACGATCAATCTCGGTGCCGCTATACCGGAGCTTCCTTATTTTGATGCGCTGATTGCCGACTCCTCCAAACAGTTTTCCACAGGACTGATCACGGATCCTTTTTATCCTGCATCTGACAAAACGGTTTTTCCAGTTATCCGCCCCATCTATGCAAAATTCCGCTCAAACAATGTGGGGTGGATTTTCATAGAACTCACGGAAAATATTTTCACAGAACCACTACAGTATTACAGTCATGCAGCAGATTCGGGAATTTATCTGATCCTGGGTGAGCATACTTATGATTTGTCTGACGGCAGTATGACAGAATCCGACTTCACCTACACAATAAACCGCAATCTGTCCACTGCTGCCACCGACGAACAGAGTTACATTTATTATGTCACAACCTTTCCTGAAAATCAGGAATCCATCTTGATCAAACGCTGCCTGTCGCAGGACGGCTGCTATCTGATCCAGACTTTGTCACAGCAGGAATTAAAAAAACAGAACCAGATGCTGGTGAGCATATGGATCGTGATCCTGGTGATCATGTTTATCATCGCCGTATCCCTGAGCTATCTGCTGCATTTCATCATCGGAATACCGATACGGAAAATGCGTTTTCAGTTATCGCAGATTTCTGACGGTAATTTTGCCTCTAACAAGGAAATCGAGTGGAATAATGAGCTTGGCGATATAGGACGCGGCATCAATTCCCTCGCCGGAAATATCGAGCATCTGATTGAAAAACGCATTGCCGATGAAAAGGAAAAAAAGGACCTTGAATATAAGATGCTGCAGAATCAGATCAACCCGCATTTCCTGTACAATACTTTAAACTCCATCAAGTGGATGGCATCCATACAGGGCGCAACAGGAATTGCGGACATGACCACTTCCCTGTCAAGGCTGCTCAAAAGTATTTCAAAAGGCACAAAGCTTTTGATTCCGCTCTCCGAAGAAATTGCCCTTGTGACAGATTATTTCAATATACAGAACTATCGGTATGGCGGTACGATTCTATTTGAGGTATGCTGTGACGATGAGACACTTCTCGACACACCGATCATCAAATTCACACTACAGCCGATTGTCGAAAATGCAATTTTTCACGGTCTGGAACCCAAAGGCGGAAGCGGAACGATCCGCATCACCGTTCAGCCCCAAAATGACGCAAGTGTCAGAAATATTGAGATCATCGTGTGGGACAACGGTGTTGGAATGACTCCTGAAAAAATAGAGAACCTTTTGACTTCAAATGATGGCTCCACAGCTGAATTTTTCCGCGAAGTCGGTGTCTCCAATGTCCACAAGCGCCTTCAGTACGAGTTCGGTGATGCCTACGGTATCCACATCGAGAGTGTACTTGGCGAATATACCGAAATGCACATTGCAATACCTGCTTTATAAGGAATTAGAGAAGAAGGGGTAAGGATTATTTATGTATAAACTTCTAATTATTGATGATGAGCCGTTAGTCCTCGCTGGTATCCGTTCCATGGTGCGCTGGGAGGACCTTCAGATCGAAATCTGTGGTGCTGCCTCCAACGGAAGCCAGGGCTGGGATATCATGATGCGGGAAATGCCGGATATCATTCTGACTGACATCAAGATGCCTGTCATGTCTGGTCTGGAACTCTTAAAAAAGACGCGCGACTTCTATCAGAACAACAATTATCCGGTGTTTGTGCTGCTGACAAGCTATGAGGACTTTCATATGGCAAAAGAGGCGATCACCTACCATGCTGTAGATTATCTGATAAAACTTGAACTGACCGCGGACTCTCTTAAGAAATGCATACAGCGAATCACGGAAACACTCGACAAAAACGGCGGCACCGCAGAGCACAGACCACCTGACTTGTCCTTAAAGGAAATCCAGTCATTAAAAGACAAGTTTTTTATCCGCCTGCTCCACAACCTGTATGACTCCGAACAGCAATTTGAAATACTGCGTCATGACCTGAACATCCCGTTTGAATCCGCTTGTTATCAGTGCTGCTATTTTGAGTTGAACAACGCCGATGCCGACAAGATGTCCATTGAGAAACAGGTTGCTCTGTACACGGCTTCCTATCAGCTTCTGCAGGATATTGCCAGCAAATATATCCGTGCTTATTTTGTCAATCTCGACAAAAAACATGGCGCTGTTATTATCCTGCTTGACGACACGCCGACCGACGGCACCGACCTGATACAGATTATAAAGCAGACTGGAAATTCCTTGTATAACTATTACAAGACACGCCTGAAATGCGGCATTGGAATTAAGGTAAATACACCGCTCTCTCTGTCAGACTCCTATCAGACAGCAAGAGCGTCCTTCTCAAACATTATAGATAATGACAGCGCTGTACTCGTTGCTGACACAAGTGTCATAACTTCCGAGACACCCAATATATTTAATATCTCTATCTTCAAGGAAGATTTAAACTGCGCCTTTTCCGAATATGACAGCGCACTGCTCACCGATGTACTCACGCAGATGGCTGAACTTTTGGAGGAGAATCCTGACCACTATATCCAGTCCCTTGATGCTGCCTGTAATGTACTGTTTCTATCCATATCGCTGCTTCCTGACGGCGAGGAAGTTGTGTCATCCTTATTTACGGATTATAACGATGGCTACCGCTCGATTTACCACATGAACACCACCGAACAGGTTGCGCAGTGGCTGCGGATTTTCTGCAAACGGCTTAGCAGCTATTTTGAGGAACAGAAAAAACGCCACCGACATCATGTAGTGGAAAATGTAAAGAAATATATTGCGTCGCATCTGTCAGACAAACTCACGCTGAATGAAGTGGCTGCAATTTATGGCATCTCACCGAACTATCTCAGTACACTTTTTAAGAAATATAATGACTGTGGCTTTTCGGAATACATCACGGAATGCAAGATCGCACAGGCAAAAAAAATGATGAATGAAGGGAATCAGAAAATATATGAGATTGCCGATACGCTTGGTTTTGAAAGTGCCTTTTATTTCAGTAAGGTATTTAAGAAACTAGAGGGAATCTCGCCGTCTGAGTACATTAACAAAATATAGTCATTGTAAGAATTGTTGCAAATCAAATAAACTGAGCATAGGAATTTTTTGTGACTATGCATACCTGAAAGGAGTTGTAATTCTATGGAAACAATCACTGACACGCTGACGATACCACTTAACGATGCGCGCTTTTATCTGGGTGATTCCCCCGATGCATGGCAGGCATGGTTTCAGGACGATGCATGGGAGTCCGTATCACTTCCCCACGACTGGTCTGTCCATATGCCCTTCTCAAAAGAGTATTCCAGCGGAACCGGATATCTCGCAGGCGGCATCGGCTGGTATCGCATCCATATTACCCCCGATGAAGCGTGGAAAGGAAAACATATCCGAATCCACTTTGACAGTGTTTACAAAAACAGCCGCGTCTGGTGCAATTCCACTTACCTCGGCGAGCGTCCAAACGGATATATCTCTTTTGGATATGATGTGTCTGACTGTTTCCGTTTTGATACCGACAATATCATCAGCGTGTATGTTGACAGGCGTGAGCTGTCTGACTCGCGCTGGTTTACAGGCTCTGGCATCACAGGCAGGGTTACACTGACCATATCAGAAAATATTTATCCCGTTGACAACGGCATCTTTTTCCATTCACCGAAAGTTGACGATAACAGCGCCAACTATGAAATTGTCAGCGAACTGGTAAACGCAACAGACAAGAACAGCCTGATTACAGTCACAAACGTAATCTTTGACGATGAGGGAAAACTGGTAGGCGAATCCGTGTCTCAGACAACCATCATGGCACATGCCGCCATGATGGTTACAAATACTGGAACCATACAGGAACCTAAACTCTGGTCCCCCGAAAGCCCGAACCTGTACACTGTCAAAACATATATTTCCTACCAAAAATCATATCAGGTTCACGAGATGAAGGTCGGTATCCGAAGTTTTCGTTTTCACCCTGACAGGGGCTTTTTCCTCAACGGAAATCCTTACAAGTTTAAGGGCGTCTGTCTGCACCACGATGCAGGCTGCCTTGGCGCTGCTGTTCCCTATGAAGTATGGTACCGCAGACTCATAAAGCTCAAAAAAATGGGCTGCAATGCAATCCGCATGAGCCACAATCCCCATATGCCTGAGCTGTATACACTGTGCGATATCCTTGGATTTTTCGTTATGGATGAGGCATTTGACGAATGGGAAGGTCCGAAAAATAAATGGTGGCAGGGGCACAATGTATATCCTCCAAAGCACCAGGGATACTATACCAATTTTCCTGTATGGCACGAGCGTGATCTCACAGATATGATTCTGCGCGACCGCAATCACCCAAGCGTTATTCTGTGGAGTATTGGAAACGAGATTGATTATCCCAACGATCCTTACTGCCATCCAAGCTTTGTGTCTATGGCAGGCAACTGCGTTACCGGAAACAATGATGCCAACAAACCAGAGGCAGAGCGCATGTACAATCCAGCACGCCCTAATGCCGAGCGGCTTGCTGTGTTGGCAGGACAACTATGCGGTATTGTAAAGAAAGCGGACGCCACACACCCTGTAACCCTTGCCGCCGCTTTCCCGGAACTCTCCGCAAAACTTGGCTTTATCGATGCAATTGACGTTGTTGGATACAATTACAGAGAAAATCTGTATGCAGAGCATCATCTTGCCTTTCCCGACAAACCATTTCTCGGAAGTGAAAACGGACACCTTCTCAAGAACTGGCGTGCAGTGGCAGACAATGACTATATTTCTGGACAGTTTTTGTGGACAGGCATTGATTACCTCGGCGAAGCGCACGGCTGGCCAATCCATGGTTCTGGTGCAGGGCTGCTCACACTTGCAGGATTTGAAAAACCAGGATACTACCGCAGGCAGAGTTTCTGGGCAGACGAGCCCATGATACACCTGACCACTGTGCGAAAAAATGACAGCTGTGTCACTTCCTGGGGAGAAGCTGCAGACGATGCATACGCATGTGAATTTGCTGCGTCAAGCGAAAACTGGAATTACTGCACTGGAGAACTGATAACTGTCAAATGTTACACGAATTTAAAATCCGTCGAACTGTTCCTTAACAATAAAAGTCAGGGCACTTATGAGAAGGAGGAGGATAAGGACTGCATTATCACAACTGTCAAATATGAGCCGGGAACTCTGATGGCAAAAGGCTCCGAAAATGACATAAATGTCAGTCACAGTCTGTACACGACCATGGCAGCATGCCAGATGAATATACAAGAATATAAGCTCAATGAAGAAGCGAGGGATATCATTACCAGTACAGTTGGATACCGCAACCCTGTACATCAGCTTGAAGTTACTATGCTTGATGGAAACAACCAACGCGTATACCATGATTCCACATTGCTCACTGTGACTGTCGAAAATGGAACACTGCTAGGTCTTGAAAATGGCGACCTTGCTGATGTGACAGAGTACGCTGCAAATTACCGCAGAGCGTATAGAGGACAACTCATTATTTATGTTGCTGATAACGAGACTCCCTC
The DNA here is from genome assembly GCA_029067205.1 of Lachnospiraceae bacterium. GTDB lineage: Bacteria > Bacillota > Clostridia > Lachnospirales > Lachnospiraceae > COE1. Next base: position 15,763 of record JAIEEY010000080.1, read on the forward strand.
CACGCCTTTGACAGTGACCGTTCGCGGTGATATGATTCGAACGGGAGTTATCACACTATAAATCAAAACCGAGCCGGAGAATACTTTTCTCCGACTCGGTCTTTTTTATAAATGCAGCTATGCACAATTTATTGTTCTATCCGATATCTGGCTCGTCCTTTAATTCTATGACTCCTGTTGCCTTCCCCTCTGTCTCAAATACAATAATCTCATTTTTCCCAGACTTTAAAAGTGGCGCTGGTATATATAAACGTTTCTGCGGTCCGATCTCCCAATACCTTCCGAGATTGAATCCATTCAGGAACACACAGCCCTTTCCCCAGCCGTCAAGATACAGAAACGTATCGCCTGCCTCATCCACCTCAAATACAAATTTATAAAATGTTGGAAGCCCTTCCGTACAGTCCTTATCAAAATCAAGCTTGTCCGTATTGTCAAGCGGAAGCGGATACATGGTCCAATTGTAGTGTATATGTCCATTGATCTGCACGCAGTCCTGTATTCCCTTCCTCTGACGCTCCATCATCGGGCCAAAATTCACGCGCCCCATATTTTCCATGAGAATGTCAAGCGGTGCATTTTCCGCAAAAGTGATTGGCTCGTTTTGGGGTTCTGCTGCTTCCTTAGCAGCTGGCGCATTCGCATCCTCCGCCTCTTTCACCTTTCCGGCAATCACATCATACTCATAGGCAAGCTCCTTGTCATACAGGTTTACGACACGCTTGTTGTCAGCAAAAATGTTTGCGCGGTCATTCGCCCCCCACAGACGGATGCGCTCGATATTCTGCTCATGCTTTAATGTCGAGCGGTAGAGAATATAACCGTAATTTTGTCCACATTTTTCCATGCAGATCGGGAAATGATCCACAATCGGTGTTGACAGATTCTCAAGATTCTGAATCAGACCTGTTTGTGACACAACTGTCAGTTTTCCGTATGCCTTTTTCCTGATCTCTGTCGTGAACTCCACCTTCGGAATCCGGGCATATTTGCTGATCACTTTCTGAAATTTGTAATATTTCTCGGTAAAGTCACCCGCCTCTGTAAGCAGCGCATCATAGTCATACGAAGTCACATCCGGTGTCAGCGCATCATAGTAATTCGAGCCGTTCATAAATCCGAAGTTTGTTCCGCCCTCAAACATATAGATATTGACATGCCCCATGTTCAACATATCGTCCAGATCCTGTGGGCTCTCTGGATTTCCGTGCATATGACCGCCATTTCCCCAGTGGTCAAACCATCCAACCCAGAACTCCGCACACATCAGCGGACCGCCCTTTGCATAAGGTGACAGCACTGCAAAACGCTCCTTGGTGCGCGAACCAAAATTCCCAGTAGGGTGAATTCCATCAAGACATCCACACGAGAGTGCTTCCGCAATTGGACCATCTGATGTAATGAGCGGTACTGTCACACCCCGTTCCAGCATCATATCACGTATCCTCTCCATATAATGGGTATCATCTCCATAATACCCATACTCATTCTCAACCTGCATCAGAATCACCGGACCACCTTCTGTAATCTGAAATGGTGATATTAATGGAAAAAGTCTGTCATAATACTCTCTGACGTGCTTTATAAACGACTCATGACATGCGCGAAGACGCATCCCATCCTCCTGCAGAAGCCATGCTGGAAGTCCGCCAAACTCCCACTCCGCACAGATATAGGGTGATGGTCTGAGTATCACATATAATCCAAGTTCCTGCGCAGTTTTTACAAACTTTACAAGATCATTTCTGCCGCTAAAATCAAATACTCCCTTTTGGGGTTCATGGACATTCCATGCAATATAAGTCTCTACCGTATTGCAGCCCATCGCTTTCAGCTTTTCCAGTCTGTCACGCCAATACTCCGGCACTACGCGAAAATAATGGATGCTTCCAGATATGATCTGAAACGGCTTTCCGTCTAAATAAAAATTGTCCTTAATCTCAAATCGTCCCATACATCTACCCCACATTCACAAACTACATTGGTTTCTTTTTTACGAACTAAATATTATCACTTTCTCAAATAATAATCAATTCTATTATACGCATTCATGTATAATAATAGAGGGTATGACAGTAGTCATACCCTCCTAAGCTGCTAAACCGTCTCTGCAGATTCCTATTTATAAAGCTCGTCAAACTGTCTCTGTAATTCTGCTGTAACTTCGTCGATACCTGCTGACTTCAATGCTGACTGGTACTCTGCAACGATATCCTCTGCTGTTCCGGAATACTTACCAAATGCAATCTGCTTCATGTAGTTCGTGGTAATCTCATTGATATTGGAGATCTGTGAACGAATATTGTCAACTTCTGCTACGAACTGACCATACGGATATTCAATCTTGATCTTGTCGTACTCATCATACAGCGCGTTGATCTTATCCCAGTCGCGTGTAGCATCGGGAATCTCAAGGTCATCATTACGTCCCCACCAGTAATTTGTTGTGCCGTTGATGTTATCTGTATCCTGATTGTAGCCTTCTGGTGTTGTTCTCAATCCATCTGCTGTGATCTCATAAGATACACCCTCAATACCATAGCAGAACAGCTTATAGCAGTCTGGGTCATTTCTCAGTAAGTCATATACCATCAATGCTCTCTCCGGATTCTTGCTGCCTGCAGAAACCGCCATTGCACCATGAGTGATAGAAAGTGCAGTCACGTTTCCTGTCTCCTGACCAAAGTAGAAGAAGCCGGTCTCTGCATTTGGGTCATCATCATAAATCGTATTTGCCGGCGTGTGGCTTACCAGGTCAGTCCATGTCTGTGTATGGTGCTGCTCTGCTGCAACCTTGCCAATTCTGTAGTCATCACGGTTTGTTGAAGAAGTATTATTCAAAACGTCTGTCTGCCAAACACCAATCTCATCCCACTCCTTCATCATCTTTGCAAATTCTACAAGAGAATCTGTATCTGTCGCAAACGGAGAATATACAGTATAGAGATCACCTCTTGTGCCTCCCCACATAGCAGCGGAGTTGATACCGTCAATAGGTACATAATCAGAATGAGAAGCAATCCAGCCGCCTGCCATCTGTGCATACTGTGTACCATCGGAATCCCATGGAGTGATATCTGGATAAGTTTCTTTTACATATCTAAAGTAAGTTGTCATATCTTCCCAGCTCTGTACGCCGTTGGAAAGACCTGCTGCCTTAGCCCAGTCAAGACGATAGATAAAGCCATGGTTCGTCCACTGCGCATAATTATCCTCCGGAATCAGATAAATCTCTCCGTCATACTTGCATAGCTCCCAATTGGAAGCTGGAACGCTCGCCCAAGTCTTAGGGGCATAAGTTTTCAACATATCCTCTGACAGCTCTAAGAATGCGCCATTCTTGGAATTTGGCCATGCATCCAGCCAGTCAGAAGCCGTTCCGACAAGATCCACTGTACCATCCATCTGTGCCAGTGTCAGATTGTAGTTAGACAGATAATCTGTCCAGCTGATAAAGTAGGTCTGCAGCTCTGCGTTGCACTTCTCTGTCAGAATCTTGTTCAGCTCTGTCATCATTTGATCATACTTTTCCTTAGTTCCGGTCGGTGTCTCACCGGTTGTCATGTATGTAATGACAACATGCTCTGATGTGTCCACATTTGCCCATGGATCATCAGACGAAGCCGCTGCATCACCGCCAGAAGCGTTATCCGTTGACGCATTGTTATTGGATGCGGATGAATCTGCCGTTGCCGATGTGTCATTTGCATCTGAGCCGGAATTTGAGTCTGAATTACCACCGCCGCAGCCTGTTGTAAGCCCAGCGATCATAGTGGTTGTCAATAGTAATGCCAATACTTTCTTTTTCATTTTTTGTCCTCCTATTATCTTTTATTTGCTTATCCCCGCTCCCTGCGGAGCTATCGCCCTTTTAACCTTTAACAGCACCAACAGTGATACCGCTGATGAAATATTTCTGTACAAACGGATACAGCAAAACGATCGGCCCTGTTGCGAGCACAGCGTTTGCCATCTTAACGCTCTCCTGCGGGATATCTGCCAGATTGATAAACTGACCTGCAACAGAATTCTTCAGCGCGTCCGTCTTGTTTACGATCTCATACAATGTAAACTGCAATGGTTTCACTGCCACCCTTGAACTTAAGAACAGTGATGACTGATACCACTCATTCCAGTACCCTAATGCGAGAAACAGACCGATTGTCGCAAGTGCTGGCTTTAACATCGGCAAAATCAATGACACGAAAATCTTCATATCACCTGCACCGTCGATTTTGCCCGACTCTGTAATCTCATGCGGGATTGATTTGACGAAATTCTTCATCAATATAATCAGCCATGGTGACATCAACAGAGGCAGGAGAACTGCCAGATAGCTGTCCTTTAAATGATAGGTCTGTGTCATCAACAAGTAGTACGGCGCAAGTCCTGCCTGGAATAAACTTGTAAAGTAAATGAAGAATGATATCGCATTCCGGAATGGGAAATCCTTTCTCTGCAACGCATATCCAGTCATTGAGATGATAGATAACCCAACCAGTGTCCCGACTACCGTCAGGAGAATCGTCACCAGATAGGATAACCAGATTCCGCCACTCTTTGTGACCATGTTATATGCCGTCAAAGTAATGTCCTTTGGCAGGAACTGCACACCTTCCGCCCTGATCACGGATTCGCTGGTGAAGGATGTGCTGACGATAATGATAAATGGTACAATACAACAGATGGAATAGAGTGTCAGGAACACATATCCAAATCCTCTGATAATTTTATCCGAAGTACCAAGTCTCACCTTGGCGCCTGACTCTATAAGGTCTTTATCTTCTTTTCTTGCCATGTTGATCCTCCTCTCCTAGAACAGTGAATAATCTGGTTCTATTTTCTTTACGATAAAATTCACAGTCATAACAATGATAAATCCGATCACAGACTGGTACAGACCAACTGCTGATGCCGTAGAGAAATTAAAGTCTGTCATCGTCGCACGATATACATATGTCTCAATGATATCTGTCGAATTGTAAAGAATTGGATTCGTGCCTACAATATTGTAGAACAGTCCGAAGTTACCTTTTACGATACCGCCGAGCGCAAACAGAAGCAGGATAACGATTGTAGGCTTGAGGCTGGGAAGGATTATGTAGCGGATTCTCTGGAATCCGTTTGCACCGTCTACTTTCGCAGCTTCCATCATTTCACCATCAATCCCCATGATCGCTGCAAAATATACAACGGAATTGTATCCAGTCTGCTGCCACAGATATACGATGATCATGATTGGCGGCCAGACATTCGGATTCGAGTATGGCTGCCACCGCTCCATGCCAAGGCTCGTCAGAATACCATTTACAAAACCTGTGTCGTAATTGAGCAGGTTAAATACCAGAATACCTACCAAAACCTGTGAGATGAAATACGGCAGAAACATGATCGTCTGGGAAATCTTCTTGAACCATTTACTGCGCATTTCGTTCAAAAGAATTGCCACAAATACTGCCAGGAAATTGCCAAGTATGATAAATGCCAGATTGTACAGGATCGTATTCTTGGTCAGACTTAGCAGTTTTCCTGATGTGGCAAGAAACTTGAAGTTATCCAGTCCGATAAACTTACTTCCAAAAATTCCATCCCTGTAGTTGTACTTAACAAATGCAACCCAGATACCAGGCATCGGCGCATAGCTGAATGCCAGGAAAAACAGAACAGCAGGAAGACACATCAGAAGCAGAACTCTGTACTTCTTTACTTTCTGAAAAAAGGTGAGGCTTGCATTGTAATTACTCTTCACCTTGGTTTTTGTTTTCCCCATAGTATTACCTCCCTCGTTTATAAATTGACTACTCGAAACCGATTTCATATTTAAATAATATTACTTATGTTGTTGAAAGTCAATATGTTTTTATGCATTAAAAGGCATGTTCTATAGTTCTCACATTGTTATGAGCTCGTTTTTGTGCATATTGTATATAATGACTATTGGTCATTTATTTTTATGATACAAAAAAAGAGCGAAAATAAGACTTTCCATCTTATTTGCACTCTTTGTCATGAAATCGCATTCATTTTGTGTCCTGCCTCAAACTATTGGTGCTGGTCCGCTGCTCTCGCGTATGACAAGACTTGGCATCACCATGCGCAGCGCGTCTTTTTTTCTTCCCTCGATTAGAGCAATCGAAGTATCAATCAGCTTTTTTCCATACTCCTCATAATTATAGTCGATACTTGTGAGTCTCGGCATCGCCATCTCAGTTATATATGTATTGTCATAGCTTACAACAGACATATCCCGCGGTATGCGTACTCCATGTTCATTCAGGCATTTCATAACTCCCATCGCCGTAAAATCATTGACAGCGATCACAGCTGTCATATCTGTTCGTTTTGCCAGTATTTCATTCATCTGCCTGTATCCTGTCTCAAAATCGTAACTGCCCCCGTCATCCATGACCAGATCAGGATCATATGGTATCTTGTTTTCCTTGAGAATCTGCTTATACATCTGTGATTTTTCAAAGGTGGCCAGCACATCCTGTCTGCCACCAACCAGGGCAATTTTGCGATGCCCTAATGCCAACAGATGTTCCATCAGCAGTTCCATAGCTTTCATGCTGTCAATGCGGACTACATGACACCGGGTACCATCTAGTTTTCCTGTCACAATGACAGGTATTGTGGACATGATATCATTGATAAGCTCAACATACTCGATACTGGATGCCAGATCATCTACCCTGCCGCCAAGCTGTATGATCGCGTCAACCTTCTGTTCCTGAAGCTTCCCCAAAAGCTCCACTTCATTTTCTGTCTTTCCCAATGAATTATAGAGTACAACCGTATATCCTGCTTCTCTTGCCGCCTGTTCACAAGCGACAAAAAGGGCGGCATAATACGGATTTCTGATATCTGCAGCCAACACTCCAATTGTTTGCGTTCTGGTATCGGCGAGTCCTTTCGCCAATACGTTTGGCTTAAAATTATACTTTGCGATCAACGCCTCCACTTTTTCCCGTTTTTCAGGACGTACTCTCGCTTTCCTAGTGAGTACTCTCGACACGGTCGCCGGAGATACGCCCGCCTCTTTCGCTATATCGTATATTGTTATCGCCTTGCTTTCACTGCCTTTTTGCATGGCACATAACACCTCCTTAGTAATTCCCCTCTACAATAACTATTCAGTCTCTTCATAATCAGTGGCTTCAAACCTATGAAATTTTTTCTAAATAGTTATCTCTATCACCTTAATACGAGTATACACTTTATCTTTTTTCACTGTCAACCGATTTCATGGAAATACCTACACACCCCTTGGCATAAAGATTTCCCTTCCCAGCTCCACCAGAATCAAAAGCGTCACTGGTCCCAGAATGACACCGCCAATACCATAGTATATTACACCTGCATATACAGAGATCAGTATTGCTACCGGTGAGAATTTCAGACCATTCCCCAGTAGCCGCGGCTCCAAAAATTCCCGTATTATTACACACATAAAATACGTAAGAATGATGATCACTCCACTGCCAATATTCCCTTTTAGGAATTCCATCACCCCGATCGGAATGAGCACAATCCCTGTCCCGATGAACGGAAGAAAATCCATAAATCCGGCAAGAATTCCATAAAACCAGCCTTCCGTTGTTCCCCCAAGATACAGACCGATTGTCGCAGTAATACTAATGCATATGAGTATGATAGTCTGTGTCTTCAGATATGTCTTGATCATGTTTCCAAGCTTTTTTCCAATGCGCAGAATAATGGACAGAATATGGTCAATCGCTGGCTCTATCGCTGCAAGGTTCAGCAGTCCCTGCTGCCAGCTTTCAATTTCCCTCGCAAACAGGACAACACAAATAAAACTTACCACAACAAAAGTCCCTACACGCCCCGCCACAGACAGATAGCGAAGACTCCCCGTCAGCAATCCATCGCCAGACCTTGTAAGACATTCCCCAAGCTCTGCAACTCTCTCTGATATCCAAAGTTCAACAGTCCCCCGCTGTAATTGAAAAAAATCCTCAATTTCCGCACTGAGACCTGCAATCAGTTGTGTGATATTGTCTGTCCAGAAGTCTGCGTTTTGCACAAGCATCCTTGCCTTGCTGATCAGAAATGTGCCAAGCCCTACAATAATTAATGCGACAATTAAAATAATGCCAAACAAAATCCCTCCAGCCATAAATCCTTTTTGCCCAGACCTGCTTCTGTTTTTGTCATTTCCCCTTGTTCCATTGTTTTCTGTCTCCACAATCCCCGTACCACTAGTCCTCTCCCGCCGCTGACAAAACCTCTGTAATGGCACCACGATCAAGAATGCTATTAGCAGCGGAAGAAAATATGGAAGAAGATACTTTAAAGCCAACAAAACTGACACTGATGTCAGAATGTATAGTACAACTCGCTGATAGTCACTTCTCGCTAAAAATTCCATATTTCCCCCCGCTTTTTGTCGAGTACTCTCCAGAATACCAAAGCTTCTGGCACCACTCAATGTATATGACCAACATGAAAACTATAAGTTATTTCATGTTTTAATCTATATTTCCTTCCTTTCATATTATCCATACTCCGTTCGTTTTTATACAACGCAAACCGATTATGAACCGATTTTCTTGCAATTTTTTCACAAAATTCCACATCAGATTGGCTTGTGCGAATCGCTCTAATATCTAAAACAAAAAACGCATACAAATTTTTGTATATTATATTGACTTGCGAAAAGCAGTTTGTTTTAATGCAGCGTTACTGTTCACACCCCTACTGTGTTTTGCATATTTATACGTTTTTTCGGTGTGAACAGCAACATTTATGCATATAATATGCTAAAGGGAAAAAGCTAAAGCTTTTAGCATTTTGGCGCTCGATTCCCACTACTTTAATGGGGAAGTGAACAGTAACGATGCAGCAGCAGGCATATATTCATCTATCGATACGCTATGGCAAAATGATATAATCTGTGTTACTATACTATTAAGTGGAGTTTTGTAAATGGGTGTAAAAGACATTACAGAGAATATACTGGCTGATTATAATGATGTGTTTTCCGGCATTATAAACGATGTACTGTTTGACGGAGAGCAAGTCTTTTCCGAAAGTGAGCTTGAAAACATCAAAGATAACAGCCAGAACAAATTTAACAACAAGATTCACGAATAGGAGCGCGATGTATCCAAACACTGGACTCAGCCCAAAAGCCTGTATGAATGTGGATATTCCAGAAAAACTGAAACCCTATGTGAATGACTATAAGATCAATCTTGTAGAGGTTGCTTTTGTGGACGACAAACTGGACAATTTCCACAGCGATTTCCGTATCATCGCTGAATATTTTGTTAATACACGTAAGAATGCGGACTATATACCAAGTCCTCAGGAAATCTTACGTGTAGATGAATTTCTGAAATTACTACAGTTCCTTACTATAATGAAACCTGCTCGCCCCCTTTGACCTCCACAAAGCATTCGTCATCGATACACAGCCACAGGCTTTGCACGCATGGATTGTATACAAAAGAACCATCCGCCGCAAACTGTGCCATCTTCACCACGTCCATATAATCAACAACCTGTATGTTCGTCGCATACCAGATGTCATCCTGTCCGCCAGCCATCCTGCAGAAATCCTCAATCACATTCCAGTTATCGTTTCTTGCAAACTCATAGCTGTGTCCCCACACATACATCAGATACAGATATTGCTTTTTCTTCAATTCCACAAACTGCTTCCCCAGCCCTAACAGGTTATGGTCATGATGGCAGGTTGCCTTCCACTGCAGAAAATTCTCTGGAAGTGCAAAGCTGTCTGAATCACCGACAATCCTGCCATAACGAATTCCGAGCCCCGGGAGCAGGTCACAGATTTCCCTCGAATAAGAACCGTTCGGATAAGCCAGACCGCGCACCGGATACCCCATGATTTCCTCCAGCTTTTTCCTGTCCTCAATAATCTCCTGTGCCACGCTTGTGAGCGGGCAGCGCTCAATCGTGGGGTGTGATACCGTGTGGCATGCCACTTCATGCCCTTTGTAGAGCTCCCTGTACTCCGCCTGCGGTATTCGCACCGGATCACCTTCTAAACCACTGTTTACATTAAAAGTCGCCTTGATGCCATATTTGTTAAATATCTCCACAAGGCGCCTGTCCTCATGCTTCCCATCATCATAGCTCATCGTCAGCGCCTTGTGTTTTCCGCCCGGATAACATGCATAAATCTTCTTAATGTTTGTCTTCATTTGTCTTCCACACCTTTCTCAATAATTCAACTATCTATTTCATCCTCTCCGCCTTGATGTTCTTCTCAAAATGTGCCACCAGTCTCCTCCCTTCCTCCTCGTCAGCCTCCTCGAGCGCGCTGATAAATTCCTCCAGCGGTCCTCTCGTCTCCTTGTCCGCCATAGCAAGGGAATGTTTCAGACTTGCAGCATAATCCTCAATGCACTCGCTGAACTCAAAAGAAACACTGTCGTCAGGAAGCATTGTTATATTGAGTGTATATGCAACATTTGTCCACACTACTTTCTGTGTCATGGCACACAGCTCCTTTGCTTTTTTCAGGAAATACATTCCTGCCTCTGTTCTGTCGAGGACATCGTCCAAGGTAATCCCGAAGAAATCAAAATCCTCCTGTGTGGCAATACACTCCACCTTCAAATCTGCCTTCTTATGATATTCCATCTGCCCTATCCTCCTATAGGAAAAGGACGCTGAATTGTGACAGCGTCCCATGTTTCCATCATGACAAGAGTTCTATTTTCATCTCTATTCCTCGTCCTCCACGAAGTCTGTATGGAACATCAGTAAAAATTCAGCTCCATTCTTGATCGTGAGTTTCATCACCACACCCTTGCCATCCACTGATATTTTCGAGTTTACCTTATTCACAGTGTCAAGATTAAGCTGAACCGTTGTAAACATGTCATCGCTCATGAGGCACATAACTCTGCCTGCGACCCTTGCCTCAGAACAAATCACTGACAGCGACATATTAAGCCCGGTTCCGTCCGTCACGTCCTCGATCGTTGATAGTGCAATCGGTATATTTTTGACATCCAATAATACTGAAATCAGGCTATCAGCGTCATTGACGAGAAGCAGACGATTGCGCATAACCTCCAGATAGCTCGTCCAATTCTGCATTCCATCCATACTCTGGCCTCCTTTGTATAGGAACTGCAAGTTCTTGCAAAATACAAGGCCTTTGTCTATATTTTATATTATACTTTCTCTATAAAAATGTGTCAACTCCCAATCTGTGTACTTTTTGTCAGAAAATTTTAGTGAATTTGTCATAATTTAATGAAAAATTCATCTCTTTTCCCGTACCTGGATTCGTCAGCCGGATTTCATATGCCAAAAGCGCCGTGCTGTTGACCGCAGAATCTCTCGACAGATCCTTTGACGCCGCAGAGCCATATTTGAAATCACCCAGTAGCGGATAACCCGCATGCGCCATCTGCACTCTGATCTGATGATGTCTTCCAGTATACAGCTCAATTTCCAGAAGCGAAACAACATCATTGTGCTGCAAAACCCGCCAATGGAGCGATGCTTCTTTAGCACCTTTTGTCTCCTTTGGCACGACCTTGGATAAATTGGTCCGTCCGTCCTTCAGCAGATAATCTGTCAGATCACCCTCTGGTGTCTGTGGAACCCCTGCGACAAGTGCCACATATTTTTTGGTCAAAATTCCTCTTAGCAGCTCGTCACCAAGTTTCTTGGCTGTTCCTCCATCTTTTGCAAAAACCAGGAGCCCTTCCACTGGCTGATCAAGCCTGTGTACCACGCCAATATAGGTGTCTTCACCCTTTCTCTTCCGGTAATTTTTTAATTCGGACACAAGATCTGCCTGACCGACTCTCGCTGTTTCTGTCGCGATCCCTGCCGGTTTATGCACCACCAACAGAACATTGTCCTCATACACTATCATTTTGTCCATCTTCACACATTCCTATTCGGATGTAAAATTTTGTAATATTATCGTTTTTTGTCAGAGTTTAAAACGGTATCCAACGCCCCAGATTGTCTCGATATACTGTGGCTTTGAGGTGTCTGTCTCGATTTTTTCGCGGATTTTCTTGATATGCACTGTCACAGTGGCGATATCCCCGATGGAATCCATATCCCATATTTCCCTGAAAATTTCTTCCTTTGTAAATACATGGTTTGGATTCTCCGCAAGGAAAGTCAGAAGGTCAAACTCTTTCGTCGTAAAGTTTTTCTCCACACCGTCCACAAACACGCGCCTTGCAGTCTTATCGATGCGGATCCCCCGGATCTCCACGATGTCGTTCTCCTTGGTATGGCTGCCCACCAGACGGTTATACCGCGCCATATGTGCCTTCACGCGCGCCACAAGCTCACTCGGACTGAAGGGCTTGGTCAGATAATCGTCAGCACCCAGACCCAAACCGCGGATCTTATCAATGTCATCCTTCTTGGCTGACACCATGAGAATCGGAACATCCTTATCCTCGCGGATGCGCTTACAGATCTCAAACCCGTCAATCCCCGGAAGCATCAGGTCAAGTATGATCAGGTCAAAATCCTCCGCTAACGCTGTCGCAAGCCCTGTATCACCGCTGTTTTCAATCTTCACCTCAAAATCGTTCAGCTCCAGATAATCCTTTTCAAGTTCCGCAATTGCTTCCTCGTCCTCTACTATCAATATTCTGCTCATACGCTCTATCCTTTCCTTAATTATTCTCTATATTACGACTTCATCCGTTTTCTCTGTGTACTTGCGCAGTACAAAATGCATGCAGGTTCCCTCGCCTTCCTTGCTGGTCGCCCACACATAACCGCCATGATCCTCAATAATCTTCTTCACAATACTCAGTCCGATACCGCTTCCGCCCTGAAGGGAATTTCTGGATGCATCTGTTCTGTAAAAACGCTCAAAAATATTGCCGATGTCCTTCGGTGCAATCCCTTTTCCGTTATCTTCAATCTCAATCTTGACTGACTCGCCCTCATCCAAGAGCCTGATATCGATCTCGCCATTTTCATGTCCCATATATTTGACACTATTGCTGATGATATTGTTAATCACTTTTTTGAGCTGCTCTGGATCCGCCACAACGCAGATATCCGCTGCTACAAGGTTGGTAAAATTCAAATGGATATTCTTCGCCTCAAGATCCAACCCAACTTCCTCAACACAGTCCGAAAAATAGTCCGATACGTTCAGAATATTAAAATGATATGGAATTTTGTTGGAGTCAATCCCGGAATAAGTCGTCAATTCATTGATGAGTCTGTCCATATCGTTTGCCTTATTGTAGATGGTTTTGATGTACTTATCCATTTTTTCCGGTGTGTTCGCCACACCGTCCATAATTCCCTCAACATAGCCCTTGATCGAGGTGATCGGCGTCTTGAGATCATGGGAGATATTGCTCACAAGCTCCTTGGACTTCTTTTCATTCTGTGCCTTCTCCTCCTCGTTTTCTTTTAACTGGAGACGCATCTGCTCATAATTCTCAAAAAGCATTCCGATCTCATCCTCTCGCCCACCGTTCATATGGTAGTCGAAATCGCCTATAGATATATGCTGCATCGCCACGCTCAGCTCCTTAAGCGGCTTGTACACATCCTTATTGAGCCATGCTGTGATGATAGCGCTTGTGAGGATCAGTATGATGACCATAGCTGTCAGCATATGCTTTAACAGCCGCCTGTTGACCATGGCACCAACCATGATATCCTTCTTGCTCAGCTCATGGAGCATATCAATATTTTCATAATATCCATACCCCATGAAGACCATTACCCCACATACTAACGGCACCAATATGATTGCCAGAAAAAGTATCATCATTTTTGTCTTCAGTTTGATATGTGCTCTTCTATTCATATGATCCTATCGTCTCCATTCCAGAAGCAGATTTATAATAGTTCAGCCTTGCCGATCTGTTACATAAATTTTGCAGGTAGTTCAATATTTATTTGTGTGCATAAAAAAGATGCGGCTGTGTAATCATAAAATTAGTATAGCATATCCGCCTTGAAAATATAGTGGTTTGGTTATTTCTTAATTTTTTTTTAATCAGAACAAAATAGGATATTGACATTTAAAATAAGACAAATTATAATAACAGTAATCATTACTGATATCTTATCTAATGATTTAAAAGTTCCTGACGTGTTCTCAAAGAAAGGCAGGGGTTATATGACCATGAAATACAGCCGCCAGAGGGCAGCTATCCTCTCCTTCCTACAATCCCGCAGGGATCACCCAACTGCAGAACTAGTCTATTCCCGTGTTAAGGAGGAGTTTCCAAATATCAGTCTTGGCACCGTATACCGCAATCTGAATCAGCTTGTTGAGGCCGGCTTGATCGCAAAGCATAGTTTTGGGATTCTTGGTATTGACCATTATGACTACAATACCAGTCCACACTATCATTTTGTGTGCAGCTGCTGCAATGCAGTCATAGATCTGACAATGGAGCACAGCGATTTTTCATCGATTGATTCAGAGGCAGCCAAGAACTTTGATGGACTGATACAAGGGCACAGGCTTTACTTCTGCGGCATCTGTAAAAAATGTCTTGACCAGAAATCATAATGCCATGATCATTGGTCAGGAAAAATCAATCTGGCTGTAAGGAAAACGGACAATCATAATAAGAAAGACTGTTTTCCTAAGTGATATAAAAAGGAGGATTTTAAAATGAAATTTGTATGTAGTGTATGCGGTTATGTTTACGAGGGAGACAGTGCCCCCGCTGAATGTCCACAGTGCCACGCACCTGCTGACAAGTTCAAGGCTCAGGAAGGCGAGAGAAGCTGGGCTGCAGAGCATGTGGTAGGCGTTGCTAAGGGTGTCAGCGAAGATATCATGGCGGACTTAAGAGCAAACTTCAACGGCGAGTGTACAGAGGTTGGTATGTATCTTGCCATGGCAAGAGTTGCATTCAGAGAGGGCTATCCTGAAATCGGTATGTACTGGGAGAAGGCTGCTTGGGAAGAGGCTGAGCATGCTGCTAAGTTCGCAGAGCTCTTAGGCGAAGTTGTGACAGATTCTACCAAGAAAAATCTTGAGATGCGCGTGGAAGCCGAGAACGGCGCTACTGCTGGTAAGTTCGACCTTGCAAAGCGTGCCAAGGCAGCTGACCTTGACGCAATCCATGACACCGTTCATGAGATGGCAAAAGATGAGGCTAGGCATGGTAAGGCATTCGAGGGACTTCTCAAGAGATACTTTGGCTAAGGCAAACGCCTCGGCGTTTGAAGGACTTCTTAAGAGATATTTTAGCTAAAATTTTAGAGGGGGATTGGGCCTGAGAGCAAAATCCCCTGACCAAATATATGTTTTTAGATTATAATTAATAGAAAAGGAGACGAACAATTATGCGTAAATATTTTTGTAACCCTTGTGGATATACATATGATCCTGAGAAAGGTGATCCGGAACATGGCATTGCTCCCGGTACAGCATTTGAGGATCTTCCTGATGACTGGTGCTGCCCTCTGTGCGGCGTGACTAAGGATATGTTCCAGCCCTGCATTGACAACTACAACTAAAATCAGACAGCGGATTTAAGTTCAAAATCGAGTA
Source organism: Lachnospiraceae bacterium (assembly GCA_029067205.1). Classification (GTDB taxonomy): domain Bacteria; phylum Bacillota; class Clostridia; order Lachnospirales; family Lachnospiraceae; genus COE1. The sequence goes on from JAIEEY010000080.1 coordinate 31,280, forward strand.
GGGAATGCCCTTCTCCTCTACTCGCGCGCCGGGCGCAGTAAGCACATAATTTCCTTACTGCGCCCGTGCGCATAAAAAATGCAAGCCATCTGGCTTGCATTTTTTATTTTGAAATTTAAAATATGAAATTTTATCAACTGATCACTGCCCTGTGCCTCAACAGATAACTTCCATCTGTCCGTAAAACTGCTTCCACGCGCATGCTGCATGCATTCTTATGCTTTTCCACGAGATAGCGGTCGATGTATCCCTCCTGGCAGTCGCCCCGGTCATAAGCCTTATAGATATTGTCCCAGAGTTTCTTGTCTGTGATGATCAGGTCAAATGTTATGACTTCGTCATCCCTGTCGATCATCGCATCAAAACATTCATTAAAGTAATCATTGATGTCGTCAATATAATTCTGATCTCCTCCGCCGCGCACTGTCATCACTGTGATCGAATCGGTATTCGTCGCTGTGTCTGGTGTTGTAGTTGTGCTGTTCGACGGTGTTGTGGTTGTAGTCGTGGTGGTTGTGGTTGTAGTCGTGGTGGTTGTACTCGTCGACGGTGTCGTTGTGCTCGCTGGCGGCGTCACGGACGGATTGACTTCCAGACCGCTGTAGCGGTTGCCGTTGCACGCTGGAAGATAGATCGCCAAATCCCGTCTCACATGGTTTGATGCATAATCAGCATCCGAGCAGTTAAAATAGTCATACGTGTTCGGATTGGTATCATCCCATGTGCTGTCCACATTGTAGTAGCCGTCACTGAGCTTTACAATATTCCACGCATGATTCTCTCCGGCATAGCCTGTCACATAATAACATGGAATATCAAGCTGCTGCAATACATACTGCAGTGCCCTCGCGTAACCGGCACACACAGTCCTTCCATACACAAGTGCACTATACGCACTCTGGTTCATCGGCGCATTTGCGTCATATTTCACTCCGCTGATGAGTGTATCATGTGCAATTCGTTCCTTATCATAATCTGTATATCTTCCGTAAGTCTCATCTGTGATCCGCTTTGCCGCTGCCTCAAACGCGGCTTTTGATGAATCAAGATTGTTTGCTGTCACATTGAACACCAGCGTAATGTCAGCAACGCTTCCCTTCGGCGTATACTGATACTTGTATGCTGTATCAACCCAGAACAATTCCGGATGATCATTTACCACCGACGTAAATGCATTTTTCAGATCATTTGCCGTAATGTCCTCCACTGGCGCAAAATGTTTATTCTGCGCGTTGGCATTGGCATAAATCTGTCTGTAAACTGCTCTCTGTGTCTCATTTATAATTGAATAATACGGATAAATATCACTGTCAAACGTCAGGCTGCTGCCTGTCTCGCCCTTGCTGAGCTCCTTTGCGATCTCGTCCGCCTTAGTCTGCGAAATCTCCGTGCCGGTTGCTTTGACCGGTATATAACCACTCAGACCAGCAACCTTTCCGGGAACACTTAACTTGCTTTCTGCATTCCCATCTGTGTCTGCACCATCCACAGTCCTCGCATTGCCTGCTGGTGTCGTGTCACTTGTCAGCATGTTCCCTTCCGGTGTTTGTATATTTTCCGCTGCTGGCAGCGTTCCAACTGTCACAGTCGTATTCACTGCAAGCATCTCATTGACATGATTGGCAGTCTGTGCTTCTCCTGCCTCCGCTTTTAAATCGGCACCCATTCTGACCGCCAGTTCCGGATTGTAGTGGCAGATCGCAATAAAAAGAAGTATAAGCGCCAACAAGCCACCAAATCCGTACAGCACCTTCTCTACTATACGCATATCAGTTTCCTCCTTGATTGATTCTTATACTCCCCCATGAGCCTCATCCTCCTATGGAACTGCTAATAGATAACCTACCATCTTGGTATCGCTTTACAGTTCTTAACATCCCTGTTAATCATATATTTACTTTATTATAAAACGTTACTATATATTTGTCAAATTGTATTCTTCACCCAAAATGCGGAAACCACTTTATTTTTTTCTCAGGTATGTCATAAACATGTTTCCGTTCTGCCGGAACATATTTGTGGCATCATTCATTCCCACTTTGTAGACAGAACCTGTCTCTGGATTCATCACCACAACATTCAACTCATTAAATCCGATCACAAGCATTGCGCTGTCATCTTCAAGGGAAACGAGAACAGGAATGTCCTGGTTGACATAGTACAATATTGCGTCTAAACTCACACCCCTCAAGTCAAGTACCATCGCAGCATTGATATTTTCCTCCAAAATCTGCCTCACCGTCTTCCCCCTGTCGAGCATTGGCTGTACATTCTTGATACTCCCGCAAAATTCCAAAATTGTCTCCAGACATACCGCCAAATCCGAGCTGCCTTCGCTCCGCTGACTGCCCGTGATTGCCATAATCTGATTCCGTGTACTCCTGGTCGTCCGCTTCCATATATAATCGCCATTCTGATTGACCACGGTTCCGCTGATGCTATAGGCAAGATTGATCGCCTCCGCCTCATGTGTAAAAGTACCATCAATCCCATAGCGTCCATATACGTAGTATCTGCTCACAGGATTCTCAACATCTACGACAAGCTCCCTGGATCCCTCAAACAGTACTTGAAGTGGCTTTGTGTTTTTGGGCTTTTTGGTTTCCATCGCATTTTTGAGGACAAGCTGGACAATCTTTTCATAGGTTTGTGTCACGACCAGTTCAGAGGAATTGTAGCCGCTCTGCTCCACCAGATTATTGACAATCTGGTCATCTGTGGTAGCGGCGTAGCTGCCATCCTCCTGCTTGACCACGCGTGTCAATGTGATCAGGTTTTCCTCGACCGACGCATCTGTGACATAGATATTCTCCCGGTCGTAAGTCTTTAAAATTTTTCCGTTTTCATCCTGAATGTAGACCATATTCATCGGAAAAGTCACAGAACCGGAAAAATCCATCTGAATATCCTCATACCGCGCCACTCCGTAAATCAGATCCTCCTCGATAAACCCAAGCGGCAGGATCCTGCCATCACCCGATGTCTCAATTTCCTGCGTTTCCCCAGTGTTGAGATCCATCAGGATCAATTTCGTACAATCATATGCATCCGCGGAATTCTGCCACACGAGCATCTTGTTCGTGTCCGATACCTGAAAGCTTCCCTGCTGCAGATTCTGGGCAATTTCTTCACACGTCCGATCCATCAGATTGATTGCAAGAATCGAACCGTCCAGATAAATATAAAAAACGCCATTCCTGTTAATATAAGACAGCTGCTCCATATCTGTTTTCAACGTCGCATATGCCTTATTGTATGATATGAATATGAGTTCTTCAACCGTATTGAGCATTCCGTTGTACTCACATACCTGCACACCTATGCTCCCCTCATGCATGCCGCGGTTCATGTATCCATAAACCATAAAACGGACATTCTCCGTCTCATCCACATTCAGGATCTTGATGTCGTGATTGTCATAATTGCTTCTGGCATCGTCTTCGTCATAAAAGCTGAAAAGATACGCCATCTTTTTGTCAGCCGCATGATAACAGAAAAGCTGGTTCTCGTTGACAAACGCCAGGTTGGAACCGCCATCGCTCTCCATCATCTGCACTGCACTGTCCCTGATGCCTAGCATGATCTTATTGCTGCCGTACACATCCGCTTCTGGGTCAAAAATCTGGTTCATACTGCGCTCATAGTCAAGCAGATACGTTCTGTCTGGTGTATATCGTATCCGAAAAAATTCGACCACATTATACTCATCCCGCTTCTTTCCTTCAATCGTCTGCACTCTGTAACTCATGCGAATCGAGGCTGTCTGAGTCTCAATCTCACTGATGATGATCTGCGGTTCAGAGATCTGACTGACATTTAAGTCCGCCCATGTGACCTGATTCAAACTGCAGTGAATGTCTACGTGGCTGAGTATCGTATTGTCCCCCCGCGTATTTGACTCCATATACATCGCCAGGTCTTTTGCCTGTTCCTTGTCAAATGTCTTGTCGTGAAATTCCTTTACAAAGCTTAATTTCTCATTCGCATGATATTCCTCACCGTCTATAATACGCGTATAATACCGCACGGTATCGTTTCCGACCTTGAGCATCAATATCCAATTGTACTCAACCCCTGGTTCGATCAAATCCTTTATCGTGACATTCGCCTGTATGCTGTCACCCTTATCACTGTAATCGCTGACCTTCGTTCTCTCAACCAAACGTGTACCATCAATGCTTCTTACCTCAAAGGAGATTTCATTGATCTCATTCCCATACTTGTCCACTACAAAACTAAGTGTTCGCCCCTCCCCGAGCGGCGTGATCGTATCCCGGAAAAAACTCCCGTCCATCTCCTGTTTCAGCCCATGCAGATAATTGTATGCAATCCCGCGCGTCGTGATATGCACCAGCGGGAGGGACGCCTGCGCCATACTGGTCGTCAATTCCTCATTTCCTTTATTATAAATACCGCTGCTCACAAAGAGAGTGATGATAAAAACCACAATGCAGGCAGCCAGTTTGCCGATAACTTTCTTCATAACAACAACTCCATCTATCAATTCTCTCTCAGCAATTTCTGAAGTGTTGGGTTGACGTGCAGAAATTCCTCCATCTGAATCAACTCCTCATGCTGTTTCGCTCCCGCATGGTATTTCATGTGATTTTTCTTCACCGCCCGTATCAGTATGTTCTTGGGCGTGTGCTCCATATCGATAAATTCCAGTATCTGTGTGTCATATCCACATTCCTCGAGCAGATCTGCCCTGAGAGCATCTGTCATCAGTGCCGCCATTCGCTCCCTGATCAGCCCATATTTTAACACGGGATTCAGCGCGTCACACAATATCTGCCTGTTCAGCTCATGCTGGCAGCATGGAACGGACAAAATCACACGCGCATTCCACTTCACCGCCTTTGCAAGCGCGTGATCCGTCGCTGTGTCGCAGGCGTGCAATGTCACAACCATATCGACGTTCTCCGTATCATTTTCATACGATCCAATATCCCCTACCTGGAATTTTAACCCATCATACCCAAATTTATCCGCAAGTGCCTGACAATTCTCGATCACATCTTTTTTGAGATCCAGTCCAATGACACAAATGTCATATTGGTTCATGACTCTCAGATAATAATATAGTGCAAATGTCAGATAGGATTTCCCACAGCCAAAGTCGATGATCTGTAACGGGCGCCCCTCCCTTGGAAGCGCTGGCAGAATATCACGCACAAATTCCAGATACCTGTTGATCTGCCGGAATTTGTCATACTTTGCCTTGACGACTTTGCCTTCCGCCGTCTGTACGCCAAGCTCCACGAGAAACGGCACCGGCTTGTCCTGTGGCAGAATATACTGCTTTTGCCGGTTGTGTGATAAGTCAATCTCCTGCTCCTGTGGCGCTTTGGATTTCTCCCTGATCGTCGTCTTTCCCTTTTTGCTCACAAGGATAACCACTTTGTGACGCGCTGTCTCCAGTTCCAGCTGGCGGAAATCTGCGGTCATCGCACTGACCAGAAAATCCACGAGCGCATCAGGGCAAAGATTTTGATGGTATGCCCTGGTTCCCACAAACTGCTCCGCCTGGTATAAAAGCTCCTCCTTTTTGAGCACAGGCCGTATGCGAAGCTTCTGTATTTTTTCCCGGTCGCGGGGATTGCTCGCCGTTGCGTTTAAGATCGTTTCTTTATTCTCTATATAATTTGTTAATAACTGCCTTAATTCATCCATAAAATTCATTGTAACATGAAATATAAGGTATTAAAAGTCTTTAAAATATTAAAATTAAATATTAACTTCGTATAAGCCTTTGTCACATTGGCTCCCCAATGCCCTCTAAAATCGTTTTCAACCTGTCATAAGACGCTTCACTTGCAGCACCATATAACATCTCAAAGTCATCATCTCCACATTCCATAACAGAAACCATATTATCACGTTCACTTTGATAAAGCGTAACTTTCATGCCGCCAATCCAGCTGGTTAATTCATATGGAAATTTCGTGAGCCTGTTCTTAATGAACTCTACTTCTTCTTTTGTCAGCCAGTAGAACTCCTCCGAACTGTATTCAAAGCCAGAAACCGCCTCATATGCAAGTGCTGCCATCAAAAACGCGCTCGTTGACGGTGCGCAGAGAATCCAATTTTCATTATCTTCCGTGCAATAAACCGGCGGATCCGGCAGACTCAGATCTTCTCTGCGGATTCCGGCATGACAGACACTCTGGTTCTCGTCCAGTAAAATCAAATATTGTGTCTGCTGCAGACATTCCCCCATGCCATAATCCTCCGGCAGTATCCAGAAATCCTGATTTACATCATGAAATGCCTCTGTCCGCCCTGCAGCCCTGTAATACTCTTCCAATATTTTCGGCAATGTACCAAATCTGTGATAGAGCAGTTCGATATCCGCATCCGTATATCCCTGCAGAACATCCACATGATAAAGCGGTTTGATCCGTTCCAAAAACTCTGTCATCATATTCTTATCTCTCCTTGTTTTTTATCCATCAAGTAGTGGTATGCATTTCTCTGGGTGCCCGTGTGTAATCGAGCAGGGGACGCTCTTCTCCCCCTGTTCGCGCGCTGGGCACCTGTCAGTTTTGCTGACATATTTCCTCGGGGTGCCCCTGTGTAATTGAGCAGGAGACGCTCTTCTCCCCTGCTCGCCGCGCGGGGCGCAGTTATGCGTAAGCACATAATTTCCTTACCGCGCCCCTGTGCATAAAAAACAGCCCCACCAAACCCTGTCGGTTCCTGTGGGACTGTCTAATCAAACTCTATAATCTCTTCAACAGTTCCTCTCTTGCCGCCTCATATCCAGGCTTTCCAAGCAGTGCGAACATGTTCTTCTTGTAGCTCTCCACGCCAGGCTGGTTAAACGGATTAACGCCGAGTAAATATCCGCTCAGACCACACGCAAACTCAAAGAAATAGAACAACTCGCCAAGATAGAACTCGCTGACCTCCGGCATATTGACCATAAGGTTTGGAACCTGTCCGTCTGTATGTGCCAGCACGGTACCGTTCATTGCACTCTTATTGACAAAATCAACAGTCTTACCAGCAAGATAGTTCAATCCGTCAAGGTCTACTGGCTCTGTGCCGATGGTGATCTCTTCCTTTGCTTTCTCGATATTGAGAACCGTCTCAAACATCACCCTTGCACCGTCCTGGATAAACTGTCCCATGGAATGAAGGTCTGTCGTCAGGTCAACGCTTGCAGGGAACAATCCCTTCTGATCTTTGCCCTCTGACTCGCCAAAAAGCTGTTTCCACCACTCTGATACATAGTGTGCACTCGGCTCATAGTTGCAGAGAATCTCAACGGCTTTTCCCTTTCTCAGCAAGATATTTCTGACTGCCGCATACTTCATGGCGTCATTTTCCTCGAACGGAAGCTCCAGTGCGCTCTTTCTTCCGCTTGCAGCGCCTTCCATCAGCTTGTCGATATCCGCACCGCTCACTGCGATCGGAAGCAGACCTACTGCTGTCAATACAGAGAAACGTCCTCCCACATCATCGGGAACAACAAAGGTCTCATAGCCTTCCTCTGTGGCAAGATTCTTCAAAGACCCCTTTGCTTTGTCCGTCGTCGCGTAGATTCGCCTGGCAGCGCCCTCCTTGCCGTATTTCTTCTCCATCATTTCCTTAAATACACGGAATGCAATTGCCGGCTCTGTCGTCGTGCCTGACTTGCTGATCATGTTGATGGAGAAATCCCTGTCACCAATCACATCTATCAGATGTTTTATATACGTAGAACTGATTGAATTTCCAACAAAATAAATCTCAGGTGTCTTTCTGATGCTCTTGTCCACCATGTTGTAAAAACCATGACGCAGGAACTCAATCGCTGCCCTTGCACCCAGATAAGAACCGCCGATACCAATTACCAGCAATACCTCACTGTCGCCCTGAATCTTCTTTGCCGCCTCTTTGATCCGCGCAAATTCTTCCTTGTCATAGTCTACCGGCAGATCAATCCACCCCAGAAAGTCATTGCCTGCACCGGTCTTGTTTACAAGTACCTCCTTCGCGTCAAGCGTGAGTTTCTTCATGTACTCAACCTCATGATCATTGATAAACTGTGCTGCCTTTGAATAATCAAACGTTACCTTGCTCATTTGCATTCTCCTTTACAATCATTGTCACTATGTCTTTATCCCGCCATTTCTAAGATAATTATTCCCACTCCACACAGGCTGTACGGAACAATCATCCGTGAACACAAAATCAGCCAGCTTCGACTGCTGTTTGAATCATAAACTGATTTCGTGCCTGAAATGCCCTATGAGTCCTATTCTAACAAAATTTCCCAAATAAATCAATTGCAACGCAAAAGTTATCTGAAAATTATACCCGGTTCCCGATGATCGTGCGGAGAATCTCTTCCAGCTCATGTGCCTCTTCCTGCGAAAAGATTGGAGCCTTCTTTTCCACACTTTCTTCAACATCAAAGTCCAGCTTAGGCTCCTCCTGATGAGACTCCTCCTCCGCGGCCTTGATCTCCGACTTGCTGCGCTTCTCCGCCTTGGCATTTTTCTCCTGTGCAAGCTCCCACAAAAGCTTTTCCTTCTCCACTATGCCATGTTCGAGCCGCTGCGCCACCGTATTCTCCAGATAATCCGTAAGGTTTGTCTTTAACATTCTCCTGCGCCCCGGCATGTCCACGATGGACATTGCGCTCAGATACAGATAAATGCCAAAAAGGCTGATAATGTAATACGGGAGCAGATCGACAAACCGATGTCCCTCAACAATACCGCTGAACACACCGAATCCCGCGACGAAAACGCCAGCCAGCATCAGCTGCCCCGATAAATGCTTCATAAAATTGATGCTCATACCCAACACACGGATACGGTTGATATACTTATCCACAAATACAGAAATATTCGCCACACCGCCGTTGAGCTTGTAGCAGTTGATAAAACGTTCCTTACATTGCTTGAGCAGTTTGTTGTCCGTCCCTGAAAGCGTGTCCGCCTGCTGAATCATTCTTTGGTATATCACGCCGATTGCCACCTGATACAAGATACCAATCGCCATAAAGACAAGTGTCAGTAACATGGTTGTTGTTTCCTTTGTCATGATGCTATCTACCTCTTTTCGTTTCGTTAATTCATATAACGTTTCTTGTGTTTTAAGTATAATCATTTCCAGACTTTACCACAAGACGTTTCAGGGCAGAATCGTTCGACAAATTCATACAAAATCTGTTCTATATTTCGTGAAATTGTCTTTGTTTTGCGGAAACTGACAGGTTTCATCACTGACAGTTCCTAGCCTGATATTGTGAACAACGTTGTAACAAAATTACCTTTGCCAGCGCCTTTGCATTCCCCATCTCCGTCCAGAATACATGATCCGAAGCGCCATAGAGCTCGCGGTTTGCCTCGTTATCGCCCAAAACCATCTTTTTTCCCATGGCACTGTATATATACGCTTTTCCAGGAATGGTTCTTTTTGCCTTGTCAATCCTACTGTTAAAGTGTCCCGCAAGACATAAATCCGCATTTGCGATGTACTCCGCCAGCTCTTCTTGGCCAAGCCAGTCTATATATTCTACATTATCCTGAATAGGTATTCTGTACTTTTTGGACACCGGCCCTATAACCTGAAAAAAGATATCCTTTTCATCTTTTAATAGTTCAATTGCCTCCAATACAACATCTACTCCCTGTAATGGTAAGATGCTTCCAAAATACAATACCACAAACTTGTCAGCTAAGTCAATTCTTTTGTGCTGCGTCCGTGGATAAAATATTGTCTTATCCGCTTCCAAATAGACTGTTTTGAATTTATTCCTGTCTCCGTGAAACTCACGGATAAAATATTGCGCGTCCGCCTTCGTGTCCGTGATGATATAATCAGCCTTCTTTATCACATAATCATCAATCCAGTGGCATATTCCTGCAATTGGATTATAAACAGAAAATATCTTCCGATCGTTTACCAGTGTATCATATACAGAGATAAAAAAGTCGATAATGAGTTCCTTATCTTTATATTTCAGAAAAAATGGTGCGGCAAGCTGCGGCGCAAATCCCAAAAAAACGACATCAAAATTCCTGCCCGAAACCATCAGCTTCCACCATACCTCAAAAATTCTCGCAATATAACTTCTTTTATCCGAATAGATTACTTTTAACCAGGCTGCGTTTTGCTTCAGAAAATTTAACTCCTGTACATTTCGTATGTAATCAATATTCTTCGTTGTCACAAAGAGAACTCTCTTTTTCCTGATCCTATACCCTAACTGCAACATTTCCCATCTCCTGAAATCTGACCTTTTAAAGATCTCAGCGTCTCCCATGCAGCATGAAGGAGATACATCCCCCACCCCGACGAAAGCCACCCTGTCAATGCCACGACTTTAAGCTTCCACTCCAGATCAGTCAGTCTGACTGTGTGAAAAGCAGTATAATATGGCTCACTCTCTATCACATGTTTTACATAGGCAGCCTTTTCCTTTAATCTTCTCTTATTTTCCCTGTTAAAAAAACACAGGCGGCAGCAGATACTAAACGATTTTATCATCCGGCACATCATTGCCCCCTGTAGTATATCTGTATCTTCACCGTTCCACAATTCCAGCGAAAAGAGATAATTCCATACCACCTTGTCCTGCGAAACGCGGTCAGGTTTATAGGTGTTGGTGATCGAATCCGTCACGAAACGTCGGTAATGGTATGGTTTTATCTTTCTGCATGCCACTTTTCGTGCTGCTCCCAGCACTTCAAAATTAAATACCATGTCATCCAACACTTTAAGACGTTCGCAAAACAGCAGATGGTTTGCTGTCAGGAAATCCCTGCGGTACACTTTGTCCCACGGCGCGCCCATCGGATCATTTTTTGTCTTTCTCCAAAAAGGTGCATAAAGAATACCCGCCTGCAGCCTTCTTATCCTTTCCGTGTTTGTCAAATCTTCATCTTCCGAAAAATGCACCCACTCTTTCTGCTTATGCCCCACATTCTGATAGGCCTCCATAAAGAGCACATCGACATCAGTATGCTTCTGAACAACCTCGCATATACCACGGACTCCGCCCTTCTCCAGCCAGTCATCCGAGTCCACAAAATACAGCCATTTCCCATGCGCATTGTGAATGCCAGTATTCCTTGCCGCTGCCACCCCTGCATTTTGCTTGTGTATCACATTCACACATTGATATTTTCGTGCAAATTCGTCTGCAATCCTTCCTGACTGATCTGTCGAACCATCATCCACCACAAGAACCTCAATCAATTCCAGCGTCTTAGCATTCCCAGTCAGTATGCTTTTCAGGCATTTTGTTATATATTTCTCAACATTGTAAACAGGAATAATGATTGATAACAGCTTATCCATCTAAATAACTCCCTTCCCTTCTGTCCATAAATGGCAGCAGCACATAAAATGGAAACGCCATCGCAATCACGAATCCATAGCGGAATGCAAATGCAATCGGAGTTGCCACCAAAAGACTTACAAATAGCAGCCACAGCGGCACTGTAATAACTACATACTGATACAATTTTCTATATAAAAGCCATAATGTAACAGCAAACAGCAGCCAATACGCTGTCCCCATACTTAAATATCCGTATGTAAAACGATTACAGTAATAGACAACAATCAGCTGTCTAAGCGATTCGGGAAGAGGACTATTCTGGTACAAACCAAGCGTATTTTCCCATATTTTCTTACTGTAATACTGCTCTTTATTTCTCGTCTCAATTCCCCATATGCCATAAGTACCTAAAAGATATGCCTCTGCACAAACTCTAGGATTTTTCAGTAAAAGCTGTCCCCATATCCTTATAAACTGCCCCTTCGTCTGGTTGAGATACTCTCTGTCAAACTGTTCATTCCATTTCAGGGTATCGCTGCACCCAGGCGAGTAATTTTGCCATTCTTCTTCTGGAAGAAGCCTATACAAATACTGTGCTTCATCCTCCTCCAACGGTTTGCCTTTCACAACTACCGCTGCTGTCTGTTGCAGGGGAATCCCCACACGTTCCTGAAACAATGGTTCATTTCCTGCAGGAGTTATCAGACTACGAACCAAAAGCCATAACACAACAACTCCGCCAAACAGAATCAATATCTGTTTGATGTGCTTTTTATAAAATAGACAAAGCGTTAGAGACAGCCCCAATACAATCATTATCCCATTATTCCGAAAACTGATTATGCCAAATAGCCATAATGACATTTGTAGCAGATCAGATTTCGAATCCAGCAATGTTCCGTTTCCAGAAGCCAACTTAAACAGCAATAATAACAGTGCAAACAGGCAGAACGAAAAAGGCGTATCCTTAATGGCGGACACCGCATAAGTTGGAAATAGCGGCGCTATTCCAAAATAAACTGTCAACGTGCAGCACAACCACCTCGCCGCTCCTCTCTGCCGCAGCATCGTAACTGCTTTTGCAAGTACAAAGGCCATTCCTGTCATCTGAACCAGCGATAGAAGTGCTAGTCCTAAATTGGGATTATGCAGAAAGCACCCAGCACGATAGAATGCATACAGGTACATATTGTATAAAATCGGGTGTTGATTGCTTAATTTCAGGGGATCTTCAATAATATATATTGTGTCATTCATTGCCGTTCCCGGATAGAACGCAAGAAAAAACACAAACCACATTACAAAAATACAGGCATAAGTCTTTCTAAAAAATCCTTTTGTATTTCCATTATTTGTCAATATATATTTTGCAGAGAGCGCTCTTAATTTCGGGACTGCTTTCTCTATAAAACATTTCAGCAAAATATAGGTTACTGCATTGAGCACTGCAAACAGCAAAATATCCCACCAACATAAACGCCGCATGTATACTTCCTGCCAGCTGTCCCTAACTTCTCTCGAACCTTGTATCTTACAGACAAGAAAAATATTGGTTGATGAATAAATGCTAAACAGCACTAAAAATATTGTTCTTCTCTTTTCTTCCATAATCTCCCCATAGTAATGAAACAGAGTACACAAGCAAAAAATCAATTGGCACAAAATTGCTGAAAAACATCGATTCCATGAACAAATAACTACTAAGCCCTAGCAGTAACACAAGCTTCCATGCTTCATTGTCTTTCCATGCCCTAACTGCCCTGTCAGTCACCGCTTTCAGTGAAGAATAAACCACTTCTTGCCCTTGCATTGGTTATACTTTATGATATTGCCCTCAACTACCTCCACACGCCCGCCAGCGATCTGTCCATTTCCCCAGTGAAAAAACATTTAATATAGTCCATCTGTATTTTTTATCAACAACGTTCTTTGCAGAGTCATCCATTAATTCCCCATAAATTTCAAATAGTGCTCTAGTACTGTATTCGTATCCCCTAATTCTCTCATTTCACCATCGTGGAGCCACATCACTTTATCGCACATCTCCTTTAGCGTCCCTATGCTATGTGATACAATAATCACAGTCCGATTGTTGTCATTAATGAGCTGCTTCATTTTTTTAAGACTCTTTTTCCTGAATTGTTCATCACCAACACTTAAAACCTCATCCACCAGCATAATGTCATTTTCCAGCATTGCCGTGATCGAGAAAGCAAGCTTGGAATGCATTCCACTAGAATATGTCCTGACAGGTCGGTCAATAAATTCGCTGATCTCCGCAAAATCAATAATTTCCTGTGATTTATCCTCAATCTCCTTCTCCGAAAATCCCAACAGCATACCAGATAAGATAATATTCTCTCTTCCAGTCAGATTCTCCTTAAACCCAACGCCAAGTGCCATAAGCGAAACCGAATGCCCTTTTAGATCAATAGATCCCTTGTTGGGGGAAAACACACCTGCAATGGAACGCAGCAGGGTTGATTTTCCGCTTCCATTTTTGCCGATGATACCAAGAATCCCCCCTTCTTCCACTGTAAATGAAACATTCTTAACTGCTTCAAACACTTCATTACGTGCCTTCCTTTGAAAAAATGTTTTTCGCACGGATATGTTGTTTAATATTCTATAATGAATGCTGACATTCCTTACATCAATTGCAATATCTGCCATGTTTGTCCACCTCTCCGCTCCTTATATAATCTTTACATAGGCGTTTTCATTGCTGTATATCGTAAATGCCCCAAGCGCTATCAGTATAACAGATATCCCACCCCACAAGACCAGTATTCCCACTAACGGCGCTGTCTCATACAGCATCACATCCCTCATGGCGGATATGAGAAATGCCACAGGGTTCAATTTGGCAAGCAGATCGCCAAACGGTTCTGGAATGCGCTTCGCCAAATCATAAAATGTACCTGTAAAATACATCAGCATGCTCAGCATAATCCCCGTAATATACCCCAAATCACTGACATACACACCATAATGCATCATGATTGTCCCTACCCCAAATGTAAATAGGAACAAGACAAGAATTATTGGTACCACATACAATATACACCAAGTCACAGGAACTCTGAAAACCAACATCATCACAAGCACCACCCCAAATGATACCATCATCTTAAATCCATTTACAAACATTTTGGACAATAGCAGTATGTACTTGGGCATATAGATCTTAGTCACAATTTCTTTGTTGGCTCTTACGGTATCTACACTTCCCGATATACTTCTTGAAAAAAATCCCCACATTGTGATTCCGATAAATATAAAAATAGGAAAATACTGCTCTGATGCATGAAATACAATTCCAAAAATCAGTGTATAGATCAGCATCATGCAAAACGGCTCAATCAGCCACCACAACCAGTCCAGATACGAGTTTGACACTTCCGAACGCAGATCGGCCTTCGCCGCGCGCACTGCATAGGGAAAATATTTTTTGATATCCTTGATAAATCGTATAGAGTATCTTTTCATACCTTCAAATGTAATCATTTCCTCCGCAAGAAGGCACACCGGGAAAGGTATGAGAAATCCACACACGACACCAGCACTGATGTACTTGATCTTATAAGTTATTGTCATATCTACAAATTGAATTTTCTTTACACCACGCAGGTATGAAATGACGAGAGATAATAAATTAATGATGACAAAATATACCACATAAAATATGACTTTTCTTTTTCCTGTCATCTCTCCATGTCGCAAGTAACTATGAATAACCAACGCAAAAAGCGGTGGTATGCAAAACATTGCAGTTCCTATCAATATGTCCATAAATAACTCCCTTACTATTTTTCAAAAATCCATTTATCGCTTTTATTATACCACTTTTCAGTATAATCCCCAAATCTCCTTTATCGGTATGGTCAAAGTATATCATATCGAAAACACTCTTGCAATTCTTCTTGGTTTATTATACAATATAAGCGTACATTTATTTGGATTTGCACACAGAATCGGCACTACACTGCAAAACCTCAATCAAAAAGTAAAACGCAACACTTTAACAAAAGAGGAGACGGAACTAAAATATAGAGAGGTATCAGCATAGTCAGTGAATGCTGCCCCATAGGAATACGCGAATACGATGCATATAACCACATACAATAACCATGAAAGGAAGTGTTATATATGGCACAAGCACAAGTCTACACTGAAGACGATTATTATAATCTTCCGGAAGATGTTCGGGCAGAACTGATTGATGGGCAGTTTTATAATATCTCCGCACCAAGCCGGATGCATCAGACAATACTCATGGAGCTTTCCGGAACAATCCGGGAATACCTTAAGTCGAAAGGCGGTTCCTGCCGTGTCTACCCTGCTCCGTTCGCTGTCAAGCTGTTCAAAAAACAGGAAACCATAGTAGAGCCTGACATAAGCGTCATATGCGATAAAGACAAACTCACAGACCGGGGATGCACGGGTGCCCCAGACTGGATTGTAGAAATTGTTTCTCCATCAAACCCTGGGCATGATTATATACACAAACTGAACCTATACGCTGATGCTGGCGTTAGGGAATACTGGATTGTGGATCCACGCACGGAAAGAATAATCGTTTATTATTTGGAGCAGTCTGATTTCCAGATGGAAACTTACACTTTTCAGGACAATATCAAAGTCAACATTTATGATAATCTATATATTGATTTCTCAGAACTGAATTTAAGTATCTGACATATTTATTAAAAGTTTATACCGGCGTATCTTCCCTTGGCACCATTGATTGAGGAATTTGCGAACCATATGGAACGTGGGGAGGATATTCATATGGGCATTTCCAAGGAACCAGTATACAGTGTTTTTTGAAAATTCCTCATGAAAGGGCCCATTTGGGTTTGTTCCTTCTTCCTTTCGATAAAAAATATAATATTACACATCCACATGTCGCTAATATTTTTACAGGAATTATGTCTATCTCCAAATCATAAGACTTTAACACATTCAGTGCCGTATTAAGATTTTTAAATTCAGTACTGGTAAAAGGCATTCCATGATATCGAATAACATAATAATTTATTAATCCTATCATTGTCCATACTATCTCTGACACTACCATAGTAATCCACAAACGATTAAGCAAAAGATAAAGAACCAAATTAATGATCACTATCACGCATATATTTAGAATATTACACGTCGCATTTATGAGATGTATTTCTTTTGTCAAATTACAGCTAATATCTAACTGATACCACTCTAAAACAGAAACCATTAATACATATACCAATTTCTTAATGGCGTTTTCCTAATTTTCGTTTTGCATTTTTTCCCTTTCTATTCCATAATATTGCATACAAATAACTGACATACATTTCTGATTAATCAAACCGACAATCCTATCTACAATCTTTCTAAATCTGAGTATTGACTCCAGCCACTCGCACACCATAGCTACGCCCAAAGAAATAAGCAACAATATTGCGAAAGAGACAAAACAATTGCGATTATAAACAAACTCCCTCAAATATACCCACTGGATAAAAGAATGTGTCAGAAACATAAAATACGAATGCTTTCCCAAAAAGTAAAGGATATTTCCTGCAAGTGGCAGATTAATAATGTATCTCACAGAAAATATAAGTACCACCAAAGGGAAAAATGCCCAGCATAGCTCCCAGTACTTTCCATAGGGAAGATATGTATATAGTCTATATCCGATCCATAGACTTATAACTCCTGTCATAAATAAACCAAATTTCCCTTTTAAGTTAATACAAATATTTACAATGTTGTAATGGACTGCGATCATTCCTATCTGAAATGCGCACAAAAAACTATATGGATTTGTCCCGCCTAAAAAATCAAGTTTAAACAGTCGAAACATCACACCTGTAGCCGCAAAAATTATCCATAGATGCTTCTTGTGTCTGACTAAAAAAGGTGTCAAAACAATATAAATGACAGCCGCTCCCATATACCACCATGGCCCTATCATTGCCGGACTACCAAAAATACTTGCCAGACCACAAAAATCCAAAATAACATTCATACAGCCATCAAATATATTCGTTCCAAAGTACACTTTTATCGGCCTCTGATCAATCAGCATCGTAGCGAAAAATATTACGATATAAATAAACCACTAATCAGTCAGCAATTTTCTTACCCTACTTTTTATCCAATCAAACTCTTCTTTATCCGTTCCTGAATAATCCAAGTATAAACCATATCCCGAAACAATCACATACAATGAAACACATATCTTGCATACCTTTGCCAGATTTACAATGTTATACTCTGGAAATGGGAAAAATGAAACATTTAACCCTGCCTCCCTAACCGTCTCCATATTCAAATAGAGATGATGCCAGAACATCATCAATATCGCGATTCCCTTTACGGCTGTTGCCTGTCTTTTTGCGAACTGGCGCATATTCTATGCCTCCTATAACATGTTTCATCATTCAATATCTATTGCATATTTCCTTATATTCTTCATAGTCTCTCTGATTATAAAAATAATTTCTTTCGTACTTTTCAAGCTCGAAATACGGAAATATCTCCTCTGCCAAAGCCTTTCTTACAAGATTCCTTGTATCTTCGGAACTTACTGTATTATAATTAAATAAGCATTCTCTCAAAAGTATATTTATAAAACTCTTTTCAAAACATGAATATATATTTTTTTCTATTAATTGCTTTTTTAACTCTTTAAGCGCTTTAAAAAATTCTAATGGAGCAGTGTTTTTCTGCCCCTGTGTGCTTGCTTCATTATTGAAACGGTATGTCACAAGCGGTTCATTTCGAACACATGTCATTCGTTCCGCCAAAGCACATGCAGTTCTTACAAATAACACATCATTTGCATTTTTTATATTCTGAAACCTTAATTGATTCCGCTTGATAAATTTCTGTTCAAATAATTTAGACCATGGACAGCCGGTTGTAATTTGAAATATTTTCTCGTTGATATCCATTGCAGAAAAAACTTTTCCAGGTATCTCATTTTCACAGAGCACCCAGTCCATATGCTCTTTTTTCCCATTTGTCACATCCTCTCTATCCGCACCAAACAAACATATTTGTGCCTTTTTATTTTTTGCATGATAGTATGCTAAATCACATAATTTAGGACTAAAGTAATCATCTGCATCTAAAAACAGTAAGTACTCCCCTTTTGCATACATCATCCCGTTATTCCTTGCGCTGCTCGCACCTTGATTCTCCTGGTTAATCACTTTAATCCTATTATCCCTTTGCTGATATTCCTTTAAAATTTCCAAACTATTGTCTGTTGAACCATCATTTACACATATAATTTCAATGTTTTTCAGTGTCTGACAAAGCAGAGAATCCATGCATGCATTGATATACTTACTGGCATTATATACTGGAATAATTACACTAACGCAGACTTTATTTCGCGAAATTATCATATTCACCCGATAGAATATATATGGTATTCCTTCCATTTTTTTGATCAGGAATTCCCCTAAATGATATATTCTTCTTGGTATATATGTTACTGATAACCCTAATTTGGCGTGTTTCAATTCTAGTTGACAAATGCATGTTTACAAATTGCCATGGAAAGCTTTTAAATACGACAAAATAGGACGCATCTGTTTCTGTAATTTGTCAACTAATCATTGTGGATTTTGAAACACGCCCCTAATTTATATGATATACTATTTTTCAACCGCTCATTTTCTTCTTGAAGCACACGCTCTTCTTCCTGAACTCTTTTCTGTGTTTCATACACCCACAAAATAAAGCCTATAATATGTTGTACAGGATAGCCCTCTAAAACTTCAAAAATATCATAGTATCCAATCTTCTCATTCATTGCATTCATCGCCGTTGTCTGTAGACTTGACAAAAACTGTTCTATAACAATCATTTCATGCTTACTAAACTGACGTTTTGCCAGCATATCAACAATTTCTGTTATACAAATATAATATCCATATGCACTTTTAATTGGCTGTTTTGTTGTCATAACAGATCCTTCTCGTACACGACGCATGTAATAAGCTTTTTTCTTATACATGACCCTATGAGAACAGGTAATCACCTGAAAAGAAAATAAATTATCTTCATGAATAATCCCATTGTAAAATATAATATTATTACATTTTAGTACATCACTCTTAATTAACTGTAGCCATGGGGATACCTTAAAATCGTCATTAATCAACATCTGGTAAAATAATTCCATTCCATCATATGTATCAGGATAATCTTCTTTTCTTACATAATAGGATTCATATTCAATATTATCATTTTTTACTTCTTCTGTCTCAAAAAAGGCAATCGCATCAAAATATATACAATCCAAATTGTTCTCCATAGCTTGCGAGTATAAATTCTCCAAAGTTTCGGGCATTATATAATCATCGCTGTCAAGAAAGTATATATACTCTCCCTTTGTTTCTTCTAAGCCAGCATTTCTAGCAGACGATGCACCTCCGTTCATTTTATTAATAATGTTGATTCTTTTATCCTCTGATGCCATTGTCTCTACTATTTGCATAGAAATGTCCGAGCATCCATCATTTACACATATAATTTCTATCTCTTTAAGAGTCTGCTTTTGAACAGATTCAACACATTCTGCAATATATTTTTCTACATTATATATTGGTATTATCACAGAAACTTTCACTTCACCCATACGAATTCTCCTTCATAAACTCCCCAGAAGACACATTCAAATTTTTGCATTTGCTATTGCCGTTGTTCTTTAATAAATATCTGACAATAAAAGCAGTACCACCCAACTAATAACGGCATGCATGCCATTAACGGAATCGTATATCTTATATATCCATTTACAGGAGATGCAATGCATACTAATATGTTCATAAACGGCGCTACATACATTAAGATACCCTTTACCCTTTTTCTATATATCATGTAAGCCGCTAATACTAGTAAAAGCCATGTATATGTTGCCGGATTCATTAGTTGCGACAATATGGGAAAGTTAAGCCACAACTCCGTATATGCTATTAGCACATCCCGAACCTCTCTGGGAAATAAATAATGTAGATAAAGATCTCCCCTTGCTATGGATCCCTGTTGGATACCAAAATAATATTATTGGCCCATACTACTCCTAAACGGATAATAATACCTATAGCATCCTTCCAATGTTGCCTCAACATATATATGGATGCTTTTTGAACATAGAATACCATGCCTTAAAGTATTCTTTTAGACCTTCTGTATTATACCTATATTGATTTTTAACAGCATCTGATATTTCCGGATTATATATAGCAGCAATTTGATCAATCGGCAGTATAGCATCTACCGCAGCTTTCTCTTCTTCTGTTATATCCTCTGACGCATATAAAAGATATCTTGCTGTTTGTTGAAAAGGAATAGATAACATTTCCTTTTCCGAACCTTTTACAACTCCCAAACGTTCTGGCAAAGCTACATCCGTAATAAACTATCCCAAAAAAACTTATACACAAAAGTAATATCCCAAACACTTCACGTTTTTCTCTTATCCACACCACAAGACATAGACATTGTGGCAAAACCAGATATATTCCATTCTTTCTGGTTATACAAACAAGCAGGGATGAAAAAAACAAAATCATAAAGTCTTTTATCCTTAGTGGTTGTTTATTGCCTGCCTTAATACAGCAGTCGATATATACTACCATAAAGAACGCAACAAAGCTGATGCCTATGATCATAAAAACAGAAAAAACTGCTGCCAGACCTCCAATAACAAAACTTTTTATCTCATAAATCAAATACCATTGTTTCTTATAAAAGTATATTAATGCTATACTTACTACCAACTTATCTATTCCAATACCATTACATTCCCTCTGTAATGTGCTAATAAAGGAGGAGCCTTCATTGATTTGTCCATTTACTGATATTGCTATCCCAGTCAACATACCAGCAAGTATTGGACACACTTTAATATATCGTTTATAACCTTTCAGCCACAAAAAATAGGCGCCAAATATAGCGGTAATAATAGCTATTAACAATAGGCGTTCTCTTTGTTCTTCATTATTTCTAATCACCACTATACTATCTATCCTTATATACCCTTTTCCTGAATAGTATAATCTTACTTCAAAATCGTCTATATTTTGTGTTACCCTGATTGAAGTTTTCTGAACGTTCTTTCCCCTGCTTAATGCAATTGACTTGTCCGCATTGACATGCTCTCCTTCTGCATAAATCTCCATTGAATGATTCCAGTCTGATTCATATTCAACAGCAACCGTGTAGCTTCCTTTCCTCAGCCTTTCATATGAGCCACGTAAAAATATTGTGTCATCCGCAACTCCACTGTTTTCATCAATATACCATATTCCGTCCTTCTGCTGCACAACAGCATTACCACCATCCATATGATTAATAATCTCTCTTTGACTATATACTTGAACGTAAAAGCCCCAACCCACAAATAAATATAAATATTTGTAAAAAAACAATAATACCCATAGCCTTTGTTTTCATGAAATTCTTCTCCTATTTTCATGATTAATCTTTTATCACGTATATCATACGTCCTATGATTTCTGCTGAAGTGTCTGTCGTTCTATCATTTACATAAATTATTTCTATGCATATCTGTGTCTGATTCCAAGCAGTTTTAAGACACGCTTCACTATATTTTAATATTACATATTGGGATTATTAGAGAAAGCCTTGGCTAAATAGGTAAATGTATCTGATCCCCGATTACTCTATCCCCAAACGGTGTCCATTTTGACGGTATGCCTGATGCCGGCGTAAATGTCATCTCTCCAAATTTTATATTCCCATCATCTAAGCAATAAAAATCTACTCTGACTAAAATGAATCCCTGACATAGTATTCTTACCGCATTCAACATATCCGCAAACCTCTCTGGACATTGCACCTCTTCATCCAATGTATATACCTCTTTCCAAAAATTACATCTTTCCCATCTAAGATTATAAAATGCACTTTTCCCATCTGAACAACGGCATTGGATATACATAGGCTCCCCATCAAAGCACCAAAATCTATAATCAATCTTTTCATTTAGTCCTTCAATATATTCTTCCGCTATTATTAATGGCTTTATATTTTTATAATGCAATTCAAAAGATATATCCGAATAGTCTGTCGCTAACCATCTAAGAAATTTATTCCTTATTTCATGATACTTCATTTCCTGCTTGTTCGTAACAATGACATTCATGCCTGAACCATGATTCGTTTTTAGAATAAATTTGTCAGGAAGCTCCTCAAAATTAATTTCGTCAAACGTTTCCCACACTCCAAGCAATGGTATAAGAAAGTTTTTACCTAACTTTTCTTCGATATATTTTTTCACTTGATATTTGTCTGCCAATAGTGTTTTTTTCTCGCTGTTATCATACAGTTTAATCCATTGTATTTTCTCAGAACACGTTTTAGGAGCTTTTAAATCTAATTTACTTCCAGTTTTAAGCAAAAACCACTTCTTAATGGCATCCTCATATCCATTTTCTAGCATGACTCTATGAATATAGCTGTCACTCTGCATAGCTTTTATTTCTTCTTTTACACTGTATAGTTCTTTTTCCAATTCTATTAATCTTGCCTCCACCAGATCAAATTTTTTAAACAATCTCTTAATGATTGGCACCTTTCGCAATGGATTCATATTCTTTCCCCCAGTTATTCATTTACAAAACTTCTAAACCACCTTTTCTTTATCGACGTAACTCCCTTTTTCTATCTTCCTAATAATTTTTTAGGTAAATATACTACAGCGCTTCCGATCTTCCACGATTTTGAATCTTTAATTAAGTCAATTTCTTGTCTAAGCTGCAATTCTTTTTGATTCGCAGATAAATGTGCATAGAAGTCCATCGGACTTGTAATTAGTTCTTGTATTGCATCCCACTCTTCATCCTCAAATACTTCCTCAGGTAATTCTCCTTTCTCGTAGGATGTCTCAAATTCCTTGTGAAATCTTTTTATAAATTCTAGTCGTTCCTCTCTTAATGTTTTATTAAAAGTAAAAATATAATTATAATATTTACTAAATTGATAATATCCTATATACTGCTCTTTAAATTTTGGATGCCTTTCGAGAAAATCATATATATACTGACTCTCCTCACACATACAATACACCTTTGAACTATCAAAAACAGATGAATTAGGGTTGTCCCCTCTCTTTTGATAAAATGCTTTGTCCAAAAAATATACACGCTCAGCAAAACAAAATGTCTGAAACCAAAAACCATTATCCTGATATGATGCTCCTGGTGTTTCATTATGGCGAATACAATTCTTATTTATATACAGACGTTTATAAATTCCGGTCCATGTATTTAACGTAAATTTGAATATAATAGGAAATTCTCTAGGTGATATTACATGGTTATATAATTTGACATTTGCTTTCGCTACTTGATTATATATCACCTTCCTCTTTCCATTTACATCCATAAAACGATTAAAGTCTGCTTTAATAAAGTCCAGATCTTCCTTAACCGCAATTTTATAAAGAGTTTCATACATATCACGCTCTACATAATCATCCGGTTCTACGATTCCGATATAATCTCCTGTTGCAACATCCAACCCACGATTCATTGCCCTCCCATATCCACCATTAGGACCATCTAGTATAACAATCCTTTTGTCCTCTGTCGCAAACTTCTCTACAATTTTCAATGAATTATCTGTCGAACCATCGTTGATACAAATGATCTCAATATCTTCTAGAGTCTGATTCACTACACTATTGAGGCATTCAATAAGATAGCCTTCCACATTATATATAGGTATCAATATTGATACTTTAGGCATTATGCTTTTATTCATCTGCCTTATTTGATATGGCATTTCTTTATATCTGGTCTGCATGCCATTCAATATTCGATACTCTTCGGAGGAAATCATCTTAATCTGCTTATATTTTTTATACTCCTCCTGATTCCAAAAATATTTTTTCTTTTTATCGGAAATTCCTAATTCCATAAAAATCTCATTTTTTAATTTCTCATATAGTGCTTCAAACGCCGGCATTTTTAATGTTTCCAGATTCCAAAGCGAAAAATGCAATGCATAATTTATATAACTTCTCTCTACTTCTTTATAGATATCCATATTAATCAATTCTTCTCTTAAGGCACGTAAAGCCTGATAAAAGCAATCCCATGAACTTTCACGTGTGGAAGACACCGAACTGTTTAATCCAACTCTTTTATGAACTAACGTTCTGCGCAAAATAGAAATTTTTTCCGCTTTTACAAGCGCCGTAAATGTAAAAAACATATCATTTGTATTTCTAAGTTCTTGAAACACTAATCGATTCTCTAAAACAAACTCTCTCCGAAACAATTTATCCCATGTCCATCCTATAAATACCCTAAAAATATTTCCTTGTATATCCTTATAATTAAAAGGTTCAAAATCCTGCAACTGATTGCGCAATATTGAGCAGTGATACGGCTGTCTATGCTTGATGTCTTCCTTAAATCTATCCATCTTAAAAACACAAATATCCACTTCATCCCGCTTTGCTTTCACATACGCTGATTTCAGCATATCCAGCTCAAAGACATCATCTGCATCCAAAATAGAAAGATATTCCCCTGTTGCATACTGAATCCCAAAGTTTCTCGCCGCTCCCGCTCCAGAATTTTCTTGTGACAATACCAAAATTCTCGAATCCATTGCTGCATACTTATCCAAAATCAGGCGAGATTTGTCCGTCGATCCATCATCCACACAAATAATTTCTATTTCTTTTAGTGTCTGACAGACTAAACAATCTAAGGCTTCTCCTAAATATTTTTCTGCATTGTATACTGGCATAACCACAGATACCTTAATCATATATTTCCCCCATCTATCTACTCAATATCCTTTTAGGAAGATATTCTATAGCACTTCCTACTCTCCCTCTAAACAGCTTTATTTGCTCCCTAAAATAACCGGATATTCTTTTGGAGAAATTACACAAATATATAAATTATCATTAAAAGCAAAATTCATTTCACAACCTCCACGTTTTCATTCTATCCCATATTTCAAAATATTCTTTCCAAAACGCCTCTGATGTCAATCTGCTTAAATTATTTTGATACTCTGCTTCACAGTAAGATGATTCTTCTTATAATTTTTCATAGTATACTTTTTAAAAATATGACAGTTCTTTTCAATATCATATATAGCGATCCCTTTGGAACGATATATTAAATTCGGGCAAACCATTATATCCTCTGTGGCATCATTGGGTAATACAATATTCTGCAGTTTTACTGCCCTTTTCTTCATAACCTTCTCCCCTCAAAACCTTGTTCAATATATCTTCTCATGCCTTATATCATGCTATCACAGATTTCCGATCTCTTGTGCTCAATACACTTTCTAACCTTTCTTGGAATATATGTAAGCATTCTCCCACTTCGATAAGAATAAGATTTTTTTATTCTGTTGATTTCCTCATCTTTCTTTTTTATAATTCGCCGAAATCCCTCTATCAACATTTGCCGCACAGCGTCAAAATCCCTATTCTTCTCTGCAATCGCTTCATATTTTTTTGTTATCGCGTTTTCCAGTTCGAACTGATTTAATATTCTCCCTTTATATTCTTCTGTCATCCTTCTGATTGTCAGTCTTTTCAAATTCTCCAATTGATGTTCCTTTGACCACATCAAATTTTGCTCTAATCCGCACAAAAGATCAAATGTCCTAACTTGATCCCACTCTATTGTCTTGTGATTAATTCTATAACAATATGTTACATCTGTCATAGCATAAAATTGTTTCGCCAATGTCATAGCCTGTACCATGAAAGGCGGATCCTCATAATGTATTAAGTTTGAAAACCCTATTTTATGTTTCAAAAGAAACCCTCTGTTATAAATAAATCTAGTATATCCATAATCATACTGGTACTCTCTATAATCAATAACTTGACTACCGCGAAAAATGTACCCACTATAAATACCTTCGTATGTTGTATTTATCCTTCCATTTACATCAAAATCACTAAAACAGCCTCCTGCAATATTTACCCCATACTTAATCGCTGCCTCATACATCTTTTCCAGAACTCTATTCTCCGGATATCGGTCATCTGCATCCATAAATGCCACAAACTCTCCACGAGCCTCCTTAATCGCTGTGTTTCTAGCAACGGCAACACCTTGATGATTCAAATTAAAAATCCGAAGTCTTGAATCCTTTTCTGCCCATGACATTAACTTCTGATAAGACCTGTCCGTAGAGCCATCGTTTACACATAGAATTTCTATTTCCCGCAACGTTTGACTAACAACACTTTCAAGACATTCATCTAAATATGCATCCATATTATAAACAGGAATGATAATTGATATCTTAATCATACATTCTCCCTCTTAAAACCTGATCTTAACTTCATCTTGGTATACCATCCCAGATTTCCCTTTCCAGTATACCGCAAAAGCAGGCAGACCGTTCTCCAATACCCCATATTTCTATCAAGCTGCACACGCGCCATTTTAATATACTCTTTTCGATATGGCTTTTCTATTTTAGACAATGCATAACCATGTGTCTGTATTTTCACCACCTGCAATAAATCTTGTAACCATTTATCCTTATATTTATCCACATAATTATCCAAATGCTCAAAAATGGCAAAATGTACATACAACCTATCGTCCGTACAGCTCACATCCTGGCCTTTCCTTCCAAGCCGATAATAATACAAATACTCTGGCACACAGGCCGCGCTCCCTGCTGCTAAAACATACTCCATGCGAAAAGGCAGATCATCATACCGCTTTAAATCCTCGTGAAAGCGAATTTGATGTGTATCCAACACTGACTTTTTATACAGACATCTCCAGATAGCTATTCGGGTATTTATACATAGACTCTGCACCTTATCTTCCCTATAAGTTCCCCCCAGATAGGGAGCCGCAAGACAATCATTTAATACCGGCTGGCTTTCCTGTGTATCCTCGTAGTATTCCTTATACCCGCAATATGTCAAGTCATAGTTTCCCATGAGTGCTCTTCGCAACAGCTTATAAAACATACTTTTTTCTATAAAATCATCGGAATCCACAAAACCGACGTAGCGTCCTCTCGCTGTTTCTATCCCTTTGTTTCTCGCTGATGCACATCCCCCATTCTCCTTATCAACCAATATGACACGCTCGTCACTTTTAGAGTATTCCCGTATCAAAGAAGCAGATTCATCCGTACTGCCATCATTGACAAAAAGAAATTCAATATAAGGCGCCTTCCATGCTATTAAGGACTCTATGCAACGAGGCAAATACGGCACCACGTTATACACAGGGATGACAACAGATAGTTCAATATCCGATTTCCCCTTTTCCCAGTCTAATATTTCACACGACGCATTGCCTAACGCTATTTCCTCTGGCGGTATACCCTTATCCTGTTCAATATATATCCCTCTGGACCGGCTGCGAAAGCGCTCCCATACACCAAAGTAATCTTCATCCCTTTTCATCCGCCCCACCACATAGGGGATTAGCATATCTTTGCAGGAAACCACCAACTCTCTGCATCCATAATCAAAAAAAACGATATCAAACTTTCTATCATGTTCTGAGAGTACACGTGCTTCCTCCAATGTACAATTCATTATTTTATGGGAATACTCCGACACTTCCTCCATCTCTATATATGGCTTTAGAGCTACATGATATACCGCCTGAATTTTCTTTGTATCTAATAAATACTTTGCCAACTCCACAAATTCCTGCGAGGTGGAAAGAAACAATGCTCTATTAAAAGACTGCATTTTTGAAATATAACTTTTAATCTGCTGCATTTTTCCCCTCCATCAAGCAACTCTTTTTTTCACTTTTAGCAATTTTTTTATCAACTTCTCTGCTAAGTTCTGGTACAGATAATCATAAAATATCGGAATAAAGATTCGATGTCGTATTGCTGTCAGAAACAGACCATATTGTCTTGCATCTGCTTTTGTAAAGCCTTTCTTGCTTTCTTTTCGCAATATATGCACATATTTTCTAGGTATCCTTATAAATACTTTATGTATTTCTTTTACAAGTAACTGTTTGATTTCCATGTTTGCCATACGGATAGACCAGATGGAAAACCTTACCATAACACGCATCACTGGAAAGATAAGTGCATCCTTTCCCTTCACAAAATCCAGCAGCTCATCAAATACTGCTAAAATATCCAGCCTGTCCTTTCCATGTGAGGCGGTAATCTGTCCTTTTGTTCCTATCCTGTAATAAAAGCCGACGCTTCTTATTCCCATACAATACTCACACTGTGAAAGTAGATAAAAATGAGGATAGACATCTTCCCATTTTATTTTTTCTCGAAAGCGAAAATCAATTTTTCTGACAAACTCCATTTTCAAAAGCTTTCTACTCTGACTTACTTCAAATTGATATATTCTCCTATCTGTCTGTGGATTGATAATATATCCATCTTCCGGAAAAACCTCTTGGAACAAAGCTTCATCGTACCATGCACTGATAACCTTGCTTCCTTCATGGTATATCTGCGGCAATACCATTATTATTTCTGCCCGTTGATTTTTCTTATCCTCTAATTGCTGATTAATTCTCTCAACATATTCCGGCATCAACCAGTCATCACTATCCAAGAAGGATACATACTCTGTTTTGACCATATCCATTCCCCGATTTCTTGCTCCACCAAGTCCTCGATTCTCTTGAGAAATATATGTAATTTTATCAGGGTACTTCTTGCTATAAGTCAAACAGATCTCATCTGTATTATCCGTAGATCCATCATTCACTATAACGATGAAATATCTATCATCCGTTTGATTTAAAATGCTGTCTATTGTTCTTTGTATCGTATCCGCCACATTATATGCAGGTACAACAAACGTAATTTTTTCTGTTATTTTCATACAACACACAATCCTTTATAAAAGACTATTAAATCCCGATATAAAGTTATTCTGTTTTTAGCAATTCATACTTTACATCAGGATTCCTTATCTTTTTAGTACAATTTTATCTTTAATTATCGTTTCGGTTCCCGCTTACCGCACTTTCATATATTTTCTCCTCGCTACAATGCTGCGTCACTCCCCGCCCTGTCACAATTATCCTGTGACGTTCCACAAACATAAAGTATACAACTTTTAAGGTTTTCTATAAGAAACACGCCAACCATGTTTTTACGGTTTTCATTTCATAATCCGCATTTCTGAGCGAAGTCCCGATTTTCTTTCGCTATCGCCTCATACTCCATCCTTCTTACATGATACTGCGTATCAGCCAATATTCGCCTGTTAGATGCCATCAAATCAGAAACAAGCCCGATCATAAATGTCAGAAATCCTATAATAATCAGTGTACAGGCCAGTATCAGCGACTGCACATGACCAGTCCCGCCCTGAGTGAACAGACAGTATATAAACCGTAATCCTATCCCCAGACCAATCACAGTAGGAAGTATACTGATGTACGTAAATGCCTTTAACGGCTGATACATCATATATGCCCTGAGTATAATGACAATTGACTTTTTGACATACGACCACACACCATTAATAAGTCTGGATGGTCTCAATTGAGGATTGGTATGCACTGGGACACTTGTAATCGCAATCTTTTCGCGCCCCGCCTGCACAATTGTTTCCAATGTATAGGTGTAATCATTGACCACGTTGATGCGCATTGCCGTATCACGGGTCATCGCCCGGAACCCGCTTGGTGCATCAGGTATATCTGTGTTTGATGCGCGTCTCACTGCCCAGCTGCCCAGATGCTGCAGTTTCTTCTTCATATAAGAAAAATGTTCTGTCTCATCAATTGGTCTGGCACCTACTACCATATCTGCCCTGCCATCCAGTATCGGCTGTATCAACGCCTGTATGTCTTCCGCACAATACTGGTTGTCCGCATCCGTATTCACAATAATGTCCGCCCCATTTCTGAGGCACCCGTCAAGACCAGCCATAAAGCCTCTTGCCAAACCTTTATTCTGGCTGAAATTTACAATGTGGTGTACCCCCCACTTCCTTGCCACTTCAACCGTAGCATCACAGCTGCCATCATTGATAATCAGATACTCGATCTCATCAATCCCCTCAAGATATTCTGGCAGGTCATTCAATGCTGCCTCAAGTGTGTCTGCCTCATTGTAACAAGGTATCTGTATAATGAGTTTCATTGCTATTTCTTATTCCCTTTATTTCTCAGTGTTGATATGATTCCTACTGCAAAGATAGCGATCACCAATACTGCAATCACAACTCCCCATTTTTTTTCGGCTTTGGCCTGCTCTTTTGCATCCTCTGCCTCCTGATAAGCCAACCGGCCTTCTTCCTTCATCGTTTTAAATTCTTCATCAAGCGCACTCACATTTCCAACAATTCCAGATGCAGTTTCGTTCTCTGTTGTTCCTTGATGCTCCGACACAGCTGGCGCGCTTTGACTGCCAATAAGCCCCAGAAAAGAAATCTCCACATAACCTGCATTTTCCTGATATGCAACCTTGCACCAGCCATCTTTCGCATCTTCTTTGACAATAACTGTTGTTCCACCTGGAAGGGAAGCGGTCACTTCCGAAGCCGTATCCGGCTGCTCATGCAGCTCCACATCGCTGTTTAGCTGAAATATCTTATTTATCTTTATATCCTCAGCGTCCGATGCGCATACTGTCATACCCATTACAAGCAGCATGACAAGAACGCCTAATATTCTCCCCAATTGTTTTTTCATATTGATACCCCCTTGTGTGCTTCAGCACGCATACCAATCAATAGTTTGAAAGTGACCTTCTTTCAAACTAATCTCCTATCAATTATCCCCTATTCATTATCATTATAATACAGTATAAAATGCCCATTTTTGTATTGACTGTCAAATTTTTCTTCTAATGACTGTACTTGACCGCTGCGATAATCAAGAAGCAGCAAATCCGCTTCACTTTGAGTGTCCAAATCATAATTTGCCTTAACAATATTTATCTTAGTATCCCGCATCATAAACTGCAGAATACCAATATTTCCATAATCCTCCCCACCCCGTACTGTAATAAACGTGTCTGTTATTTTCTGGGTTAATCTCCTGTATTTTCTGCGCGACAGCAATATCCCGGAAACACCAGCGCCTGGAAGCATCGATATACATTGTTGACAGTCGTATCCCAATCACAATCTGTACTGCCACGAGCAACATCAGAAAAATCTCTCTGCCTTTCTGTCTGCCAATCCACCATATTCCCATGCAGACTATGACAGTCAGCACTGTACCCACAGAATATGCCTGCCAATAAAACAAAACCGGCTCAAAACTTTCAAAATCATAGAGCCAGCTTATTCCACATATTGTATTCCCAAAAAAGGCTGTCTGGCCATTTTCACGCAGGCTGACAGTAACCAGCCATGTCATGACTGCCTCCAAGGCAAGCATTACAGCGATGCTACATACTGTCTTTTTTGCTGACACTTCTATTTCACTTAACGCTTTTATTCCCATAACCATGAGAATGGGCATCACATATTCCTGATAACGCCCATATGTAAGTGCATCTACACGCCCCGGATGTATTGTATATATTGCACTAATCATTACTGCAGCCAATGTCGAAAGCAGTACAAACAGTGAGAAATACTCTTTTTTTATCGCCATTTTAACAGTATATATGATTCCAAAATATGCAATACCAAAACTTGCCAGACCAAGATATAAAAATTTTCCTGAAATGCTTATGATCAGATTTTTAAATCCCTCTTTTGAAAAAATATACCCTATTTTTTCAAACTGACCCGCATAGTCATTTGCATTTTTAAGCGCACTCGCAGCATCCCCATAAACCATGCCTGTCCAATACTTCTTTACAAGAACCCCCACTGTAAATATGACTGCCACACCTACCATCAGTACCAGCGTATATTTTACTCTTTTCCCGCCATTTTTTATACTATATACAAACAGCACTATGATCCCTGATGCCAAGACACCAATCGCCCGCATATGTACAAAATACATGTACAGCATTACCACAAGCGCAGACACCAAAAACTGTTTTTTATCTGTTGTAAAGTATTTCATCAACAATAAACACAGAATGATATACAGCATAACAAGCAATACTTCCGCAAAAGTAGTCCCGGCATAAAAAAGCCACGTGGGGTAAAACACTGCCGCTGCCACATGAAACGAAGTCACATTTTTCTGCATTTTATGCAAGACCAAAAAACAGACTGCAAGCAGCGCGAAATTCACAGACAGTGCCGCACGATAAGCAATAACTGCATCTTTAAATATCAAAAAAACAGGGAATAGAATGAGACTGTACCCGTAAGAATAATAAGAGCTTAATGAAGCAATATCCGACCAGTCATATCCGGCAAGTCTGGCCGCATAAGACCAATAGCCAAACTCATCGGCCGGAAAATAGAATCCATAGCTCTTACTTATGTCATGGCATGCAATGCAAAAGAGCAGTAGTACAAACATTATACTGTATCTTTTTTCCACACACCAAGCTTTCATCTCCTCAAAACTCCCCTGTTTGCCAGCAATTATAGACTGCTGCTTAAACATTCGATTCCAGTATGGCAACATACCATACTGGAATCTGTTTCACTTATTTATTCTGCTACGATTGCATATGTTGCAATGCCGGACTGTACATCAAATGTAACAGTATCAGGATTGCTATCTTTATCCTCAAGGATCGTAACTACGCCGCCTTCCTGTACACATATTACAGAGTATTTCTTCGTAGTATCAGCATCCTTTGGAAGACCTGCCTTCAATGCTACTTTGCCATCAGGAAGCTCTACCCATGCGCCATCTTTGTCTTTGGCACCGAGATCGATGTACAATGAAGAAACCATCTCTGCATCAGCACTCATTGCACTGATTGCTGCATCAACACAAGCCATAGCATTTGGACTTGTCTTGGCATCTGTATCGTAGATCACGATAGCTGGCTTCTGTCCTTCTTCCAGTCCAAGAGCCACTTTTACATCTTCAAGTGCTGCTGTAACTGCCGCTCCCTGAATGCTTTCCGCTGCATAGGCACCTGCTACACTTGTCTGTACATCAGTACCTCCTACTTGAACAGTAGCATTTGAAGTCACTACAGAATCTGCCCACTCAGGCGGTGTTGGTTCTGGTTCCTTTGCCGGCTCATACTTAGCACATACTGTCATAGCAGATGACAGCACCATTGTTGCTGCAAGTGTTGCAGTCAAAAGTTTTTTAAGTTTCATAGTAAATTCCTCCTTCTCTGTCTCATATGACCAACTTCATTATAATATACATTTACATTTTTTTCAACTGGTAAATAAATGTCTATACAAAATACACAATTAATTCCTGTTAATATTGATTTATTAGTATTCAAAATCTGTTAATTTTACTTTTGAAAGCTGAAATTGCGTCTAGTGTATTCCTAAGTGGACTTTCACCACAGAACACGGGCATGCCCGTCATACTAAAAAAGGAGCAGATTTTAAATATCTGCCCCCTGCTCTTTCAAAAATTCAATGATGTCGCCAACGGTCTTAACTTTCTTGTCCATCTCTTCATAATCCGCATTGATTCCATACTCATCCTCAAATGCCATGACCAGTTCTACTAAGTCTATGGAGTCCGCTCCAAGGTCATCCTTCAGGTTCAAGTCCTCTGTAAGCTCCATTCCCGTTAAATGTAACTGTTCTTCGATGATTTCAAATACTCTTTCCATTCAAAAATCTCCTTTACACAACCTATCCCGTATTTTGACGAAACACCCATGTAGTTCCTACATCTTATTGTATGCAATCCTGCTTCATCTTATGATGTTTCCCATGATGTTAAACAATCCGTTCCAATTATTGTATTGACAATGAGAAGTATAGTATTCCTATATATATTTGTCAACGTATTTCCTTAATTTTCTCTAAATATTTTTTAAAATTTATCT
Organism: Lachnospiraceae bacterium; assembly: GCA_029067205.1. Lineage (GTDB taxonomy): Bacteria > Bacillota > Clostridia > Lachnospirales > Lachnospiraceae > COE1. The sequence continues at coordinate 65,436 of JAIEEY010000080.1, forward strand.
TCATGCTCCAATAAATACTGATACACTTCCCGTTTTGAGATTCCCCTGTCCTTTGCCACCTTTTTCATGGCTTCCTTGCGGTCAGTACCCTGCGACTCATACTGCCGCATATGTTCCTCAATCGGTATCTCCTGCCAGCTCTGTTCCTGCTCCCGCTGAAACTCCGACAGACTCTTTCCCTCCACCACAAGCACATACTCCCCACGCGGCTCCTCGTGTTCATACAGTTCCCTCGCATTGCGGATCGTGGTAGGCCTCACTTCCTCAAATTTCTTGGTCAGCTCCCGGCATAAAGTCATCCTGCGTTCGCCTAACACTTCATACAGCTCATCCAACGTCCTGATGAGATGGTGTGGTGCTTCGTATAGAATTATTGTCCTCGATTCCTTCTTCAAATCCTCCAAAATAATTCTCTTTTCCTTCTTATCAGCAGGCAGAAAACCTTCGAAACAAAAGCGTCTGGTGCTAAGCCCTGACAATGTCAGCGCCGTGATGCATGCCGCAGCTCCTGGAAGAGAGGTCACCACGACCCCCGCCTCATGGCACATTTGTACAAGCACTTCTCCCGGATCCGATATCGCAGGTGTCCCCGCATCTGTGATCAGCGCCACATTTTTACCAGCATTCATCTGTTCTATCAAAGTAATTGCTTTCTCAACCTTATTATATTCATGATAGCTTGTCATCGGTGTGTGAATGTCAAAATGATTCAGCAGTTTGATACTGTTTCTCGTATCCTCAGCTGCAATCAAGTCAACCATCTGCAGCGTCTCCACCACCCGCGGTGTCATGTCGCCCAGATTTCCAATCGGTGTTGCACACAAATATAATTTTCCTGTCATTTATAACACCACCCAGTCCAAAATACTTTTCCATCTATGCCAATTTATCGATAATACATTATTTTCATTAATGCTCAAGTCAGTCGAAAGGTCGGTTCAAGAAACTTTTCTTATGCCACATATGTCCCATCAATACCCGTATACATCATAGATCTCATCTGTATAGACATTTGGCTCCTTATATACAATCAGAGGTTTCTCCACGGTCATACGCGGTTTGCCGCCACGGCATCCCTCGATCAGCACCATATTCGGCTCCTTGTCGATATAGGGATACACCAGTTTCATACGCTTAGGCTCCAACTTATACTCCGTCATCACAGTAATAATCTCCGCCAGGCGAAACGGTCTATGAACCATACAGAAATATCCCCCAGGCTTAAGGAGTTTCGCGGCAGTTCTGACCACATCCTCCAGTGTACACAGAATCTCATGCCGTGCAATCGCCTTTGGTGCTTCTGGATTGGTCAATCCATGCTGCCCGATCATATACGGCGGATTACACGTTATTACATCAAAAGAAGCAGCGTTAAAAAACTGATCTGCTTCTCTCAAATCCCCTGTCACAATATCAATCTTGTTCTCCAGCTCATTGAGCCGCACACTGCGCCTCGCCATATCAGCGCTTTCCTCCTGTATCTCAATGGCGCTGATGTGCATAGCCTGCGTCTTTGCTTCCACTAATAGCGGGATAATGCCTGTCCCTGTGCCCATATCCAGCACCTCTGCCCCAGCCTTAACCCTCACAAAACCACTGAGCAGCACTGCATCCATGCCAAAACAAAACTTTTCCGGATTCTGGATAATCTGATAACCATTGCGCTGCAGGTCATCAATGCGCTCATTTTCTTTTAATTCCACGTCCATCTATAAACCTCTATGTCGATTCAATTCCCATATTTTATGCAAAAGTTTCTACTGCAAATCCTCCTAATATATCCTATTATCATTATATTAGTTGTCCTCGAGTTTGGATTTTGCATCCTTCTCCTGTTTTTCAAGCTTTTCAAGCTCTCTCAACTCTTTGAGCTCCTCATTGCTCATATTATCATTTTTATCTTTTTTATGGCGTCTCTTGAAACGAAGCTGCTCCACCTTATATTCGTGAATCTCCTTCTCATCATCCACCTCAACGATCACCTTCACCAGCTGGCGAAGTACATTCACACTATGTACTTCCCCCTTAAGCCCGTCATCTGTTGTCACAAAATCCCCCACATTGGGAAGCTTTCTGTTGAGATACTCATACGTCTCCTCCTCATGCTTCAAGCAGCACATTAAACGTCCGCATACTCCCGAAATCTTTGTCGGATTCAATGATAGATTCTGCTCTTTTGCCATCTTGATCGAAACAGGGACAAACTCTGACAGATGCGCATGGCAGCAGAGCGGTCTGCCACAGATCCCAATGCCTCCCAATATCTTTGTCTCGTCACGCACGCCAATCTGGCGCAATTCAATCCTTGTCTTAAAAACCGATGCCAGATCCTTTACCAGCTCGCGGAAATCAATGCGCCCGTCAGCTGTAAAATAAAAGAGCACCTTGTTGTTGTCAAACGTATACTCCGCATCGATCAACTTCATCTCAAGATTGTGCTTCTTAATCTTCTCCAGGCAGATTTTAAAGGCTTCTTTTTCTTTCTGCTTATTCGCTGCCTCCTGCTCCATATCGCGCTTCGTCGCAACCCGAAGAACAGGTTTTAAGGGCTGCACAACCTTTTCCTCTTCTATTTCCTTGGGATCTCCCACCACCGTGCCATACTCAATGCCGCGCGCCGTCTCCACAATCACATGTTCACCGCGCTTTATATCAAACTCTAACGGGTCAAAGAAATAAATCTTGCCCGCTGTGCGAAATCTCACACCAATCACTTTTACCATATCTATACCCCCTGCGTGCTCCTGCACGCATACCTATCAACCGTTTGAAAGTAACCTTCTTTCAAACTGATCTACCTCACTTTGTTCTTAAACAACCCATGCCGCCTAATAATTATTTCGTCAGTTAATATCCTTCCACCATGCCTTAATCGGACGGAACAGCATTTTTGTCATTTCGACACTGAACCATATCTCCCATTTGAATTTTTCCCAGAAATGCATACCTTTTGTTTTTTCATGTTTATATTTGTAATACTTCACACACGCCGGAATGAACCATATAAGCATTCCTACCACACAGATTCCAATACAGAAATCAAAAAAATCATATGTGCTGTTACTGACCCATATGTATAGATAATCTAACACATACTGCCCTGTAAGATGAAGCATTACTCGCGCGATTGCTGCAGCGCAGCCAAAATCCACAAAATAACTCCACCAGCTCTTCATTCCGAAAAATATGCTGTAATATAAAACCATCTTATACATTATCCAGATACAGACCAATCCTAATACGGATTCCAAAATCAAGAGTCCTTGTCTATATCCAATGTTCAGCTTTGCATGAAACATGCTTCCGTCATCATTATATATCGGATCAAAAGCAATTTTCATTTCCTGTACCTGGGTCTGTCCGATTTTTTCAGGACAAGCGCTCTGAATATACGCAACAATGCCATAGCCGATCAAAAGAAGACATATCACTACAGTAAGATGACGTCTCACATATTGGCGCAAACTCATCTGTATTCCCCCATTTATCCCGCTTTCATATCCAAAAACATCAGCTCCATCGTCAGGTCAAAGTTCACATTTGCCGAAAGCCTGCTCCTTGCCCTGTCTATAGAGTGGATAATATGCTCAATCGTATCGTAACTGTACCGCCTCGCTGCACTGGCAATGCCAGACAGTTCCTCCTTGAAAATAATATGACCGTTGCCGCTATGTGAACCACACGCTTTATATAATAACACATCTCGGAACCATATGAAACATAAATCGAGATAATCGTGCGTGTCAAATTTTTCCTCAGTAATTTCCTTGACCTCAGACGCAATTTGATTAATTTCCATATCCGAAATATTTTTCAAAATACCAAGCGCAGACGATTTCATATGATCAAACGTCTCATTGGAGGCAAGCTCGATTGCGCGCCCGACATTTCCACGCGCAAAAGAAGCACAGATCGATGCCCTATAGTCTGGTATCTGAATCTTCTGCATCAGATAATTTTTGATCAAATCTTCTGAAACCGGCTTTGTGTTCAGCAGCACACACCGACTCAAAATCGTTGGAAGCATTGCTTCTGCCCTGGTGGCAAGCAATAAAATCACCGCATATTCCGGCGGCTCCTCCAATGTTTTCAAAAGCGCATTCTGCGCCTGTACATTCATTTTCTCTGCTTCGTCTATGATATAAATCTTATAAGTCCCGCTGTACGGCTTAATTGCGATATCCCCATTGACCTGCTGTCTGATATTGTCCACCGATATCACATTAGGCTTCTCATGTACCACATAAATAATATCCGGGTGATTGCCATTCATTGCCTGTTTACATGACCTGCACTGATTGCAGGGGCGTATTCTGACACTCGCGCCATTTTTTTTGGTTAGAATGTTATCACTGCCAGTCCCCAGATCAAACAGCGTTGTCTGGTGCTCGTCTTCCGTCCGGTCACACTCGCACTGAAGCGCCCGTGCAAAAATATCCGCAATCATGCGCTTACCCGACAGCTTTTCCCCCTGTATCAGATAGGCATGTGATATTTTATTGTGCGCTATGGCACTCTGCAGATTATCTGTAAGCTGTCTCTGCCCTACCACATCATTCCATGTCACACATTCTGTTCCTGATTCCATTTTATACCCCTTGCGTGCTACGGCACGCATACCAATCAATCGTTTGAAAGTGACTTTCTTTCAAATTTTCTTCTCAGGTATTCGTAGACACATTGTCCCAGTCGTCAGCTCCGTCCGCATCGATCAGCCAATTCAACCCACAATGACGCTCAAATACCACATCAGGATTTAACCCTGCCGGTGCCTCCTCTTCGTGGATACGCGCATCCACACATGCCCAGTCATAGCGATAGATCAAGTCCGCTTCATCCAATATCTCGGAAATGTCCCGCAGCTGAACCTTCGCCAGAAATTCATCCATTCCATTACAGTCAGCAACTGCATTGATGGCAAAATCGCAGTCACATGCATCTGCAGGGTAATCAAGCCGATCCACAATGCCAAGTGCCCACAGCAGCACCCAATAAGCCTCATATTTCCATGTCATACTACAGAATTCCTGATTGGAACACTTATCCCGGAGCACCTTCCGCTCCTTACGGGTAAGAGATTCCTCTACACCGAATTCTGCAAGCTTTTCGCCAAAAAATTTCCGGCTCTTTTTCAGACTTGCATGTCCGCCTGATGCATCACACGCTACCTGAATCGCAAATAAACATGCCACAGCCCGTCTCGCAATCTCGTCAGCAGTCCTAATCCTGACACAATCCGACGTTTCAATCACAGGAAGGTGCTCTATGTAGGGAACATTGTGTGCCTTCAGTATCTCCATGGAACGCTCCTTTCGCATCTGCGCTTCCAAGACATCCATTTCTCCGTTGTGGTCATTTTCATTTACGATTTCCATATTACAACCTCCAAGCACACTCTAGTGCTCCATCCAGTTATACTCACAAGCTATAAGATTTGCCGTTTTATAAAATCAAAAAGAATTTTATAACGCAGTTTGGTGCTGTATTTGGCAAATTTCTCTGCTCATGAGTATAGAAATTTCAACGATACAATGGTGCGAAACAGGTAGTCCATGACTCCAATTTCCAGCTGGATAAAGTACTAGTACAGCATTGACTGTACTTCATTATCACCACTACGACAATACTGCCGCATTGCCGCTTTTTGTCGCACATAATTCGGATAACTATTCCTCAAAATAAAGCGGTTCCATGAAACACATTTACTCTAACACAATATTCACATACCTATTCCTTCATAACTTCTTAATGAAACAATGTACTAAGCAAATATATCGAGTAACAGCCCTCGTATCTCATCAACCTTAGCAAGTATTGCAATCTTATCGCACTCCTCACTCACCAGCTCCTGCGCAAGCTCATCCAGCTTCTCGTCCACAAGTCGGATAATACCATATACCCTATGGCGCCCGCGCCTGTCCAGAAAGTTTTCTCGAGTAAACTTGTGAGAGCGGTTGACAATCTCATTCATAAATTCTTTGATTAATGTGCGGTATCTTCTCATGTCGCGCACATCCATGCGCTTCACGATCTTGTCACCCTGCATCACGATCTCCTCCATCATGAGATTCAACCGCTCTGCAAGCCCTGCCTCCTCGATATTGCTCGCCAACATAAACTTAAAGGAATCGTCCGTTGGCTGCGCAGACTGCGTCTGCTGCACCGGCGCGGCCTGCTGTACATCATTTACCTTTATATCCATCTATCTATCACCCCACTCACGCATTGAATACCTCACAATAAATGCCTCGTTTTTCCAGCATTTTAACCAGATCTGGCAAAGAAGTATATCCCATATAAGACGAAGTCTTTGTTTTCTTATTCTTTTTTACGACGGTAATCGTTATCATATAAGGCGTGGTGGATGCGCTGCTCTTCAATTCAACATGATCGATTTCCAGAACAGGAATCTCATGCATCCTCAGTACTGCGTCCAACACCAGCTTATCGCCTTCAAAGAAAAATGGCTCTCCCTTCGGCCGGTTTTTGTATCTGCTTCTCGAAAAAATCACATAACCAAAGAGAATGACTACAGGCATCATTGTAATCCAACTCATAACAATCACCCCTCTCAGCTTACTTCCGATAAACCATATCCCGCCTTTTATCGGAAGTTCAGGACTGACTTTGATAAGCCAGGATATAAGCTACCACTTCATCCAGACAGGTTTTCAGGTCATAATTGTCAAATTTTACAATAATCCCTGCCCTTCTAAGATTATCAGAAGAAAAGTCTTTCGCATCCGCCAAATAGCGCCTGCACATCTCCTCATACCCCGGCTGGCTCTGTTTTTTTTCGCGCTCGAGTGCACGCGACAAACGTTCCCCATCGTCCAGATCAATATAAATGGGAATCACCTTGTCCTCACCAAAATAATCCCTTATCTTTGTGTATGATTCCAATGTCCCGATGACCAGATAATCATTTTTTTGCAGATCAATCTGGCTATCCTTTGCCATAAAATAGTACCAGGCACCATAGACTGTGTCATAGGAACGACATTCTATGATCTTATTTTCTTCCTGTAGTTGAGCCATCCTCTCGATAGTCGTATAATGATACTCCACGCCCTCCTGCTCACCCTCGCGGATTGGGCGCGTCGTATACGGAACAATCCTCCTCAGATGAAGTGATGTATCCTGCAAGAGCCTTTTATAGATCGTGTCCTTTCCCGATGAACTTTTCCCAAAGATACAAAAAACTCTTCCCATCCGTTCCCTCTCAACACACTACTGTCACATAATAGTTCTTATCTCATCAATTTACCTTGTTGAAATACCTTTCTGTGGAGTTCTTAACTAATTTTAAGAACAGTTCCTTAGAGATAGCTTGTGACAAGAATACTGTATAAATGTCATCTGCAAAGAAGAAAATCGCAGGCGCAGAAGACAAAGGCATAAAGGGCAACGTCTTACGACAGGATTTTCTGATGCAGCAGATCAGACAACTCAAACTTAGATTTCCACAACGCGAACCATATTCGTATTTCCTGCAACTCCTAAAGGCACGCCGGCAGTTATCACAACCTTGTCTCCATAACTAACCAAACCAGCATTGACACTTGCCCTCACTGCCGCAGCAAACAGCTCCTCCGTATCATCCTCTTTTTCAATCAAAAGGGGAGAGACACCAAACATAAGTGCCATCTGACGATATACCATCTCGTCCACCGCACATCCGATCACCATGCACCCAGGCTGGTATTTCGATATCATACCTGCTGTAAATCCTGACATTGTCACAGTAATGATCGCCTTTGCATTCAGATCCATAGCCGTCGTGCAGCATGCATGGCAGATTGCCGTCGTCACATCCTCAGTATTCACCCAATTATTGCTTCTGTCCTGCAAATAGTTTGCATGCAGCCTGTCTGCATAGCAGATATCCTCCTCTGTGCGCTCCGCTATCCTGCTCATCGTTTTCACCGCCTCAATCGGATATGCGCCGGCAGCACTTTCCCCGCTCAGCATGATCGCAGAAGTTCCATCATAAATAGCATTTGCCACGTCTGTCGTCTCTGCCCTAGTCGGCCGTGGATTTTTAATCATAGAATCAAGCATCTGTGTCGCTGTTATAACAATTTTTCCAAGATGCAATGCTTTCTTGATCATTTTCTTCTGTAAGACTGGTACTTCCTCCAGTGGGATCTCAACTCCCATATCTCCTCTTGCCACCATAATGCCGTCAGAAACCGCAAGGATTTCGTCGAGATTGTCAATTCCCTGCATATTCTCGATCTTGGAGATAACCCTCATTCTGCCGCCATGCTCTTTGATTAATTTCTTGACTGCAAGGACATCGTCCGCACATCTTACAAACGATGCAGCGAGATAGTCATACCCCATCTCCACGCCAAAGATAATATCATCCTTGTCAACTTCACTGATATAAGGCATAGAAAGGATTGCACCCGGCACATTGATTCCCTTATGATTGGATACATAACCTCCATTCACCACTTCACAGACAATATCCGTATCTTCAATTGCCTTGATTGTGAGTTCAATCAATCCGTCATCAATTAATATGCTTTTTCCAATTTTAACATCATTTTTCAGATTCTTGTAAGTAATGGCTGCCCTGTCTGCAGTTCCCATAATTTCCTCAGTCGTAAGCCGAAATGTAGCACCTGTTTCAAGATAAACCTTTCCGCCCTCAAAGTCCCGCAGCCTGATCTCAGGTCCCTTTGTATCCTGCATTGTTGCAAGCGGAAGTCCCAACTCCTTTGCGACTTTCCTTGCCCGCTCAAGCTTGACCTGATGCTCCTCATGATTCCCATGGGAAAAATTGAATCTTGCCACATTCATTCCTGCAAGAAGAAGCTCCTTCAATTTTTCCTCACTCTCAGATACCGGACCAATTGTACAGATAATCTTTGTTTTTCTCATAAAATATAATAATCCTTTCTATCAAGTTTTATTTTTCTTTGTATGTATAGTAAATGACATTTCTTTTTGTGTTTGAATATTCAATAAATATCATAGACTATACGTATTCTAAATGGTTAAGTACAAGAAATAATGTCGTTCACTATAACTATTCAATACCATCATAGTTACAAGCATCAAATCATGCAAAAAAACTTAACCGATGTCAAAACCTCATATCATTGTATAGTTGTGTTATCCCGTGTTTCATGATCCCCTGTAATCATTTTTTCTGCACTCTGGTTATTATGTTGTTCTATGTTATTGATACTCATGTTGCACGATTGCTATGCTATTTTGTGATCAGACATACCCATAAAAACGTATTTTCTCTTTTCTCTGCGATTATGAATCCTACCTCTATGTATATAAAGTGTCTCCAGTAAAGAACAATATTTATCTGCCGATGTCACAATCCATGCCTCCCTGCACATAGGCGGAACCACTGTGAGCGGCCACATATGTTTTATAATAATATCCTTTTGTCTTGCAGTTAAATGATATTCTTTCCCAGCATTATACAAGGCTCTTGCCGGATGAAAAAAACCATGCAGTCTGTGAGAATTTATCTTGTCACTCTTGTGCCAGTCATATAAAAAGTAGTCATGTAACAACGCCCCCCGGATTAAATCTCTTGTATTGCATTTGATCTTAAATTTATCCCTGATGTACAGACTTGTCTTGGCAACATTGATACAATGTTCCTGCACTGACATGTTACCATGCTGAATATATTCCTTTGTACTCTTAAAATTTTCTGACTCAAAAATATCATTTGCATATTTCTTTAATTCATACTCATACATATGTTCTCTCCCATTTCACACATCTTATATTAATACTCTTATTTCCACCCGAAACAAATGCTTGCTATATTGATCACATTTGCCCAAGACAGTTACCAATTTTCATTTTATCATATATCTTCACAATAAAAAAGGTTCTTAAGAAATATTTAAATAAAAAAACACGCCGTCCAGCGCGTCCAATAAATTCTGTTTATAAATATTATAAATGCCCAGAACCGGAATCGAACCAGTGACACGAGGATTTTCAGTCCTCTGCTCTACCGACTGAGCTATCTGGGCAGAAATAGCGGGGATAGGATTTGAACCTATGACCTTCGGGTTATGAGCCCGACGAGCTTCCAGACTGCTCCACCCCGCGATATTATTATTTAGTTCAATGGGTGGAGGTGGATTCGAACCACCGAAGCATAAAGCAGCAGATTTACAGTCTGTCCCCTTTGGCCACTCGGGAATCCACCCATAAAGCCGATGATCGGACTCGAACCGATAACCTGCTGATTACAAATCAGCTGCTCTGCCAATTGAGCCACATCGGCAT
>JAIEEY010000081.1 GCA_029067205.1 Lachnospiraceae bacterium
ATTATACAAAAATGTTACAATAACATTGTTAAATTTTGCAATTTTACATAATCATATATAATGTCTTTTGACATATGGATCCAATATATCAAAAGATATTTTGTATATATAAAAAGTGAATGGTAAAGACAAATAATTCCTTAAAGATATCAACTAAATACATCAGGAGGATCGAATGATGCAGCAACAATCAATGAATAGTGAAGAAAAACTCATTAACAAAATTCTATTTATTTACATTTTGCTAGTTGGCATCTCAGGATGGGCGTTTGTTATGATCTTTTTGAATGGCGGAATACGAGAATGTGTCTTCCTGCTGTCGGGTCTGTCAGCAGTCATAACAAAGCTGCTTGAGAAAAATCTGGGCAGCAAAGCGAAATATGTATATGCCTGTATCCCACCAATTGCAGGAGCGATAACAGCTGCTGTTTCCAACACAAATGATAGTGCTGGTTATGTATGTCTCACACATTATTATTTTGTGGCAACACTTTTACTGGTACCCTATTATGAACAAAAATTACTGAAAACAAGCTATATTGTTACAGTCGTCGTAAATGTAGTAATGATGGTTCTTTTTCCAGCTGGATTTTTAAAACTTCACAGTGTGATTGGCTGGATTTTTACAGCAATTGTTTACACCATATTACTTGTTGCCTGCTGCTTTATCAGTTATCGCACTTCCACTCTGTTTGGAATGGTTGAGAAAAAAGAAACTGACCTGAAAAATGTACTAAATGAAGTTCAGGCACTGTCAAATGATCTATACACTGCCGGAGAGGCGTTATCTTCCGTGTCTGAAAATGAAAGTGCATCTGCAGAACAGCTTGCTTCCACCAGTGAGCAGTTAGTTGAGAGCAGCAATCTGCTTAGTGCAAAAACAGATGAGAGTATGGGTAATCTAAATGAACTAAGCGAATGGAAAAGCGTTGTTGATGACAATGTGGAAAAAGTAGAGACAGCTACGAGAGATCTCCTTGAAAAAGCGACAGAAAATGAAAAATATCTGAATGACTTACGCACAATCAACGGAGAGGTGTCTATGTCCATGAAAGCGACAAATGATATCACACAAAGACTGTCGGAAGCAGTACAGGAAATCGGGGTTACACTAAGCCTGATCAATGATATTTCAGAATCCACTAATTTACTGGCTTTGAATGCATCAATTGAAGCTGCAAGAGCCGGGGAGGCTGGGAAAGGTTTTGCAGTTGTTGCCACTGAAGTAGGAAAACTTGCAAACAATACACAGGATTCCTTACAGGTTGTTCAGTCAGTAATCGAACGGGTGCAGCAAAACGTAAAGGAGATTACCGCCCAGGTTGAGGAAAATTCTACCAAGATGGGCACCCAGAATGAATTCTTTGCTAATGTATTCCAAAGTATGCAGGACATGACGTCACTCTTAAATGCTTCTGTAAATGCAATCAACACAATGGGAGAAGCCCATAACAAGCAGTCCGAGGTGATACAAAATACCGTGACCATCAATCAGGATATCGCAGAAAACATCAGAAACGCAAATGACCAGTTCAACTCCATCAATGCAATGGCTGAGAACAATGCAAATGACACAACAAATGTCGCAATGCAGGCAAATGTGATTAATAATATCGTTGATAAAATGACTGTGTTGCTGAAGCAGGGCAAATAAGGAACTGTAGAAAAATAAGTGATGCAGATTGCGCAGGATATTTCATCGAAAGTGCAGTGCAAAAAACGTAGGCATAGCGGGCTACGGCGAGGCTTTTTGTGCAATTGCCTTAGCAATTTGATATCGGAGAAATAGACAAGTCAAGATGTGTCACTTATTTTTCTACAGTTCCTAAGAATTAAAGTGAGTACATAATAACACCACGACTATTAAAAATAATGTCGTGGCGTTTTATTTTTTATACACTTATACACATTTTTAGAAAGTTATACACAATATTAAAAATTACAATAAGGAATTGTACAAATGGCACAGGATAAATCTTCATATGTAAGGCAGACAAATAAGATGGTTGCATGTGCCCATACATTTCATAGGCAGATAAAGCTAACTATCAAGGCGTACTGGCTATGACAAATCATTGTATGGAAGGTTGACAACAGATGCTTCAATTAATTATCTCCAGTTGCTTATTATGGAATTTACAAGAGAATACCAAATTGTAAATGAACAGTAATATATTTCTTTACAATATATAAGTATAAATGTATAATTAGCACATCAAATATACTTTATACTACTATAAACACTGATAAATGAAAGGAAATATAATGTTATGTTAAAACTTGTTGATCCTAAAGACTGGGAAAAACCTCCACAATACAATTTCACAGAACCGCAATCTGGTTTCTGGTGCCACTTTCTGACTGATGAGGAATTAGCGCAGATTCAATATCAAATTAACTGCTGATTCCTATTTCTGATATCAAAAAACTAAAATTTTTGTAACCATTCTCCTCTCTCAGTTGTGTTATAAGTGAAAGGTCTTTTAAACAAGAATATAAAGGTCATAAAAGGAGCACTCATGAGACGGTCCGTACAAGAGCTGGCGGCGATATACCAGAATAATCTCTTTGCAGCGGCAGTCGCATACGCAGTTGTAGTCGTCGGCGGAGTGAGTTTTGATGAAAACGGCAATGCGACCTGGCTGTCGGCAGATGAGGTTGCTGCCCATATGAGTGAGTCTGCTGATGTCAAACAAGATGAGGAGGGAAAAGTCTGGGTTTATTATTATGATCAGAAGATAGAGATCACAGACTCATTTGATGAAAATGGCATCTGCAATCTGACACTGACACACGAGGACAAAACGATTTATCTGGAAATTACAAGCAACGGAAATGGCGGATATTTGCTCTCACAGACAGAAAATCCCTCAGCTGACAGCAGCTACAAGTATGGCAGTAAATCGGGATATTTCACCCAGCCGGAAAATATCCCGGACTCTGGCAAGGAAATGTTCAGAAATATGAAGATATTGTGAAGTTCTATACATTATAAAAACAGATTGGGGGAGGTGAAGCCAAATGGAATGGATCGTGTGGATGCTCATGGTGACATGGATCAGCGCATTTGTCATCACGACAATTGCAGATATCATAGTGATGGGCAGCTACTCATTAAAAATATCAATCTCAAACAGCATCTCGCAATTTGTAGTCAGTAAAGAGAATCATATTGATATACAAAAAGGAAATGAATGCTCAGGATATGCTGCTGCGTATCTTCTGCGTCACTATGATATCCCTGCCAATGGGACGGAGATATATCAAAAGATGCCTTACAAAGCGTCCGATGGCTGTGTGCCTCCCAAAGGAATCAAAAAAGTGCTCGAAAGTTATGGGTTTCATGTAAAATACTGCGCCGGAAATCTGAATGCATTGAAAGCAGAAGTGTGTAAAGGAAATCCAGTCATTGTATTCATAAAAGTCAGAAGGGATAAGAGATGGCTTCACTTTGTACCAGTTGTCGGATATGATAAAGACAATCTTTTTCTGGCAGAGTCAGCGGCAGAATCTGTCAACTGCAGTGGGAAAACATATAACAGAACAATCAGCAACAGGGATTTTTTGGCATTGTGGAATACGGCAATGCTAAAAATGCCATTATATACGCATACATTCTATGTAGTAGCGAAAAAATGAATGTTTGATTGACTGTGTAAGATAAGCCAATATAATAATTGATTGCTATATATGCCAGAATACAAAAAGGGGGTGTCTATTTCCAGACAGCCCCTTCTTCTCCCTTGTATTTTCAATTTTGCTTTCGAATCTGCTCCCTGCGGATAAGCGGATAGCGCACGACATCGGAACTGTCAAGATTTTCTCTGTTCATATCCACTGCCGTTATTTGATGATTATCATAGGTTGTATAGTAATAAATTCCTTTATCTGTATTGCAACATGATGTATAGATTGTAATTTCAAACTTCCCGTCATCGACATCGCAACAGCCTCTCTGCTGGTCAACAGAGCCCAGAATATGGAAAAACTGGCTGACACTTTCCTCATCCGAATCGCCGGAAACCGAATTCATTTTCACAAAAGCAGCCCTTACAAACCGCGACTGTGATGATAAATCTCCTGGAAGTCCCAAAGCACCCATGCCACGACTATATGCTTTCAGGGGCAGCTGGTCAGAAAAGTGATTCTGTGGATTCTTGGGCGACAAATGCATATAATTGTTTAACTGAAGCATCTGCTCATCGAAAGGCGGATTGTTTGTCAGAACTCCCACGGGGTTATCATAAACATGAATTCCCTCTTTGACTGATTCCACAACGATTGTTTCCTCACAATCCGCAATGATCCAATGAAGCTGCGCCAACGGCAGTTCATCACTAAAAGGTGTATTGACAAGATTGATTTTGTCTAATAGCCTCCTCGCTTCTTTAACGGAGCTGCATTGCCCTAAAATCCAGGGGATAAACTCAAACTGTGCCACGTTATCCTTATCTGCTGCGATTTCCTTATAATCTGCATTTCCAACAAAATTTAAACCCGCCATGCCCAGGCCTTTTTCATTTACTGCTTCATAATATAACGGATACGCATCCATGGCGCAGGCCATGCCGATCATGGCATAATGATGTGCTATCGCGTCCATATGTCGAAAGGCAAAAGCATAATCGCGCGGTGTGATCACCACCTCATCTCCGTATGAAAATTCATAATCCAGAGTTCTGCCAAAGTAAAAATCTTTTGTCTGATATGTCGCTGCTGTACACATAAAATCCCCATCTCCTATTCTATTTTTGAATTTTTAAATCAGATGTTAACCAAGGAACTGGCGAAGCACGTCTATAAAAATGTCCATATCAAGCGGTTTTGAAATATGGGCATTCATTCCGTTCTTTAATGCGGCCTCTTTGTCCTCTTCCAATGCATTAGCGGTCATGGCAATAATTGGTAGTTTTTTCACGTCTTTTCTTTGCATGTTGCGGATTGTCCTTGTCGCTTCATATCCGTCCATAATCGGCATTTGTACATCCATTAAGACTGCATCATAGTAATACTCCTCTGACTGACTTACCATCGCAACTGCATCTGTTCCATCTGGAGCCGTTTCTACAAGGAAACCTGATTCTGTCAAAATCACTTCCGCAATCTCGCGGTTCAGCTCAATATCTTCCACCAATAAAACGCGTTTTCCGCTGAAATCAGCCAAAGTCCATGTAGCAGCGGTTTCTGCATCTTTGTCCGTCAGATTGTTTGCTGCAAGCAGTGCCGACTTCAGATCAGACATGAAGAGCGGCTTAGCACAAAATGCTGTAACGCCTGCTGATTTCGCTTCTTCCTCGATGTCTGTCCAGTCATATGCCGTTAAAATGATTATAGGCACTTCCATTCCAACCACGGCGCGGATTTTCTTTGCCGTTTCCACACCGCTAAGTTCCGGCATCTGCCAGTCAATGATATAAGTGTGGTATGAATCGCCTTCCTCATATGCTGACTTTGCGCGGTATGCGGCTTCTCTGCCAGAAGTGGTCCATTCAGCGCGCATTCCAATCTGCTTTAGCATCTTGCTCACACTGTCGCAGATATTAAAGTCGTCGTCCACAACCAATGCCCGCAGACCGTTCAGCTCTTTCAACTGCTCTGCATTCTTCGCCACATCCTGCAGCTTTAATGTAAGCTCTACTGTAAAGGTACTTCCTTTACCTACTTCGCTTTCGACGGTAATCGTACCATTCATCATTTCGACAATGTTCTTTGTGATTGCCATGCCCAGTCCCGTACCCTGAATGCCAGACTGCGTCACAGTCACTTCACGCTCAAACGGCTCAAAGATATGCTTTGCAAATTCCTTCGACATGCCGATTCCATTATCCTTGACAATAAAAACATAATCTCCATATCCATGATGGAACGTTGTTTTCTGCATAATCCGGAACGAGACCGTTCCTCCTGCCGGTGTATATTTTACGGCATTGCTCAGCAGATTGATAAATACCTGATTTAATTTCAGGGAGTCGGCGATCACGTCCTCATTTACGACCTCAAAGGTATCAATGAACAACTCCAGCTGTTTCGCCTTTACCTGTGGCTGAATGATATTCACAAGATTGTGCATCAGCTCGGAAATGTTACACTCCTGTTCCTTGATCTGAACTCTTCCACTCTCGATCCGGCTCATATCAAGAATGTCATTGATCAGACTAAGCAGATGATTGCTTGATGAGAGAACCTTCTGCAGGCAGTCGCGGACCTGATCTTTGTTGTCGATATGGCTCACTGCAATCGTCGTAAATCCGATGATTGCGTTCATAGGTGTACGGATATCATGCGACATGTTGGAGAGGAAAGTTGTTTTTGCCTTGTTCGCATGCTGCGCCTGCATCAGCGCGTCCTGCAGTGCCTGCGTCTGTTCTTTCTGCTTCCGCACCTGCTCCGTAATCTCTTTTGACACAACCATAACAATAATGTCATTGGTATCATTCTCCCGTGTCATGACAAAGGACTGTCGTATGCATATGTGCTCTTCTTCGGAAATTCGTCCCCAATAATCAACATCAATCTCTGCGTCGCCCTTTTCGAAACATGCCTTCAGGTATTCTATGTTGACCATTTTGCAGTAGTCCTCCATAGACTCCTCCAAAATATAGGATTTCCATTTCTCAAAACACTCCGAAGCCTTGCAGGGTGCTTTTAATCCTATCTTTTCCAGCAGCGATATTTTGTTACCGTTTATTTCACGCACAATATCGTGTTCGATCAAATCTTTCGTCAGATTAAATTCAAACGTGTTGAATGCATTTGATGTAATCGCGATCCGGTACTGCCTTTCCTTGCGGTTCGCAAGTGCCATTTCTGCCTGAATACTCAGTTCCTTCAGTTTGATGTCCGTAATATTCTGTCTGGTGAATAAAACCTTGTTTGCCTTTCCGTCCCTGCGTTCCAGGCAAATGACATTTACATGTTCCCACTCAGCCTTGTCACCACGCAGGACATAACATTCAAAACGCACGTCGTTGTGCTTTTCCAAAGCTGTAATCAACGCATCTTTTTCAATCTGTCTGGCAAACTCCGGGCGGTCATTCTCATTTAACAGAATGGAACACAAGCGCTCTGATAACTCCTTATAGCTTCCGCTGACAGCAATGTTGCTGTCCTCTGGCTTTGTTCCTGCCAGATATTGGTATGTGTCTGCCTCAAAGTCAACTAACGCAAAACGGGTAAACAGTGTGTTGACACCATCTATAATATACCCCATTTCCAGATTTTCCTTCTCTAGCAGTTTCTTTTCATGTCCTGCTCTGATGAGCAGTGTTATAATATAGATCACAAATAAGGCGATCAGCATGCCCTCTAGCTTAAAGCCTACCAGATTCTCTGCATTAATCATGCTCTGTGTAACATTTTTAGGAAATATCTGCACAAGGACATATTCATTGTCTGGCAGATAAGTTACACAGATATTATCCGTTTTGCTCTTATTGCTGCAGACAAAAGCTCCGCTTCCGCCGTTCTCGAATACTTCTTTGGCTTTGAGCGCCGTATCCGGATCAACCACGTCCTGTTCTGTCAATACATCGATCAGATGTCTGTCATAGATATTGCTGTCAGAGCTTGCAATAACCCTTCCGTCCGGTGTACACAAAAATACATCAGCCTGTTCGCCAAAGTAAGTCGTGACAAGCATATTCTGCAGATATTCCTCTGCCAGATATGCGCCTCGCAACACCCCGACAATTTCATCTTCGTAATATATAGGCGTATAAAAGCACGCCATTGTCTCATCAAAAAAGTAGGAGTCAAAAACAATCTCGATGCCTGTGCTGCCTTTGATACCATCCTTATAAAAACGACGTTGTTCTACATCAGCAGTCCGCCCGTCGGAAATGTAATCTGTACCATTTACATCTGTGAACAGCACTGCGTCAAATACAACCTTTTCTTCCATCTTTTCCAACATTTGAACTGTAATGACTGGTTTTTCGAGGCTCTCTCCCACAAAATAAGAATATGTACTAATTATATTTAGCGCATTGTTCAATTCATTGTCAATCTGTTCTGCCTTCATCTGCGCTGAATCCGCCGCATAGTTTTTGTTTCGCTCTTCGATACGCTCTCTGTTTCGTGTTGTGTACCACTGGAATATGATAATCATAACTAACAAAAGAAACAGGACATATACAACTTCCTGCAGCAATTTCTTTCTTTTCATCGAACAACTTCCTCCTCAATCAGAACAACTTCTCTGTATCAACACGAATTTACCGTCAGTTAAGAGAACAATATTTTAATTCATTATACTACTGGCACTATCAAAAATCAACGAACTGTTATAAAAACGGTAATGCAATCAGTCTACTTCATATTTTAGGATGGTTCCGTCCGATGCATTGATTTCATAATCATATTCTCTGCCATCTTTATAAAATTCTACCTCATACACGGCCTGTCCGTCATCGATATCAAACTCAGATTTTAAACGGGTAACATCTGACGCCGAAAAGCCTGCATGATTGAGGGCAATTGATCTGGCACTGTCATCACCGATATAGGTTCCGGAAGCCTGGGTATGATTTCCGTGTCCTGTTCCGGTATGATGTGTCTCCACATCTTTACTGTATACGGCACCAGTTGTGGCATGGATCTCATACTCATATTCCATAGTACTGGTATAAAACTCAATTTCATATACTGCAATACCATCTTCGTAGTCCAGTTTTTCCTTTGTATAGGTCACATCAGAAGAAGACAGTCCTGCATCTGCGAGTGCCGCTTTTTTTGCATCGTCAAGACTGATCTGTCCCTTGCTGTTCGGGGTGGGCTGTGACGTGTTTTGCTGCGTTTCATTTGGCAGCGTTGCATTTTGTTGTGCAGATCCTGACTGGGTTGTGGTGCCTGGCTGAGCTGCATTTTGTTGTACAGATCCTGACTGGGTTGTGTTTTGCCGTACAGATCCTGACTGGGTTGTGTTTTGCTGTACAGACCCTGACTGGGTTGTATTTTGCTCTGTAGTATCTTGCTGGGTTGTATCTTGCCGGGATTCGCTTGGAGCAGGAGTAGTGTCTGACTGTGTTTCCTCTGCAAGGCTCATGTCTTGTTTGGTTTCATTAGGAACATTCTCCTGACTGGTAAGGATTTCTTTGCTCCTGCTATAGATATCGCCCGTATCCGCCGTAATTTCATACTCATATTTCACATCATCGGCATAAAACTCAATATCAAATACGTTATTGCTCGTATCTGGTTTTGATTTAATTGATGTAATGTCTGATGCTGTTACTTTGGCATCTGCCAAGGCGATCTCCTCCGCTTTCTCAAGAGTAATCTGCTCGGCCACACTGCTGTTATTGGCTGTACATGCAGCAAGCCCGCATGGTATCAGCAATATCTCTGCCACACAGACAGCAGATACCGCCATCTTCTTTGATGTGTTTAAAATATCTCTTAGTCTTCTCATAGCCATATGCTCCCTTCTAAATGATTTGTACAGTAATTCTATAGGATATTGACATATATTATATTCATCAATATTATAGCACAATATGCATTTGTGTTGTATCAGTTTTTTATATCGAAAATATGAGATTTGGGCAATTTGTTACTGTTCACACCCCTACTGTGTTTTGCATATTTAGACGTTTTTTCGGTGTGAACAGCAACATTTATGCACACAAAATGCTAAAGGGAAAAAGCGAAAGCTTTTAGCATTTTGGCGCTCGATTCCCACTACTTTGATGGGGGTGTGAACAGTAACGGCAATTTTGCTATCGAAGGGTTAATAATTTCTGACGTATATTATACTTTGTGGTGTCAAACCCACGTACCGTGACTTGATTCATCTCAACCACTGCGCTTTCTTATTTCTTTAATATAAATGTGAGAGGTAGCATGTGTTATGAAAATATGTTATACTAAATTCCGGGCAAATGACAGAAAACTGCCATGATTTATTTTTGTCAGGTCAATATAGACGTGTTTCATATGCGAATAAACGGCAGGGAAGTATAAAGAATTTACGGAGGATATGCTGATGCGAATAGAAACGAAAAGACTGCTGATCCGAGATGTGGAAACAGAGGATGCATTCCATTTTTTTGTATTGAGTGAAACGGAGGTATAATCTGTGGCAAGATCTTTTACATCAAAGGATGCGAAACGGCTTATTGATGATCATATTGAATTAAGGAAACGGTTAGAAAATGCAGTACAAATAATAGAGCAGTACCGTTCAGAAATTGTTTTGGCATCTGATAAACTTGTGGCACAGGAAGTGCTGAATATTCTGAAAGAAATCCCAATTGAAGAAGTCAACAGGGATAAGCTCGGATTTCGTACAAAAGTTCTGAGAGATTATGGATATCATACGATAGCGGATTTTGCAACCGCTTCTGTACAAAGTATTGCCTCTGTACGAGGGGTGAGTGAGGATGCTGTATATTCCATGAAACGAGTTGTGGATGAGCTGACCGCCCAGGCAAGGAAAGGAGCTAAAATACGCCTGAGCAGCGATGACAAAAATCCTTCTGCTACGCAGCTGGTCACGGCTGTATCGAAGTATAGAAAATGTATTTTGTATGCCGAAACCTGCAGGCAATTGCTTTCTCTCAATAAAAGGAAGATAGAATATGCGTTGGAGGATTTAGCGCCTGCAGTCAGCAGTTTCAAATGGTTATTCACTTCAAGACGCAAAAAGAAAAAAGCACAGGAGGCATATAACGCATTAAGTTTCTTTCTGTCAAATGGATATGGCATTGAGGCTGAGAAAACGATATCTGCGCTGGACTCTGTCCGCAATATTACTGACGGGGACGCATGGTCTGACTTTGGAGCAGATTCGATCCGGTTCTTCAATGTACTGGAGGAAGTTGTTCCTGGTATTCTGGGGACAAATGATGCGGTTTATGGATTGCCTGAAGAATTGGCAAGGGAGATCCAGGATGAATGTTTTTTTCCAGAGGGATTACTCTGTGAACTGCGGCGGTATCAGGAATGGGGCGTAAAATATGCCTTGCACCAGGGGCGGGTTTTGCTTGGCGATGAAATGGGACTCGGAAAGACGATTCAGGCGATTGCCACAATGGTCTCCCTCAAAAATACAGGAGCAACCCATTTTGTAGTTGTCTGTCCCGCCAGTGTTATTACAAACTGGTGTCGTGAAATTCGGAAACAAAGTATGCTGCAAGTGACAAAAGTCCACGGTCAGGGACGTGATTCTGCCTTGAAAGAGTGGGTTAAAACAGGTGGTGTTGCGGTTACTACATATGAAACAACCAATTATTTTACATTGGAAGACAGTTTCAAATTTACGCTTCTTGTTGTGGATGAGGCACATTATATCAAGAATCCGGAGGCACGACGGACAGTAAATGTAAAGAACCTGAGTGGGCATGCCGTGCGTCTGCTGTTTATGACAGGCACAGCGCTTGAAAACAGAGTCGATGAAATGATTTCACTGATTCAAATATTGCAGCCTGCGATTGCTTCCCAGATTAAAAGCATGGTGTCATTAGCATCTGCACCGCAGTTTAGGGAAAAAGTCGCTCCCGTGTATTACCGCCGTAAGCGCGAAGATGTTCTGACAGAGCTGCCGGAATTGGCAGACATCAAAGAATGGTGTACTATATCCGATATGGAAGAAAAGATTTACGAACAGTCCATAATGGCAAAGAATTATGCAGACATACGCCGTGTATCATGGAATGTTGATGACTTGAAAAATTCCTCAAAGGCAAAACGTATGCTGGAAATTATTGAGAATGCAGAGGCAGAAGGAAGAAAAATATTGGTTTTTTCATTTTTTTTAGATACGATCCGCAAGATTACATTGCTGCTCGGAAACAGATGCCTAAACCCGATCAATGGTTCCATATCGCCCCAGCGCAGACAGGAGATTATTGATGAGTTTAACCAGGCTCCGGCAGGAACTGTACTTACCGCGCAGATTCAGTCCGGTGGTACTGGTCTGAATATTCAATCTGCCAGTGTAGTGATCTTATGCGAGCCGCAGTTTAAACCATCGATCGAAAATCAGGCTATTTCAAGGGCCTATCGCATGGGACAGACAAGAAACGTGCTGGTATACAGACTGCTCTGTGAGAACACAGTGGATGAGAAGATGACTGCATTGCTCGAAGATAAGCAGGCGATATTTGATGCATTTGCAGATGAGTCGGCAGCTGCAAAGGAAAGTCTTGGATTGGATGATAAGACTTTTGGTAATATGATTGAAGAGGAAATAGAGCGTATCAAGGCGAAAGATCCAGGGGGTATAAATCGTGTGGTATCATAAATAATGTTTAAGATAAGAACGGGAATTGAGGTGAATTCATTTTATGAAATATATCCGAGATATTTACTCAGTACAGTTGATACAAACTGTTAGCAGATTGTGCTGAGGAAAGATCATGGAACTTGCTAACAGTCACAACTGTACTGTCTCAATTGAAATAATAGTATTAGCAAAGGAGTACAGTTATGCGTTATATGAAAGAAATCTTAAAAAATAATAGAAATTGGGTTATTGTGTATCTGTTAACAGGCTTATTCAATGCATTTATGTCCAATTATAAAGCTGGCTATTTTCAAAAGATCATTGATGGATTGACAGACAGGGCAATAACCGTTTATGGAATCTTGTTTTATGGTGTTGTTCTTTTTATAAATTATGTTATGAACTATTTGGACGAGTATCCGTCCGCCAAACTGGGAAATGAGATCTATCTGGATTTCAAATTGCTGGCATTGCAGAAAATAGGCAGAATGGATTATTCGGAATACCAGAAGCTTGGGACAGGAAAATTAGTACAGCAGATTGAAAATGGCGCCAATGCAGGAAAAGGGGTTCTCTATGACTTTTGGTTCTGTGTTGTCAGGATTTTAATTCCGACAATCTTATTCAGCTTATATTTTATCTGGAAAATAGACAGAACGATAACGTATTTTCTCTTGGCAGGATATGTCATCGTATTTATCGTGACCAACTTACTGCTTAAGGGATTGTACCAGATCAAGGAAAAGATACTGACAAATGAGGAGGAACTAAACCACTTTCTCGTGCGCGGTTTCATGGAAATGCCGGTTTTCCGCATGAAACACCAATTTCCAAATGAGATCAGAAAGGCAGCGAAAGCCAAGCGGATCATCGTATTGTCAAAAGTAAAAATGACCATGATACATGAAGCATTTTTCACGATATTTGCATTGTTAGTTGCCTGTCTGGATATTGGAATTCTGACCTATGCGTGGAAAAGCAGCCATTTGTCTGTCGGCGCTGTCGTTGCGTTAATTACGCTGATTGATAATGCGTATACGCCCATTGCAATATTTAACGTCATTTACGTCCAGTACAGATTAAACAAAACGGCTTGGCTGCGGTTTATGGGGCTGTTAGACTTGAAAGAGGATATGCAGCTTCAGCAAGGTGTTGTTTTTGACACACTCTCATATGCGATTTGCGTTGAGAACTTATCCTTTGTTTATGAGAATAAAAAGGTTCTTGAGTCAGTCAACCTAACGATCAGGAGGGGAGAAAAAGTGGCATTTGTCGGTGAATCAGGTTCCGGGAAATCGACATTGGCAAAAATATTAGTCGGATTGCTCAAGTATGAGGATGGTGAGATCCTTTTTGACGGGGAACCGCTAAAAAAGTCCTCGTTGGAATCGCTGTATGAAAAAGTGTCCTATTTATCACAGGACACACCTGTATTTGATGGCACAATTAGAGAAAATCTGGTATTTGACAGAGAAGTTTCAGATGCCGGGATTCATGCGAGTCTGGAAGACATACAGCTGCTGTCAATGATTGCGTCATTGGACAACGGAGTGGATACAAGAATCGGTGAAAAGGGAACCTGCCTGTCAGGTGGAGAAAAGCAGCGGCTGGCTTTGGCAAGACTGTGGTTTGATGATCCTGAGATTGTTGTTTTAGACGAAGCAACATCGGCATTGGACAATGTAACGGAAAGCATTGTCATGAAAAATGCTTTAGCGCAGGTGAAGCATGCCACGGTTATCGCGATTGTCCATCATTTGACATCTATTAGCGGATTTGACCGAATCTTTGTATTTCGGGATGGGAAGATTGTTGGAAATGGAACTTTTGCGGAATTGCTGGCAAACAACAGCTATTTTGCGGAATTATACAGGCGCCGTGAGTAGGGGGAAAGCTTATCCCCCCTACTCGTCGCAATTCATTAATAGAACCTGTCCGTTTTGAAATTCTCCAATACAATATGCAAGAGAAGTTTCTTGAACAGAGGTTAGGATCCTTAAAGAAATAAAATGGGAAACAGATATTTCGAGTTTCATATAAATTTAAATTCGGAAAAATTTGATAGATACAGAAATTTACAGTATAATAAAAATATCTATTATTATGATGGGAAGGAAGTGGGGATATGCCAGTCAATAAAAATCATTATATATGAGAACATTTGACATGGGATGAAGCTGTAGATATGTTTCCTGATTTGTGGGTAGTGTTCAAGGACTGCAAAATGTATGGAATAGACATTGAGGAGGGAATATTGGTTGATGTAATAGCTGATCAGGATATCAAAAATTATATGAAACAGCATTTTGATGAGAATATATTTATTGGCAGTTTTTACTTTTTCTATTGCAAGGAGAATCAGCAGTGGGAAATGCAATGTGATTATTATTAAAGGAAAAAAGATGTTTGAAAATGTAAAATGGCTGTTTTTTGATGTAGGTTCCACATTGATCAACGAAGAGAAAGCTTATGAACATAGAATACGGGATATGGCGGAAGCCGTAAATGAACCATTTGAAAAAATATATGAAATCGCCATGAATTTCTATAAGCAGAACAAAAAAGGCGACTTGGAAACGGCAAAGCTGCTTGGTTTGCCCAAACCGATATGGCATCGTGAAGATGAGGTATTATATGAGGATGCAAAGACCTGTCTTGAGAAATTAAGGGACGAGCAGTTCCCAAGAAAGAAATATAAAATTGGTGTGATCGCAAATCAATCATTGGGAACAAAAGAACGTCTGGCGCAGCATGGGATTATGCAGTATATTGATCTTGTTGTTGCATCAGCGGAGGAAGGTGTTGCAAAACCAGATAAGAGGATATTTGAAATAGCATTAGAGAGAGGTAAATGTAAGCCAAGTGATGCTGTCATGATCGGCGACCGGATTGACAATGATATTATACCTGCCAATTTGTTAGGCATGCACACAATATGGATCAAACAAGGTTTCGGGAAGTATTGGAATATTTCGCAGGATATTGAAAAGGCTGACCTTGTTGTAAACAGTTTAATGGAGCTTTGCGATATTTTATAAAGTGTTAAAGTCCTGCAGAAATGGAGGGATTGATATAGATAGTAGTACGGTGGTAAACATAGGTGTACAGCGGTTTGACAAGCTGCGGGAAGAGAATCGGTTCTACATTGACAAGACAGATTTGATCAGGGAATGGTGAGAGACAGGCTCTGATGTGACTTTGATCACACGTCCGCACAGGTTCGGGCGCTATGATATCATGCTGACAGGGAGGAGGACTGTGCCTGCATTATCGAGTTTAAAGTGCATAAGCCTAAGAAGGAAAAAGAACTAAAGGAAACTGTTGCAAATGCCCTTTCCCAGATTGATGAAAAGCAGTATGAGGCAGAATTCATCGCAAAAAGCTTTGCACCAGAACAAATAAAAAAATACAATTTTGCCTTCAAGGGAAAAGAATGCCTCATCGGGTAAAATCACACAGATCAGTTCAAATGGTTAAGAGAAAGGAAGAAAGGACAAACGATATGGCTCAGAAAATAAAAGGGAAATGTAAATTTTGCGGAAAACAATACACATTCAGTTATATGAATAAACACCTGCCAACCTGTAAGGAACGCCAAAGCCAGCTTGCGGCAGATACGGGAATGAAACAGTGCGGATATTTTGAACTGGCGATTTGTTTTGCATACAGCAGGGATTATTGGATGTTTATCGAGATTAAGGATACGGCAACTTTACGGGACATTGATACATTTCTGCGGGATATTTGGCTTGAATGCTGTGGTCATTTGAGTGCATTTGACATCGATGGTATAAGCTATGACATTGATCCAGAGGAGTCTTCCGCATGGGGGGAACCTGCAAGGAGTATGAATTGCAAACTGAGTACAGTACTGCGCAAAGGTATGACATTTGGTTATGAATATGATTTTGGTGATACGACAGTGCTTACGATCACAGTGGTCAATTACCGGATCAAGAATTGGAAGAAGGAAAAACTGACAATCCTGTCAAGAAATAATCCACATGAATATGTGTGTGAAGAATGCGGAGAGAAACCTGCGGCATTACTCTGTGCGATGTGTTATTGTGAAGGAGGATATGGTTTTCTGTGTGAGGACTGCGGCAAGACGCATAGTTGTGGGGAAGAGATGCTGCTGGATGTATGCAACTCCCCACGGATGGGGGTCTGTGGCTATTGCGGGAGCAAACGTTACCCAGATCAGTTTGTGTCGGATGTGGAGATGAACGTTAAATGAGTAGTAAATAATTTTGCCTTATTTTTTGACAAATACAGATTTTTTTGATATGCTATTTCTATAGGAGACGTAAGTCTGATCCACGCTTGTTAGGGAAAATATTCTCTGACAAGCGTTTTTCTTTTCTCCCATATGATTTAAGAAGGATTGTATGATGTTTAAGGATAGTAAAGGAAATGAATTTGTGGAGCTCATTAAGATTGGTGAAAATATTGCAATGGAGCAGTACACCCCTGTGACACACTGCCTTGCAGTTGTGATGGTGGGCAGTGACTATCTGCTTGGATGGAACCGGTTGCGAAAGGATTGGGAGACTTTTGGGGAATGCATGGAGGATGGCGAGACCATGCGGGAATGTATCATACGTGAGTGTCTTGAGGAAATTGGTCTGTGTGATCTGCCAATGGAGTATATAGGGTTGATGCACTTTAATCTGGTGCCAGATTATTTTTCAACAGAATACCGCGAGGAGTATGGTGGATTGTATGGAATAAAGCTGCAGTCAGAGGACTTTGAGAAAATTGAGGAATATCGGCTGGACAGGGAGGAAATAGAGCGGGTCGCGTTGTTGAGGGATATTGATGTAAATGAAGGATATATTGATTGTACATTAAAAGTTGCAAACAAGAGACGGAATATGTATAATTAGGAAAAGGTTACCAAATAGATTGGTATGCTTGTACAAAAAATTGTGTCTGTAACGCAGTCCGCACAATGGCAAGAGTTTGATAACCTTAATGAATCTCTACTGCTGTAGATGTATCAGTCGAGCACAATTACCGCTTGTGTGGTATTTTTAAAGAATTTCTACTATTGTAGATAAAAAGAGGAAGATTGATTATTTGGTTTGGTTATCGGTCTATACAGGATAGATGAAATAAATTCTGCATATGTTGTCTGAAAAATTCAAATATCCAGAATATGCTAAATTGAAGGGAGTTTCTATGATCACATTACCTTATATAAACGGCATCACATTTGCCCCGTTTGCGCCTGCGGGAAATTTGGCAAAGGAGAGAGCCAGACAAAGTCTCAAACTTATGAAAGAGCGCACAAATGCCAATTTCATTATTCTTGTTCCAGGCGGACTGCAGGAAACACCCCAGTCAGAGCAGATTGATTACACCTCCAACAGAACGATGACAGACAGCGAGTTGAAGCAAATGATTGACTATGCGCATGTGCTTGGACTTCGCGTGGCGTTAAAGCCCACTGTCAACTGCAAAAACGGAACATGGCGTGCGCATATCAATTTCTTTGACGAAGATGTACCCTGCGAGCCAAAATGGAGCAATTGGTTTCCTTCGTATATGGAGTTTCAGAACCATTATGCCCAAATAGCGCAGGAGATGGGATGCGAGATGCATATTGCAGGCTGTGAGATGGTCATGTCAGAGCGGCGTGCAGACGAGTGGAGGCAGACCATCGCAGAGATACGAAAGGATTTCAAAGGGTTGGTCTCCTACAATACAGATAAATATCAGGAACACAATGTCACATGGTGGGATTGTGTAGATGTGATCTCATCAAGTGGATATTACCCAATTGACGACTGGGACAGACAACTCGACAGGATTGAGCCTGTTGTTGCAAAGTATCAAAAGCCGTTCTTTTTCGCGGAGGCAGGCTGTATGTCCGTCGTGGGCTCAAAATATGTGCCAAATGACTGGTCAGTGCAGGGAGAGTGTGACTTGGAGGAGCAGGCGGATTGGTATAAAGCAATGTTTCGAGCCTGCAAAAAGCGAAGCTGGGTGAGGGGATTCGCACTTTGGTCGTGGATAGACAATCTGTATGAAGAGAGTGAGGCAGCAAAGCGGCGTGATTATGAATTGTATGCAAAGCCCGCGGAAAAAGTGGTACAGGAGTTTTATATTATGTATTCATCAGATTCACAGCCGGGTGGGAATATCAGTGTCAAATAAATTATTTGCAGCCTTCCGCGAAGCTTCCGAGAGTCATGATGGCTACCTGGGACTTGACCGAGGAGGAGGTCTGGGAGAACGCGATGAGCAGTACTTATATGATGTTATTGCCGCGAATGTACCTCAATCCTATGGATACATACAAAGAGCTGTTCGGAGGCGAGTACTATGTGGCGTTCACAAGCATTCATGAAGGAAGGCTTCACAAGAAAGGGACAATTTCGCCGAGACAGATTTTAGAGCGTGTCAAGGAAATGAACAGAATGCTGGATCCATCTGAGGTTTTAACCCGAAAGGTGTAGCTGTACGAAGCGGCGTCAAAGGAGTTCAGGCAGCTGGAATTGTAAAAGACATATTTGTAGATCGAAGGGAGGAGAATTATGGTCAAAGTAACCGTATGGAATGAAAATCTTCATGAGCAGAGACAGGAGGAAGTGCAGCAGATTTATCCGCATGGAATCCACGGCTGCATTGCGGATTTCCTGAAGCAGGACAGGAATATTTTTGTGCGGACGGCCACCTTGGAGGAGCCGGAGCATGGTTTGACTGAGGAGGTTCTTGCGGACACAGATGTGCTGATTTACTGGGGACATATGGCACATCATGAGTTTTCCGATGAGGTAGCGGAGCGTGTGAAGCGCCATGTGCTGCAGGGAATGGGACTGATTGCGCTTCATTCGGCACATTTGGCAAAGGTTATGAGTCTGCTCATGGGGACAAGTATGACACTTCGCTGGAGACATGGGGATCGTGAGCGATTGTTTGTGACAGCGCCATATCACCCGATTGCACAGGGGGTTTCGGCGCATTTTGACATTCCGATTGAGGAAATGTATGGTGAGTACTTTGACATTCCGAAGCCTGACGATGTAGTCTTTACAGGCTGGTTTGCAGGTGGTGAGGTATTTCGGAGCGGCTGCACTTTTCAACGCGGACAGGGCAGAATCTTTTATTTTCAGCCGGGGCATGAGGAGTATCCGATTTATCATATGCCCGAGATCCAGCGGATTCTTACCAATGCAGTGTATTGGTGCTCGGAAGTTAAGAGACAGCAAAGGCCGCTTGACTGCACGGCGGTGAAGGTGACACTTGAGGAAGAGTACGCCAACCCAGTCAGGCTGTCTGTATTTTATGACCACATTATACAGGCGGTTAATCAGTCACAAGGGGACAAGTCGCTGAATCAGATCATGAGATACTGCAGTGATTTTGGTATACGCGGTATTGATATTGAATATAAACGGCTTTGCACGGACTATGACCGGATTGATGAGGCGCTTCGGTATAATTATATGGAAGTGGCAAGTATCTATCAGTTTTATGACCTGAGAAACAGCTCTGATATCCGTGTCGGAAAAGAGCAGATCGATATGGCACATCAGCTGGGAGTAAAACGCGTTCTGATCGTGCCGGGATTTTTGGACATGGAGGAGGCAAAAGCGCTTCACCGCGTGAGCGGCGATTATTTTGCCGTGGAGCGGTTTATGGAGCAGAATCTGTGTATTCAGTCGATGAAAGAGGCGCTGACGGAGCTTACGCAGTATGCGGAACCGCTCGGAGTGGATGTGACACTCGAGGATTTTGATGACAGCAGGTCGCCGTGTTCGCGGATGAATGAACTGCTCTGGTTCATGAGAAATGTACCTGGCCTGAAATGTACATTTGACATGGGAAATTTTGCATTTGGCTATGAGAATGTGATGGAGGCATATGAGCATTTGAAAGGGTATATCGTACATGTACACTGCAAGGACAGGGGAAGCGAGGGCAATGGTCTGAAATCCGTACCGACGGGAAGCGGATATATTCCTGTTGCGCAGCTAGTCAGAAAGCTGAAAGAGGCTGATTATCGCGGGTATCTGTCAATTGAGCATTTCGGGGACTTAGACCAGCTGGCAAGTATAGAGCAGTCAGCACATTTCCTGAAAGCGATCATGTGAAAATCATGCTGCGATAGATATAGAAGTTATTATTGTTAGGAGCAGTCATGAAATAACTTATAATTTAGACAAGTCAAAATGTAAGGTTATTTCGTGACAGATCCTTAGTACAAGGAGGACAGGTTATTGGGAAAATATATTATGGCATTAGATGCAGGGACGACCAGCAACCGATGCATTCTATTTAATGAAAAAGGCAGGATGTGCAGCGTCGCACAGAGAGAATTTACGCAGTATTTTCCGCAGCCCGGGTGGGTTGAGCATGACGCAGACGAGATCTGGGCGAGTCAGTTAGGTGTTGCAGTCGAGGCGATGAACATGATCGGAGCCTCCGCGAAGGATATTGCCGCGATTGGTATTACAAATCAGCGCGAGACAGCGATCGTGTGGGACAAAAATACAGGGATTCCTGTGTATCATGCAATTGTATGGCAGTGCAGGCGGACAGCAGAAGCATGTGATGCCTTAAAAGAAAAGGGACTTACAGAGAAATATAAGCAAAAGACAGGTCTTGTGATCGATGCTTATTTTTCGGCGACAAAGGTAAAATGGATTCTTGACAATGTGCCGGGGGCAAGGCAGAAGGCTGAAAATGGCGATTTGCTGTTTGGCACTGTGGAAACATGGCTGATCTGGAAGCTTACCAAGGGGGCAGTTCATGTCACAGATTATTCGAACGCTTCCCGCACGATGCTCTTTAATATCAATACATTGGAGTGGGATGAAGAAATTCTTGCAGAGCTGGACATACCAAAATCCATGCTTCCTGTCGTAAAGCCTTCAAGCTGCGTCTATGGGGAGGCGGATGCGTCCTTTCTCGGAGGAGCGATACCGATTGCAGGGGCAGCAGGGGATCAGCAGGCAGCATTATTTGGGCAGACATGCTTTACTGCGGGAGAGGCGAAAAACACCTATGGAACAGGTTGTTTTCTGCTCATGAATACAGGTGAAAAGCCGGTTTTTTCCGACAATGGACTGGTGACAACGATTGCATGGGGGCTTGACGGGAAAGTAACTTATGCTCTGGAAGGCTCTATTTTTGTGGCGGGTGCAGCGATACAGTGGCTGCGCGATGAGCTGAGGATCATTGATTCGGCGGAGGATTCTGAGTACATGGCAAAAAAGGTGGCTGACACAAACGGCTGCTATGTCGTTCCAGCATTTACTGGCTTGGGCGCGCCCTACTGGGATCAGTATGCGCGAGGGACGATCGTCGGAATTACGCGC
This sequence comes from Lachnospiraceae bacterium, assembly GCA_029067205.1. Lineage (GTDB taxonomy): Bacteria > Bacillota > Clostridia > Lachnospirales > Lachnospiraceae > COE1. Next base: position 21,550 of record JAIEEY010000081.1, read on the forward strand.
GGTGTCAACAAATGTCATATTATTCGTGCGACGCTGGATTCCATAGCATATCAGGTAAATGATGTACTTGCGGCGATGGAGGCGGACTCCATGATTGCGATTCCCTCACTTAAGGTAGATGGAGGGGCAAGTGCAAATGATTTTCTGATGCAGACGCAGGCCGATATTGTGAATGTTCCAGTTATCCGCCCGCAGTGTGTGGAGACTACTGCGATGGGAGCTGCCTATCTGGCAGGACTTGCAGTGGGATACTGGACAAGCAAAGAAGAAGTCATGAAAAACTGGGCGAGCAATTGTGTATTTGAGCCTTCAATTGGGGTAGATGATAGGGAGAAACGAATAAGAGGATGGCATAAAGCTGTCAAATATGCCTATGGATGGGCAAAAGAATCCTGATAGAGATTAAAAAGAGGTTGCAAGAAAATGAGCAATATAAAATTACTTGAGCCGACAATGGAGTATGAGAAAGATATCTGGCAATTCCGGCAGGAAATAATAGATTCGAATGATAAGGATAAGTTTGCCGGATGTGGAAATCTTGAAGAGTGTTCTTCTGCGAAGGAATGGATTGATACGATTGATTTGCATAAAAATGTGGAAACATGTCCCAAAGACAGGGTTCCTTCCTGTATTTATATTGCGGTACGGGAAAGGGACAATAGAATTGTTGGTGTAATTGATTTGCGCTATCACATTAATCACCCCATTTTAGGGACATGGGGTGGACATATGGGATATTATGTTCGCCCATCTGAGAGAGAAAAGGGATATGCTAAGGAAATGGTAAGACAGAACTTGCAGCATTGCAAAGCGTTAGATATAAAGAAGGTTCTGATCACATGTGATGAGGACAATTTAGCCAGTGAAAAAACGATTCTTGCAAACGGCGGTATCTTTGAAAAAAGTATAGAGGTTGATGGCTGTCTCATTAAGAGATATTGGATAACCATATCAGCATAAGGGCGGGATATATCCGAGCTGGATTGCCTTGGTGACGGCTTCGACGGCTGAGGATACACCCAGTTTTTCAAAGATGTGCTGCAGGTGGTTTGAGAGGGTTCGCTCGCTGATGTATAGCTCGTCGGCGATCGTTTTGCGCTTTTTGCCGGTGCTAAGCTGCTGTAGAATTGTCTTTTCCATGGCAGTCAGGTCTTCGATAATCATTTCTTTCTTTTCGGTTGGAAAGCAGGTGTTTCCTTGATAAATGCGCGTCAGCGAGGCGATGAGGTCGTCTGGGCTGATGCTTTTGTTGAGGAATCCGTTTACGCCGATTTTCTTTGCCTCGTGGCGGTAGACGGGAAGGTCATAGCCTGTGAGGATGACAAGCTTTGCTGTGGGGTGTGACTGATGCAGGTTCGATGCAATTTCCAAGCCGTCTGTATCGCTGAGACTGCCGAGATTAATGTCTAATAAGATCATATCGATATTTTTTTCACAAAGTATTTTCTCCAAGTCCTGAATGTTTTGCGCGATATAGAATTGTTCGATATCGGAATACTCGTCCAAGGCGACAGACAGGCTTTTTGCGAAAAGCTTGTGATCATCTACTAACAAAATATTCATAAGAAAGTTTCCCCTTCATTGGAATTTGAATCTGGATGCAGATGCCATGCGGCGTATTGTCGCGGAGGGTTATAGTGCCGTCCAGATCGTGCACCTGTTCTGTAATTGAAAAAATACCCTTGTGTTTGGTTGTGTCTGTGGAAGTTAAGCAGGCGGCGTTTGCGGTTCCGTCATCTGCAATACGCAATGTAATCATATTGTGTTCTGTGATAGTCTTTTGAACGGCTTTGTTTTCTATAATGTTATTCTCTAATGACAGCATTATCCATGCATGATTTCCGTCAGAGTGTTTGTAGACATTTGTCAATAACTCTTTAAGGAGTCGGTAGACTAAAATATTGTACGGCTCTACTAGAAACAAAGTATCAGAGCAGTCAAAGGACACTGTAATATTTCGCTGGGGAAAGGACTGCGACACAGCATCCAGCAGGTTTTGATAGTTTTCCCGGATAGTCAAATTTTTCAAAATAACGGGGTTATAGTCCTGCATCTGTTCACGGATTGTTGTGTTGAGATGGTCGAGTGTTTTCGCAAGGATATCTTGTATTTCTGGGCGGTGGGCTTTTGGGAGCATGTTCTTCACCGACAGAATATCTTGAAGAATATCATCATGGAGAAAATTTGCAAAAGCTGTCTTTAGCTGTTCCTCCTTCTGCAGCTGATGTAGGGCTGCAGAATAGCTGCTTTGTCTGATGAGGCTGTCTTTGCCATTTTTCAAGTTGTATCCCAATATGATGTTGCACAGATCAATCAATGCAAACAGCATATTAACTGCAATGCAGAGTTCGCTTAGTGTATTTCTTTTACACAGGTTGGTTAGTACGATAATCAAAAATGACACTCCAAGGATAAAAATTATCTGCTTTGGGTAGAACAGGACAGAGAGTGGGTAGCGCTGGCGCTCTTTGTGCACAATGCCATGGACACTGATACAGAATAGCAGCACAGGGAGATAAATACCAAAATTGGAAATATGATTTGGTATTTGAACTGTGTAAAAATAGTACATGAGGAATGCTGTAACTGTAATTATGATAGAAAACAGAATACTTTTTCGTTCACTTTTCAGGACAAAGGCAGCGCGCTTTCGGTGGTATAGCAGTACAAAGGCAAGGCAGAGACAGCTGACCAAAAGCTGTATACCATATAGCAGGGCATACACTTGGCTGGATATGCCAATGCCGACGATTGTGGCGGCACAGGCAGTCAGGAGTATGATGTTTGTGGACATTCGGAATTTGTATCCGCTTCCCTGAAACAAAAACAGGAGCAGGTATTTGGCAGAGGCATACCATATGATTGGGCTTAGAGCTATAAAGGTGAATTTTGCGACCGCGCTGGTATCTGGCAATAGCAGCAGATACCAGCAGTCCAGTACCAGCAGTCCGCAAAACAGAGTTATGACTTTGTTTTCTCTGATCGTGCATGCGCTGATATAGGTCATGTCAATCATCATAAAGGATGCAAGCAGTATCGGAACGGTGTCTTGTGCTGTCAGCTGTACATTGCCGCCTGGCCAGCTGATATAGAGGATAACCAATATATAATTGAGGAAAAATAGTAAATTCAATGTTAAATGTTTCATATTCATTATTTCCCTTATAATGATTCTATTTGTCAGGATTAAAACTAAAATGCAAAGTATTTCTTGGGCACAGTGTATTTATATTTAAAAATGGAGCATATAAAACATATTTTGTACAAATCCGCTGGAATAAGTATTGCTGGATGCTCTGTAGAAATAAGTTCACAATTTACTAATTATTTTACAACAGGAATGAACCGTAAGCCAATAGTAAAATAGATAAATTGATGCAGTCAGGGCAATCGCAATGATGGTAGGCACGTACAACGCAAGTGAATTTCCAAGGAGGTTCTGCATAAGTCCCGTCTTGTATACAATTGTGGCAAAAATGCAGTCAATGAAACCGAATGTAAATGGAATACAGAAAAAGGTAAAAACCTGTTTTTTGATAATGTTCTTGATAGCTTTATTGGCATATCCCATCTTGTGAAGGATTTCGTAGTCTGCCTTTGTATCCGTAAGTGCTGAAATATTATTAAAATACAAGATACTGCCCGTTGCGATAAAAAACAATACAACCAGAAAACCAATCAGCAGAAAAGTGGAACTGTTCAGCGAGAAAATAACATGGAGTCTGTGCGAGTTTCCCTGCAGATAAGGACTGTTTTCAAGCAGGACACTAAGGTCTGCAAATAAATCTTCGTTGTCCTCGATTGCCTTTCCATTAATACTCAATATGCTGGTCTTGGGAGCAGCACTTGCCCGGATCTGTTCATAAACATTATCACTGACAATCAGCGTTCCCACACTGTTTGCAAAGGAAATCGGATTGTGGAGTGTTGTCCCGCGCACAGTGAGCGGTATGCTGACAGTATCAATGTTTAATGAATAAACGCTGCCAGACTCGTCACTTCCGTCGGCGTTGGGCTGGTATTTTACCAGGATGCATTCGGTGTCATTTAGCGCGGGTATCTGGTCAGCAATGGTATCCTTTTTCTGTGCCAGTAAAAGGGAATGGTATTGCGTGTACGAGATGCATTCAAATCCGACGTCCCTCAATATTTTTTCATTCTGTGAGTCACCTTTGGCGCTTCCTGCGCTGTATTCCATGGGAAGGCTGGCAGAGGACGAAGTAATTTTGCAGATGTCAGTCTGTGTGAACGTGACAGCAGCATCGGGCGCGTATTGGTTCACAAGGCGTTTTACGGCGTCAATCTGATCTTCATTTGCAACACGAAATTCCAACTCGGACGGAGCCATGCGGGAAACACTGGCAATTGGATAATAGAGTGTTAAAGCCATGACACTTGCAACAGTCAACGTGGCAGCGGAGAGCAGGGTGAGCATGATCAGGGTCCTGGCGTTCGAGCGGATACGGTATACAAAGTTTGGCGTTGTGATAATTCTCGTTTCTGTATAAAATGCCTGTTTATTCTTTTTGCTGTTCTTCATTACATAAGGCAGAGAGGACGAGATGAAAAAAATGGTGCCCAATAAAATCAGCATTGCCGTGAGCAGACCAATCTGGTAAAAACCAACGGAAATCCAGAGGGATTTTCTGCCGCGGAAAATATCCAATGCTAGGACATAACCCAATACTGTCATGACAAGACCAATCACGGAGGGGACAAAATGAAAACTCATGTTCTTTTCTGCCTTTTTTTCAAATCGCACCAGACTCATAAGGGAAGATTGAAACAGAAATCTGCCGTTCGAAATACTAAGGACAACAATTACCAGCAAAATAAAACAGACTGTTTTTCGAATGGCATTGACTTCAAAGAAGGGTATCTGAGCAGTGTCAATAGAGAGCCTGAGGAGTGCGGTTATTCCCGCAACGATACCCTTGTGCATGATGGCACCAAGAAGGACTCCGGTGCACAGCGCGCCACAGCAGATCAAAACATTTTCAAAGGTGAGCAGCGAAAGGATTGTAGTCTTTCGATACCCAAGCAGGGCATAAATGCCAAGCTCCTTTGTGCGCCGTTTCAGGAAAAAGCGGTTGGAGTACGTCATAAAAAATACGACAAACGCCATCAAAAAGATAGAAATCATGCTGCACATCGACTCCACACGTCCGTCGGAGGATATTTTTTCCAGCATTACCTGATTCATTGAGAAGGACGTAAAGGCAAAATGTATCGTAATGACAAGGGATACGGACAGTAGATACAAGACATAAAAGGAAAAACTTTTCCTCAGGTTTTTTGCCGCCATTGATATTGTGGTATTCATGATTTACACCTACCTTTCTGTGTCCAATTTTGCCACTTCGGCGGCAATGGATTCATAAAAGTCACGTCGGCCGGCATTGTTTCTGAAAATCTCCCTGATAATGTTTCCGTCTTTAAATATCAAAATGCGTCCTGCAAAGCTTGCAGCGTAGGCGTCATGTGTTACCATCAAGATGGTGGTGTGCAGCTCCTGGTTTGCCTCCTGCAGTGCATGCAGCAGTTCAGTTGCCGAGCTGGAATCGAGAGCGCCAGTGGGTTCGTCCGCAAATAAGATGCTGGGCTGTTTTACGATAGCTCTCGCGGCGGAAGCACGCTGACGCTGACCGCCGGATAATTCACTTGGATATTTGTCGAGCTGTGACGAGATGCCAAAACGCTTTGCCAGGTTTTGCACCATTGTTTCAATTTTTTTTGGTGGAAGTTTCTGGAGTGTGAGTGGGACAGAGATATTCTCACGGATTGTGAGGCTGTCAAGCAGAAAGTACTCCTGGAAGATGAACCCCAGATGATCCCTGCGAAAGTCGGCAGCACTCGCATTGTCCAGTTGTTTTAGGTTTATGCCGTTGATCCAGATCTCTCCGCTGGTGGGTGTGTCGATGGTGGAGAGGACGTTGAGCAGGGTGGTTTTTCCGGAACCAGATGCACCCATGATGCCGATAAATTCCCCCTCGGCAACGCAGAAAGAGATTTTGTTCAGGCTGGGACGCTGCGCTTTTTCGTAAGTTTTAGTTACTTCTTTTGCTCTTAATAATGCATTCATTTTTGATTCTCCTATTCAATGTTTTGCATCAGTTCTTCCGATACCATGATTGGCAGAGACATTTTTGACTGTTAAGGGTAAGGATTGCAGATGCTCTGGTATTGTTTAAACGGATGCTGTTCTTGTTTGATCAAGTTTATTATATTGATTTGGAGAATGAAGCGAATGAGTAAATCAGGCAAAATTACGGACTGTTCAAATGTGCAGCTTTTCTGTACAGGAGCGGCGGTTTCTGGTATTTTTTCTGAAATGCCCTTGTGAAATAGGACTGGTTATGAAAACCGCAGTTTTCCATTATTTCAACCACTTTAAAGTCTGTTTCTGACAACTGTTTCGCCGCTAGTTCCAGCCGATAATTTATCAGATAGGCGTTGAAACTCATACCTGTAAATTCCTTAAAAAGTTTCATAAAATGACTTTCCGAGAAGCCGCACTCCTTTGCCGCTCTTTTGATAGTGATGTCGCGGTCATAAAATTTCTGAACGTAGTAGAGTGCATTTTTCAGTCTGCTGTAGGAGAGTTGCAGATGACTGTTGTCGATGGTGGCAGCAGTGCTGTACTCGTTCATGTGGTGGAGCAGGAAGAATAGATTGGATTTGATCACCAGCTCATGGGTGGTATAGCTCTCTCTGCGATGCGTCAGCAGGGACTGGATGCAGGGCGTTACAGTCTGGTTAAAACAGGAATCGGCTGGATGAAAGCATTCCATGGTCTTCACACCATTTAAAAAAGGAAGTACATATTTGTCATAGCAGGGGTCGTTTTCAGATCCCTTGAAGAGTGAGGGATGAAACAGGATGTTGAAGTATTCTCCGCCTTCCAGATTTCCTTGCTCTATGGAATGGACAGCGTGGGGAAGAATGATGATCAGGTCGTCCGCACGGAGGGTGTACGCCTGTCCCCATAAAGTGACCTGTACTTGTCCCTGGGTGCAATAGATTAACTCAAAATCATCATGCCAATGCAAAGGAAAAGAATGAATCCACTCAGGGATACGCCCTTTGTAGACACTGTAGGGAAAGGTGATGATGCCATGCAGCTTTGTCTCGTGTATTGGTGTGGGTTCCATGTGATACCTCCTCGTATGTTAGATGTGCTTTTGCGGATTTATACATAAACAGGATTCTGCCAAAAGTAGATTTTTGTGTGCTAAAAATAGGATTGTGTTAAAAAAGCAGGATTATATTGCAAGAATTATAGCATGGATAAGAGTACAATACAAGTATAGGTGGAATAAAGTCCACTGAAACAATGCATGTGTCAGACTGGTGAAATCTTTCGCTTTTTCAATTCATCGGTCTGCACACATCGTTTGCTTTGATCGCATATAGTTCCTTTCATTTTCATACGAAAGATTGGAGGCGGAAAATTTTATGAAACCTTTTATGAAATTATATATACCGATTGCTTTGGAAACGTTGTTTACAATGCTTGCAGGAATGGTAGATACGATCATGCTCTCCACGGTGGGCGACAATGCAGTTGGTGCAGTGGGGACGGCAAATACATATATCGGTGTTTTTATTATCATGTTTCATGTGGTGTCATCGGGAATGATCGCGGTTATGACACAGTATATCGGGGCAAAAAGATTTGGGGTTGCTTATCAGGCAAGGCAGCTGGGCGCGATTTTTAACGCTGTGATCGGGGTGCTGCTTTCTGTATTTCTGTTTCTTTTTTCAGGGAAAATTCTGGAGATTGTGGGAGTGGCACCGCTCCTGATGGATTACGCAAAGACATATCTCAGGATTGTGGGCGGTGCATGTTTCCTGAATGCCCTGATTCCGATATTTTCCAGTTATTTACGAGCCTTTGGGCATACAAAACAGCCGTTGGCCGCCACAGTGATTGGAAATGTAGTGAATCTGTGTCTGAATGCGGTATTCTTGTTTGTATTTCACAGCGGTGTGGCGGGAGTGGCTGCCGCCACTGTGATATCAAGAGTTTTGAATCTTGCGATTGTTGTCACTGCTTCTAAGCTTTTGGTCAAGGCAAATGAGGATAAGGAACGATTAAAAAACAGGGAGGTATTTGCCCAGATCATCAAGGTGGGACTGCCATCCGCCTTGGAAACAGCTCTTTATAATGTGGCGATGACGCTGACGATCCGTTTTTTGAATCAGATGGACGACTCCGGGTTCAATGTGACAGCGAGGGCATATGCGGCGCAGATCGCAAACTTTTCCTATTGTGCTGGCGCGGCATTGGCACAGGCGAATGCCATCATGACAGGCTGGCGGATTGGGGAGAGGGACTTTGAAGCGTGCGACCGTGGAACGAAGAAAGCGGCGTGTATTGGAATCTGTGTGGCGGCGGGACTTGAAACTGCTTTTGTCCTTAATTCGAATTATTTGATTCGATTGTTTACGAATGACGTGGAGATGATTTCTCTGGTGAGAATGCTCATGACGATCGACATTGCTCTCGAGATAGGGCGTGTGACCAATTTGGTGTTTGGACAGGCGCTGAAAACCAGCGGAGATGCGTTGTTTACTACCGTTATCGGAGTGATATTTATGTATCTTTGCATGGTTGGCGGCACTTGGTTCTTTGGGATTCATCTGAATCTTCTGGCGGTGGGGGCGTACATTGGGCTTGCAAGCGATGAATGCGTGCGCGCAGTATGTATGTTTCTGCGGTGGCAGTCGGGGAAGTGGCGCGCGAAAGGATTTATAAAGGCAGGATAATGAAAAGTATGTTTTGGTGAAGGATGCGTATGAAATAAAATTGTATGCAAAGTCCGTAAGAACAAGTAGTGGCTGAGATGCATCAAGCCATCGCGAAGCGATTTTGCACGGCTTAAAACGGTAACAGTTCTGCATAGTTGAACTGTTACCGTTTATTCTGGCGGAGGAAGGGAGTTGGTAGACATTTGAGTGTGCTTGTGGTATGCTGTTAGAAATACTTGCAGAGTTGTATTGAACTTGTGAGATTAACTGGCAAATGGAGTCGGAGGCTCACAGAAAAATTTTAGATTTTGGAGGAATTGCAAATGCAGAAATGGACACGTGTGATGTATCAACCCAATATTCCGTTAGGAGAAAACGGTGAGAAAGTGACGGCGTGCAAAAAGCACATCGCACTCTCGAAGGAGGCGGCAAAGGAGGGCATGGTTCTCCTGAAAAATGACGGGAACCTGCTTCCGCTTGCAAAAGGCAGTAAGATAGCTATTTTTGGAAAGGCAAGCTTTGATTATGTACGCGGGGGCGGAGGGAGCGGGGAAGTGACAGTGTCCTATGCTAGAAATTTGTATGAAGGATTTTCAATGTTGAAGGACAGGGTCAGTGTGTTTGAGGAACTCTCTGCATATTACCGTGACAATGTGAAGGAGCAGTATCAGGCAGGACGTGTTCCCGGTATGACAATTGAGCCGGAGGTTCCTGCGGAACTGTTAAAGAAAGCGAGAGCCTACACGGATACTGCGATTATCACGATCTGCCGCTTTTCCGGAGAAGGCTGGGACAGAAAGAGTATTGTCAATACCGAGAACAAAAATCTTTGCATTACTGAGGAGGCGATGGCAAAACGGTCTGCGGAAATCTTTGAGGACGGCGATTTCTGCCTGACACATGCAGAGCGGGCAATGGTGGATATTGTAAAGTCAAATTTTGAGAAAGTCATCGTTGTCATGAATGTCGGGGGCATGGTGAATTCGTGCTGGTTCCATGATGATGCGAAGATCCAGTCTGTGCTGATGGCATGGCAGGGCGGTATCGAAGGAGGACTTGCAGCGGCGGAGCTGGTGATGGGCGAGGGCAATCCAAGCGGAAAGCTCGTGGATACCTTTGCACGGGAATTGGAGGATTATCCGTCTACAGAGAGTTTCCATGAGTCGGAGCGCTTTGTGGATTATGTGGAGGATATCTATGTGGGATACCGCTATTTTGAGACGATTCCCGATGCGGACAAGAAGGTCAATTATCCGTTTGGTTTTGGCTTGTCATACACAGATTTTTCCCTAACGGCTGGTTCAGCCTATGAGGAAAACGGCAGGATCTATGTGCCAGTGATGGTCACAAATATCGGAAAACGCGCTGGTAAAGAGGTTGTACAGGCGTATTTTGGCGCGCCACAGGGAAAACTCGGGAAACCGTCAAAGCAGCTTGTGGCATTCCAAAAGACGAGGCTGCTGCAGGCAGGTGAGAGCCAGAGTATGATTCTGTCATGGCGTGTTGGCGATATGGCATCGTATGACGATCTTGGGAAAATCAAAGAGTCTGCCTATATTCTGGAAAAGGGGACATACTGTTTTTTCGTCGGCGTATCAGTGCGCGATGTCATGGAGATTGCTTACCGATATGAGGTCGAGGAAGATACAATTGTACAGCAGCTTTCCAGAAAATGTGCGCCTTCATGCCTAAAAAAGAGAATGCTTGCAGATGGAAGCTATGAGGATCTTTCGGTTACGACACCTGTTGATACGGATGCCAATGAGCTGGTTCCGTTATCCGTTGAGGAGTCAGACGGATTTGCTCCTGCGGCAAGGGCAGGCAAGCGGTATCATCTGTGGGTGAACACGGCGGCACAGCAGCATCATTTTCTGAAGGAAGTGGCAGAGGGCGCGATCACGCTTGATGAATTTATGATACAGCTGTCAGATGAGGATCTTGCGCATCTGCTGGGAGGTCAGCCAAACACTGGTGTTGCCAATACTTTTGGCTGGGGAAATCTGCCCGACTATGGTGTGCCAAACGTGATGACGGCGGACGGACCAGCTGGACTTCGCATTGCGCCGGAATGCAGCGTGTATACCACCGCATGGCCTTGTGCGACGCAGCTTGCATGTTCATGGAATGAGGAACTTGTGGAGCAGGTCGGAGCGGCAGGCGGCGCCGAGGTTAAGGAAAACAACATCGCAGTATGGCTGACACCGGCTGTCAATATCCACAGAAGTCCTCTCTGCGGACGCAATTTTGAATATTACTCGGAAGATCCTTTCCTCACAGGAAAGCTTGCGGCGGCGATGGTGCGAGGTATCCAGAGTAATCATGTCGGCGCAGCGGTAAAGCACTTTGCACTGAACAACAAGGAGACAAACCGCAAGAACAGCGATTCAAGAGCTTCCGAGCGCGCTGTCAGGGAGATTTACCTAAAGGCATTTGAAATCATTGTGAAGGAGGCAAGACCATGGTCAATCATGTCTTCCTACAACATTGTGAATGGTCACAGGGCTTCTGAGAACAGGGAGTTACTCGAAGATATCCTCCGCGGTGAGTGGGGATTTGAAGGCATGGTGACGACTGACTGGTGGACGAACGGAGAGCACTACAAGGAAGTCAAGGCTGGAAATGATGTCAAGATGGCGACAGGTTTTCCAGAGCGCCTGATGGAGGCTTTGGACAAGGGGATCCTCACGCGCAGGGATATGGAAATCTGTGCAAGGAGAGTGCTGGAACTGATTCTGAAAGTGGATTAGTGTCTTTTTGGAGAATTTAGAGAATGACACTGCAGTTTCGTTTTGGTATAGGACATTTGTTGGATAAGAGAGGGTTAAATATGGATCTTGAACATAATAGGGAAAATGAGGAAGTACAATCATTTGGGTGGGATGCGATCACGGCGGAGTGTGAAAGGGTTTATCCAGAGCAGAAAAATCCGAAACACTATGGAACATTGATCAAATGGGATTTAGGAGGAAATGATCCGCTTGATGGCATCAGCATCTATGATGGCGGGGATTATTGGCATTTTGTGACGTTTGGAATGTCAGAATTGTATGAAAAAGAATCTGATGACAAAGAGATTAGTGGTTTTGGGATGGAGTTTACCTTAAAATTGAAAAAGGCTGCCTGCGAGGATGAGGAAGGTGAGATTAGAAATATCTGTGGAATCCTGCAGACAATTGCCAGAATTACTTTTATGAATGGCGAACTCTTTCATGCATTTGAATATGTGTATACTGGGCAGACACAGGGTATGGATTCACAGCAAAAGTCCAATATCACAGGTTTTATCACGATACCAGACAATCAATTTCAGACAATCGAAACGCCAAATGGAACTGTCGCGTTTGTCTCATTCATTGGAGTTACCAATGAGGAGCTGCTTGCGATTCAGCATAAGGAGCTAACTGTCGAGGAATTATACCATACATTGGGCAGCGATATAACAGATTATAACAGAAGATCAGTTTGGTAGACTGCATGAAAAAAGAAGGACAGCGTGAGCTGTCCTTTGGCATCACACAGAAGCAAACAGATTTGCAAAAAATCACAATTTTTGGTCGGTATCAGAGGGAACATACAGGACGAGGTCTTTGATCTGGCAGTCCAATATCCTGCAAAGATCATTCAGCGTCTTGGTTGATACATCTTTGTTATGTTTCAGACGGTGAAGGGTACTGTTTGACATGTGATGCTTATTGGTCAGAGAATACCAGCTTTCATTTGATTTTTCCAATGTTTCCCAAAACGGAGAGTACACAATCATTTCAAGTATCTCCTTTTTCCTTAGTATTTAACTTTAGGATAAAATATATTCTTATACTTGAATATCTTCGCAAAAGAGAATATACTGTTAAGCATGACTCAGACGGATATTTACACAATAATGCATTAGCAGTCAAAAGATGTTTGAGATTATATTCAGACAAACATAGATAGAAATGTCAGATCATTATTTTTGTGGAGGTTTTATGGAGGAGATAAATTATATCACAGATGAGGAGCGGAAGAAATGCCAGCAGGTGGTCGATGCATTTGCGGAGTTGTATGAACTAACAGATGTGGTTGTAGTAGATGCTGGGAAATATGGTTTTGTGAAGCTGCAATATTATAGGGAACCTCAGGGATTTGAGGTGATGTCGACTTTTACGGATAGTGGGAAATTATTTGATGCACTGTGGCAGGACTGGTTTGAGGAGCAGGTTCTGGCAGCTGTGCTTGGAACGCCGCTGGAAGAACTGGAATACGAGGAGATCTTCGCAATGCTGTCAAAAGAAAAACAGGATGAACTAATGTATAAGAAAACTTATTTTGAAGGTATGCGTTCGAAATCAAGTGAACAGTGACCATATATGCAGTTCCTTTTATAAACCAGGAATGTAAAGTGTCAGTTGACAAGGTTCACTGAAATAGCATTTGCTGCGTGGTGTTTTTTTCGTTAAGGCTGTGCAATAATAAATCTGCGGCATAAAGGCTGCGGTTTTGCAAACACAATCTCAGGAGGAAAATAGTATGAGCTTAGGAAAAAACATTCAGTATTTGCGAAAGGAAAAGAAGATCACACAGGAACAGCTGGCTGAGATCATGTCCGTTTCCCGGCAGACGATATCCCGTTGGGAAGCAGATGAAATTATTCCGGAGCTGAATAAGCTGGTCGCTTTAAGTGATGTGTTCTCATGTAAATTGGATACATTGGTCAAAGAAGATATGAGTGCAGATGATCAGATCTACTCAGAAATTGTGATAAAAAAAGTAAAAGCATTTCGGATGGCAAGATATGTGATGATCACACCGAATCCGGAAGGTGATGTCAATGTATATATGGATAACTGGGCGCAGCGGTCAGGCTTGTTGAACTTTCAGCCAGATGCAATGAAGATTGGATGGGATTTTCCTTATATCTCATCAGAGCTGCAGAACAGATTTAATCTTCGCGGATATGTGTCAGCTTATGTTTTGCCAGAGGGATTTGAGACAGACTGTCCAGGTGTGGAATTTGCGAATCAGGAAGAGGCTGAGTATGCGGTGATTACGATATATGATCCTTTTGTGGCGGCTTTTGACCGGATTCCCAATGCTTATAAAAGGATAATGAAATATCTGCAGGCAAATGGATTTCGTGAAAAAACAAAGGAAAATATCTTACCATGTTTTGAACATGAGTATGAAAAAGAAGGAATTACCTGCATGGATGTATATATGCATGTGGACAGTGTTTCAAAGTCAGACTGTTTTACAAGCTTTTCGTAGTATGGACAGCAGATAACATGATTTGGGAGGGAGAACGGAAATGGAACTTGTTATGCAGCCAACATTTGAAACCTGCGGTCAGGCATGTATCGCAATGATTACGGGGAAGGATATAGGTGAAGTAATAAAAGATATGAAGACAAGTGGACCAACAAGCATTGGGCAGTTGATCGAAATACTGGATTTTTATGGAGTGAAGCATGCCGAGCGGAATACACGTATTTCAAAAAAGAATCCTGTTCCGCATGAGTATTCCATTTTAACAGTGCATACAAATGAAGGATATACGCATTGGACATTGTTGTATGGTGGTAAATATTATGATCCTGAATTTGGAATTATTGAAGGCGAGTATACTCATGGAAAGATCACTTCATTTTTGGGGATTTATCAATCATAAGGAGCAGGTTTGGGTACGGATAAATGATTCGACAAATCAGATATTTTCAGTCTGTTGTCCGCAACAACAGCTTTTCAGAGGCGGTGGTGGGGTGCCATATCTCACGGTCTGCCATTTCGCAGCAGATACAGGCCTTGGAGCGGGAGTTAGGTTTTTATTTGCTGGAAAGAAAAAACCGAAAATTTACACTTATACCTGCGGGGGAATATTTTTATAAAAAGAGTCTGGTGTTGTCCGCTGACTATGAGCGGATGTGTAAGGAGGCGGGCAAGCTCGCAAAAGATGATAAAGCCACTTTGGTGATCAAAGGGCAGGGATATATGCCGGTGGAAGGGGGAAAAGGACAGAAAACTTTGGCTCTTCCATCAGCCGGATTCCTTTGTTCCGGGAAGTTTCGCATATTACCCGAAACTATTGTGCTTTTTGGAAGCAGGAAAATTCAGGTTACTATGTAGAAGAATTTGCAGATATGTTAAAAAGAAAATTTGAATAGATATGTTTGATACGAAAGAGTCGTCCTGACATTTTGCAGGACGACTCTTTCGTATCAGTTTTTCTTATAAGAGCATCCCGAAAGTCAGATTGATTCCGATGTGGGTTTTTTATAATATAGTGGGAAAGAGGGTGTAGTTATGGAGTCGATTAAAAGAATTTTGGATTTGGATGTATGCGTCTGCCAAGGAAAGACAAAGAAGTGGATACAGAGGAAGTTTCAAAAATGGTGGATGCCTTTCACATTCCTGAAAAAAGGAGTAGTGTATGAAAAAAGTTAGTTTAACAGTTACGGTTATATGTCTGATATGCATTTTGACCGGATGCGGTAAATCTGTACCAAAGGAGGAGCTGCCGCAGAGTTTTTCCAATATAGAATCAACTGGATTCTCAGAGGGAATCGAATCGGAAGGGCAGTCAGAAGAAATACAAAGCAACGTCGAAGAAAACAGCGTGATTTCAACAGATCAAAAAGAACCAGAACAGATACAAAGTGAGCAAACTGAAGGAAATGGATTGTTGTTGGAAGAAATGAGTATATTGATGAAGATTGGTGATGAGATTGTTACGGTGAGATGGGAAGATAATGAGTCTGTTGCGGCTCTTGCGGAACTTCTCCGTGAACAGCCCTTGTACATACAGATGTCCATAGTGACATCCCGCATTTTGTGTTTTCATCCATAACTGGTGTTAAAAAGGTCGGTTTTGGAGATATAAATGGATGTATAATTGAAACCCGTGGGGGCAGAGACCTTCTCCTGCCAAATATTCTAAAAACTGCCTGACCACAGACAGACGCAGGCTTCTTTTCTTCCCTGAGACGCAGGCTGTATATTCAATGAAACCTTCCAAATGACCATATGTGGCAGTCTTGGTTCCTGGTATATTTTGTCTTTGCATAAAAAAGCAAAAGCAAAGCAGTAGCGTAACAAAGCATTACATTGCCGCGTTGAAAATGTATCTTTATTTTTACCCATATATTGGATAATAGTATGTTTCCATTTACTTGAAAGCTGTTCATTACATAGCTGGATTGTTTTAATGTGGCAGAAGAATACCAAAGTTTCTTCGACCATAATTTTTTGACACTGTTGAGACATTGATGCTACCTCCTGAAAGATAGTATGGACACTACAAATATTTTTACCTTCATATTCTTACGGAAAAAACTCTATTTTCAAGCATTTTCTCCAAAATAGACGGATAAAAATATGATTCGGATAAAATCAATTATCTAAACAATTAGATAAATGGTGGATAATTTCCTGAATAATGGTGCTGAGGAGAAAGTTCAGAAAGAGGAAAACAAAAAGGCACAGGTAGCAGGTTGGGGGTACGATGAGAATGCAAAGAACCAGCAGAGAGATGTAAGTAAAAGAAATAATTACATGTAGTATCGAAAAAGTTACATTAATTTAGCAGAATATAAAATTAGAGATATACTATTAACATGAACTTAAAAAGTTCATATCTGCCTTAGCCTGAGTATAGGGAGGTACATGAACATGAGAAATGACATGAGAATTAAGAACTTACAGGAATCTAAAGTTGCAGGTGATGTGATGTTAGAGCTGAAAGAGGCTGAGTTGAATATGGTCTCTGGCGCAGCGGGTAGTACAAAGAAATCAAGTGGAGATGTTTGTACTATAACTTCTGAGTGCGACCATTTAAGAACGTTGATTTGCTGCTAGAATGCGTGGATGTACTCGACTTTATGGTTTGTTAGGTGGGTACATTTGTTGTCAAGAGAAAGGGATAAAAATCCCATAGTTTGTACCGTGACAAATTAAATAGGGATGGGATAAATTCTATAGTATTTTGTTGCGATATGTTTTACTGTTTAATTATTGAGTAGTTTACCATTAATAGACTAAGGCAGATTATGAAAGGATGAAATTTTATGGATAAAAAATTTGATGTTGTAAGGTATAGTTGGGAAAAGAATATATTGAATTTTAATACTGTAATACCTCAGGAAAAAAAAGAAAAATGGGAAAAAATTTTAGGAAAAAAAGTATATCAGATGGTCGAAAAAGAAAATTACTATTTGTTGAGTGATAATGTTACATATGAGGGTACTGAAAATCAAAACATATTAGAAATTGAAAATATGTATTATGATTACATAAAGAATTTTGATTGTGAGAAATTGCATATACAAGCACCCGATAATCTGGATATGGTTTTTTATCCATTTTTTTATTCGTTGTATAATTTTGGAATTGATTATTTAAAAAAAAGGCAGGAAATATTAAGCTTAATAACATTATATTAAAAAGTTTTTTACTGTCTTTGGGTGATAAGTTTGAAATGTGTAGTATGAAAACTCTGATTTTTGAAATGGAGATTTGTAAAAAAGCAGGAGACCTTAAGGGAGATACACCTGAAGAAGAGTATAAATTTTACTTAATGACTTATTTAAAAAATATAGAATATATAAAAGAATTATTTGAAATATATCCAGTATTGTTAAGAATTTTATTTGAAACAATCCAAATTATTGCAAAAAATTATGTGGAAATATTGCAGCGCCTTGAAAATGATAAAGAAGATATTATACAGATTTTGTTAGACGGTAAAGAATATAATGAAATTGAATTTATGAGTGGAAGTTTATCCGATTCACATAAAGGAGCAAAAGGGGTTTATCATATTACATTAGATAATGGAATAAAGATTTTGTATAAGCCGCATACTTTAGAATGTGAAGTAAATTATCAAAAAATGTTAAGGGAGGCAATGGCTGCTTGCGGACTTGAAATGAAAGAATATGCAGTAATTTCAAGAGAGAACTATGGGTGGTGTCAGTATGTAAACTATGATACTTATAAGAATATGGAGGAACTAAACAAATATTATAAAAGAGTAGGAATTACGATCTGCATAAATCATGTATTGAGAACTAATGATCTCCATTATGAAAATATTATTGCATCTGGGGAGTATCCAATAATAATTGATTTGGAAACAATAATGACTAATAGACATATTGAAAGAGATGACACAGCAACAGGAATTATACAGGATATTTTAACAGATTCTGTATTGAATTCAGGAATTTTACCGCATTATATATGGAATGAACCAGGAAAAATAGGAATTAATATAAGTGCTTTAAGTGGTAATGAAGGACAAATATGTCCAATACAAATTGCTAAAATTGTTGATTCCAAGACATCAAATATGCGTATTGAATATGAATATCCGAAATCTTCAGGGAAAAATAATCTAGCGACTGTTAATGGAGAATTTATAGAACCTAATGTTTTTAAGAATAGTATTGCAGAGGGGTTTTCAGAGTGTTATAGATATGTTGCAAATAATAAAGCCTATATACAGATTTATTTGGAGAAATTTAAAAATTCTAATGTTCGGTATTTGGTAAGGGATACCCAACAGTATAGTTTAATGTTGCGTGCTTCGTATCACCCAAGTTTATTGCAGTCAGCTTCAGATAGTGAGTTATTTTTTTATAGTTTATTTAAATATGTTGATCTAAATGATAGGTATAGAAAAAAACAACAGATTATGAAATTCAGGATATGGTTTTGGGTGATATCCCGTATTTTTATTACAAAACAATTGGAACAAGTCTTTTTTCTTCTAGAGGAGAAGAAATTAGAGATTTCTTTAATAAGAATAGTTTTTCTAAGGTATTAAAGAAGCTCGAAACTATGTCAGACGAGGATTGTAATAGGCAGAAAATGTATATATTACTTACATTATCAAAAACTACAATGTTAGAAAGGCTGGTACAAGAAAACCAAAGAAATATGCAGAAGTATTATTTGGATACTATATTTGTATCAGAAGAAAAAATGTACTTAAGAGGTGCAAAATTAATGGTGTTAGTCAAAAAATGTGTTGGTATTAATTCAGATTAACACCAATCGATAATTACGAACATCAGTTACACTATGCCAATAGCAGTTATGACTAGAGATGCATAGAGTGGAAAAGAGTGTATCAGTCAAACTGTCTGCACATCGGAAAGCCATAGAAAACAGTGCATTATAGCGGTTGATATATTTGGTAGCGACTCCCCGATAATGGTTATAAGTCTCCTTGATATAAGAATGCAGACTGTTTACTGTATTCAGATTAAAGATCCCGTCGCTCTTTTGTCGGTTTACATTTACAACGGAGCACTTTGTAAGCGTTTCGAGAGCATAATAGCTGCGGAGACCATCCGTAAGTGCAAGCGTATTTTCTGCTATATGTCCACAAAATATTTTCTGAAGTTCTTTCCCAGAAGGTTTTGCCCGGTTTACAGTTGTGGCAATTGCATGACCATCACGCTGGATTCCGGTACAGATGGCGATATATTCATTTGAAATCCCACGCTTCGCAGCCTTTGCACCATGTTTCCGCGCATTACGGCCGGCTTCTGGGGGGAACCGAACCACCTTTGTAGCAGTCAAGGACAAAAGTTTCATCAAATTCAGTGACACCCGAAAGAAGGACAGGGTTATTTTCAAGCAGATCCTGTAAAGCCGAAAGTACCTTATGGCGCATATTAAAAGCAGTCTGATGGGAAAAGCCATATTTTTTTGCAGAAGCATCCAGTGTCTCACCATGAAATGTATCGCGTATAAAATCAGCCCATATGGACTGGTTGGAATGGGAATTGGCTAATAAGGTATTGGTTGAGTGCATAAAGGTTTTCCTGCAATCGTGGCACAAGAAGCGTTGTTTTTCTTTACGGTGACCATATTTGATAACATGTGGATTGTCACAGTATGGACAGTTTGGTATTTCTTTTGACTGCCCGTTAGTGGAAACAATGCCCATCACGAAACTGATGATCCGATCAAGCTCGGATTCACATAAGTTTTTCATATAGTCAAAAAGTGTTTCTAATTTATCCTTCATATGGTTATCACCTCAACAATTTATGATAACCATATTATATAAAAACACGCGTTTGTTTGCAAGATTTAAAATCGAAACCAACACACTTTTTGACTAACACCAAATTAATAGCTGATGACATAATTAAGAAAGCAATTTTTAATAAGAAAAAAACGATGTTAACTGGATTGGAATTTCAATGGGAAATGAAGATGAGGGAATTTGGGATATAGAACCATTAGGGATGTATTTGTATGATGGAATTGCTGGGATTGCAATATTCTTTAAGAGGTTAAGTGTATATGCTTGTGAAAAAAAATATGTGGAGCTATCAAGTATCTTAGAAAAAACATTGTTTAGATATACTGATATGTTGCTGGAAAATCCTGAATATTATAAAAATAATTCAGTGGGGGCTTTTTTTGGGGAAGCATCAATACTTTATGCATACGAGATATTATATAGCATTGACAATCAAGCAAAGTATATTGAATATGCTAAGAAACATTATTCTATTATTATAAATTTAATT
>JAIEEY010000082.1 GCA_029067205.1 Lachnospiraceae bacterium
ATCTTCACCACATTGCCGAGATTGTTTTCTGGTATGCGGACTGTCTGCGGCGGAGAAAGCCGCGAGTTGACCCCGTGAAATAAATTATATTTTATATTGAATAAAATAAAAAGTTCTGCATGGCGATGCAGAAATGGAGGGAGCATATGCATTTTTTGGATAAAAGAGTTAATGTAATCTGCGAAGAGTTAAAAAAATTGAAGATTAAGCAGAAGTTTACGATTGACAATTGGCAATACAAGGAAGGAAATTATATACGCCCCGAGGAAGCGGAGGCGGACGCGACAGCATGGGAAGATTTTGACTGTCAAAAAATGCACTGGTATGGAAAGGATCGTCATTATTGGTTCAAGACGACTTATCAGGTGCCAAAGGAGCTGGACGGAAAGCGGATGTGGCTCCATATATGCACACAGATCGACGAGTGGGATGATGCGAAGAATCCGCAGTTCTTACTGTTTGTAAACGGTGAAGTGATACAGGGTATTGATATGAATCACAGAGATGTATTTCTGTCTCCGTCCGCAAAGGAGGGTGATGTGCTGGAGATCGGGCTTCAGGCATACACCGGAACACTGCATACGGAGTTTAACCTGATTGTGGAGATGCAGGAGATTGATGACAAGATCGAAAAACTCTACTATGATCTGTGGGTTCCGCTCGCGGCATTTTCCAGGATGGAGGAGGATGACAAGAACCGCAGGGACATCGAGGAAATATTGAATCATACAGTGAATTTCCTGGATCTCAGGACTCCGTATTCCGAGGAATTTTACCGCACGTTATCTGAGGCGTCAGACTATATCGACAAGGCATTGTACTCTGACATGGCGGGATATCAGGATGTGATTGCAACCTGTATCGGACACACGCACATTGACGTTGCGTGGTGGTGGACGGTGGAACAGACAAGGGAAAAGACCGGACGCAGCTTTGCAACTGTTTTGAAGCTGATGGAGGAGTACCCGAATTATAAATTTATGTCGAGCCAGCCGCAGCTGTATGCGTTTTTGAAGGAGCGCTATCCTGAAGTATACGAGAAGGCAAAAGCGCGCATCAAGGAAGGACGTTGGGAGCCGGAGGGCGGCATGTGGGTGGAGGCAGACTGTAATCTGACCTCAGGCGAGTCCCTTGTGCGCCAGTTTATGCACGGCAAGCGCTTTTTCAAGGAAGAGTTTGGTGTGGACAACCGCATTCTGTGGCTGCCGGATGTGTTTGGCTACTCCGGTGCGCTTCCGCAGATCATGAAAAAGTGCGGGATTGATTATTTTATGACTACCAAACTTGCATGGAACCAGTTTAACAAGATACCTTATGACACAATGCGCTGGAGAGGGATTGACGGAACGGAGGTGCTGACGCATCTGATTACGACATTGGGCGTAAACCAGCCGATCAAGGATTTCTTCACGACATACAACGGAATGCTTCACCCGGATGCGATCATGGGTGGCTGGATGCGCTATCAGAACAAGGATATCAACAATGACATTCTGGTGTCCTACGGTTACGGCGATGGCGGCGGCGGACCGACAAGGGAGATGCTGGAAACGTCGATCCGTATGGAAAAGGGCGTTAAGGGGATTCCCAAAGTCCGTCAGGAGTTTGCGCGCACCTATTTTGACGAGCTGAATGAGCGCGTCAGCGGCAATAATCGACTTCCGGTGTGGGAGGGTGAGCTCTATTTTGAGTATCACAGAGGCACGTTGACCTCCATGGCGAGAAACAAGCGTTCCAATCGGAAATCAGAGCTTGGACTGATGGATCTGGAGCTGTTGTCTGTATTGACAGCACCCGGGATGGCATATCCACAGGAAGAGTTAGATGCGATGTGGAAAGTCGTGCTGCTGAACCAGTTCCATGATATTCTTCCCGGATCGTCCATTCATGAGGTCTATGAGGTGACGAAAGAGGAGTATGGCAGACTGGCAGAGCAGCTGGCGTCGATGACCGCAGAGCGGAGGAAAGCAATCGCGGGAAGCGGAGAGGCCATTACAATTTTCAACACGACAGGTCAGGTGAGGGACGATATTGTCAATCTGGGCGAGCTGGAGGGCAGTGTGCTCATGGATTCGGACGGCGTGGTTTATCCAATACAGAAGACAAAGGACGGAGGCATTGCATTTGTGCGGAATCTGCCGTCAAAGGGCTACAAGTCATTTACGGTCAGCGATACAGCATCAGCAGTTGAGAAAGCACCGTTTACACTGGTTGGGGAATATCAGCTGGAAACACCGTTCTACACAGTGAAATTTGACCAGCAGGGAATGTTTACCAGTATATATGACAAGGAAAACGACCGTGAAATAGTACGGCAGGGAGAGCGAGCAAACCTTCTTCGCATGTACGAGGATAAACCGATTTACTTTGACAACTGGGACATTGATATTTATTATACGGAAAAATTCTGGGACGTGGACAATGTGGAACACATGGAGTGGACAGAGATTGGCGCGGTGCGCGCAGTGCTTGAGATCACGAGAAAGGCATCGCAGTCCACAATCCAGCAGAAGATCATTTTCTATGCAGACAGCCGCAGGATCGAGTTTGTGACATATGTGGACTGGAAGGAACACCAGACCTTGTTGAAAGTGCATTTCCCAGTGGCAGTGCACACGGATGAGGCAGCGTTTGACATACAGTTCGGCAATCTGACGAGAAAGACACACCAGAACACGAGCTGGGATGTGGCGCGCTTTGAGAGCTGCGGGCAGAAGTGGATGGATCTCTCCGAGGGGCATTACGGAGTTTCCTTATTAAATGACTGCAAGTATGGGCATTCCGTGAAGGATTCCAATATGGCGCTGACACTGATCAAATCGGGAATTGAGCCGAATCCGACGACAGACCAGGAAGAGCATGTGTTTACCTATGCGATCTATCCTCATGCGGAAGGCTGGCGTGCAGCCGGCACAGTGGCAGAGGCGTATAAGCTTAACCAGCCGTTGCTCGTGCAGACACAGACAGAGGAGAAAGGAACCTATTCCTTTGCATCTGTGACACATGCAAATGTCATTATTGAGACAATCAAGAATGCCGAGGATGGAAACGGAACAATTCTGCGTATGTATGAATCGGAAAATGCGTACACAAAGGCAAGACTGACGGTGAACACTGATTTTCACAAAGCATATATCTGTAATCTGCTGGAGGAGACGGAGTATGAGGCAGATGTGGAGGGTAAAGAAATCGAAGTTGTGCTGAAGCCGTATGAAGTGGTAACGGTGAAAGTTTGTTAACAACTTAGAACATGTCTGCATATCTGCGGACTGTGAGAAAGTATAAATAGTGTCAGACATCAGGATGCGTAATGTGGTTCTGGCATGCAAAATCATTTGCGTGGCTTGGTGTCTGTAATGGGTCATAAAAAGGAGACAAATATATTATGCGAAAAAAGGAATATGGGAAAAAAGTTATCAGTATTATTTTAGCTGCGTCCATGATAATCAGCATGGCAGCGTGCGGAGGCGATAAAGCACAGGATACGCAGCAGACTGTATCACAGGAGACGGTGCAGACAGAAGTGAGCGCAGAGGCGGCTGAGCCGGAGATGACTACAGCACCGGAAGCGGAAACTGCATCAAAATATTCTGTGACAGAAGAAAATGGCAATAAGGAACTGACTATGGCACGCCAGCCAGAGGCTTCCTACTGGTTTCCGGCGCAGCTTCTGGAGTGGAATGCCGCAGATGACGAAGATTTGATTTTTAATGTGAGCACTGTGCCGCTTGCAAAGCGCGCGGACATCGAATCACTTGAAACGGTAAATGCTACACAGAATAAGGATACGCAGATCATGGCAATCTCCATCATGAATGGCAGTACCAGCGGAAACTCCCCTCATGGACTGAACAAGGCGGAGGCAAACGCGTTCTCCTACTGGCAGTATGTGGATTTGCTGGTATACTGGGGTGGTTCTTCCGGAGAGGGATTGATCGTTGCGCCGAGTGCCGATGTGGTGGACGCAGGGCACAAGAACGGTGTGAAAGTGATCGGAACCGTATTTATGCCGCAGACTGCACATGGCGGAAAGATGGAGTGGCTGGATGACCTTCTTCAACAGACAGATGACGGAAGCTATCCCGTTGTGGATAAGCTGATTGAAGTTGCCGAAACTTACGGATTTGACGGATGGTTTATCAATCAGGAGACGGAAGGGACAGACGCGGAGCCGCTGACAAAGGAACACGCAGCACAGATGCAGGGCTTTCTTTCTTATTTTAAGGAAAAGGCACCGGATTTGGAACTGGTGTACTATGATTCCATGACAGTGGACGGCAAGATGGACTGGCAGAATGCATTGACAGATAAAAATGTGGCGTATCTGAAAAATGATGAGGGTGCGTCTGTGGCGGATTCCATGTTCCTGAATTTCTGGTGGACGACGGACACGCTTGCCCCTGACGAGCTGCTGAAAGCGTCCGCTGCACTGGCAGAGGAACAGCAGATCGATCCTTATGATCTATATGCTGGCATTGACTTACAGAGCAACGGTTACGATACGCCGATCAAGTGGAACCTGTTTGAGAATCCAGATGGCGGAACGTATACATCATTGGGACTTTACTGTCCGAGCTGGTCGTATTTTTCTTCACAGATGATACAGGATTTCTGGAAGAAGGAAAATAAGATGTGGGTAAATTCCAAAGGCGATCCCTCCGCAGATGTGCAGGCAGAAGGGGACACGGACTGGCGCGGGATATCTACCTATGTGGTGGAGCGTACTGCACTCACATCCCTTCCGTTTGTGACCAACTTCTCGACAGGAAACGGATATGGTTTTTACAAACAGGGTGAGCAGATCAGCATGCTTGACTGGAACAACCGAAGCATATCGGACGTCCTGCCGACATACCGCTATATCATCAAGGACGGGGAGGGCAACAAGCTGTCAGCTGATCTTGACGTGGGCGATGCATACTACGGCGGAACCAGTCTGATCCTCCGCGGGGCGATGAAGCAGGGTGTGTCATCGGATATCAAGCTATACAGTGCAAGCCTGCCGGTATCAGACAAGATGACCTTTACCACCACCGCAAGGGCAAAGGGGGCGGAAGTTGCACTTGACGCAGTGCTGACGCTTGACGACGGCTCTGAGCTGGTACTTGAGGGCGACAAAAAGGTACAGGACGAGTGGACAACAGTTCATTATACGACGTCGGACTTAGCAGGGAAGACCATAAAAGCGATTTCCTACAGACTGACATCGGGTGCGGATATTGACAATCTGCAGTTCCGCTTTGGAAATATCACAATGATCGATGCAGACGCTGAGGAGACTGCTTCCGTGAGCAATGTGAAGGTGCTTGACAGCGAGTTTGATGAGGATGGAATGTATGCCGGTGTGCGTCTCTCATGGGACAGCGACGTACAGACCGATTACTATGAGGTTTACCGGATCAATCAGGATCAGACCAAATCGCTCCTGGGGGTATCCAACACAAACAGTTTCTATATCAACACACTGCCGCGCACGGACGAGACCAACAAGTCCACATTTGAGGTGGTTCCGGTGAATGCACTTCTGGCAGAAGGCACTAGTGCGACCGTGACGATGGATTGGCCGGATAACAGCATTCCGAAGGCAGCATTCACGGCAGACATCACACTGGCAGCACCAGGGGAGACCATTACTTTCCAGAGTCTGAGCTCACAGAACACACAGAAGGTAACTTGGACACTGTCAGGCGCAGACAAGGAGTCCGCAGAAGGTGATACGGTTTCTGTTACATATGACAAAGAGGGCGTCTATGCTGTTTCCATGAAGGCAGAAAATGAGTCTGGCAGCAGTGAGGCAGCTAAGGATGGCTATATCATAATCACGGAAAAGGCATCAGAAGGGCTTGTGCTTCTCTCGCAGGGAGCAGGCACAGAGGCTGACACATATGTCAATGACAACGAGGCACCGCAGTTTGCAGTGGATGGTGATTACACGAAGAAATGGTGTGCGACAGGAAGTGCACCGCATGAGATCACACTGGATCTTGGCTCTGTGAAGACTGTGAGTGCAGTGGATGTCTACCACGCTGAAGCAGGCGGGGAGAGTGCGGATATGAACACGAAATCCTATGCAATTTATGTCAGCGAGGACGGATCGGCATTTGAGGAAGTGCGCAGCGTGACCAGAAATACAGCAGGCACGACACATGACGCATTTGCACCTGTAAAAGCACAATATGTCAAACTTGTGGTAAACAAACCAACACAGGGAAGCGACAGCGCAGCGCGCATCTACGAAGTGGAGGTTTATGGATTGGAGGACACACTGGAGTAAAGAGTCGGAATAGGAAATTAGAATAAGGTATTTTGCCGGCGCCCGGGTTTCCGGGCGTTGGTAATTAAGGAACTGTTCAGAAATTGACATGTCAGGATGTATAGGTTATTTTTGAACAGTCCCTAAGTGGGAATGGGGGATAACGATGTCAGACAAAGGAAAACAGATTGCAGTGGGGATTGACCTTGGCGGAACTGCAGTGAAGATCGGGCTTGTGGATGCGTCTTACGAAGTGCTGGCGCAGACATCAATACCGACAAATGGGGAAAGACCTTACGAGCAGGTGATTGCGGACATGGGAAATACTGCGGCGGCACTACTGGAGGAAAACGGCTATACTGTGGCGGATTGTCTGGGAGCCGGTGTGGGAAGTCCGGGAATCATTGACAGTGAGAATGGAATTGTGTTATATTCCAATAATATACAGTGGGATCATGTTCCTCTCGCAGATGTACTCAAAAAGTACCTGTCAGTACCTGTATTTGTCCAAAATGACGCGAACTGCGCGACGCTGGGCGAAGTGCTCAAGGGAGCGGGAAAAGGATATCAGAATGCGGTGTTCCTGACACTGGGCACAGGAGTCGGCGGCGGGATTGTGCTTGACGGAAAGATTTTTGAAGGTGGTCACTCCGGTGGCGCAGAGCTTGGACACATCAAATGCGGTTCCGGGAGAAGGAGATGTACCTGTGGCAGATATGACTGTCTGGAATCATATGCCTCCGCAACGGCGCTGATCGATGATGCAAAGAAAATGGCGGAACAATACCCGGATTCCATGCTTTGGGAGCTGTGTGGAAATGATTTGGATGCAATGAATGCCAAAATGCCATTCGATGCGGCAGAGGCAGGCGACAGCTGTGGAAAAGCCCTGGTAGAAAATTATATTGGCTATCTGGCGGAGGGTATTACTGATCTTGCCAATATTTTCCGCCCCGATATTATCGTGCTCGGCGGCGGAGTGTGTGCACAGGGCGAAAAGCTGACCAACCCGCTCAATCAATATCTGCGAGAAAACTGCTTTGGAAATGCAGTAACATACATTCCGCAAGTAGTCATCGCAGAAAATGGAAATCATGCAGGGTTGATCGGGGCGGCAGGATTGGTTTACCAGTATAGCAGTGAATTATCAGGGCGAATAGGATAAGGAGTGCAAATGAGATTAATTATAACAGAACATTATAGCGACATGTGTCGGAAAGCCGCAAGTATTATGGCGTCACAGATTACTTTAAAGCCGGACAGCGTTCTCGGACTGGCGACGGGCTCAACGCCGGTCGGCATATACGATCAGCTGACAGCGTGGCATCAGAATGGTGAGCTGGATTTCTCGCAGATCACGACAGTGAACCTGGACGAGTATTATGGTCTTGCACCGGACAATGAACAGAGCTATCATTATTTTATGACAGGACATTTGTTTTCTAAGGTAAATCTGCCAAAGGGAAGACAGTTTCTGCCAGATGGAAAGAATCTGGACGCAGACAGGGAATGTGAGCGGTATCAAAATCTGATCAGGCTTTTGGGCGGAATTGACATGCAGCTTCTGGGACTGGGACATAATGGGCATATCGGATTTAACGAGCCGTCGGACGCCTTTGTGAAAGATGTGCATCTGGTGGATTTGGCAGAGAAGACGATTGAGGCAAACAAGCGCTTTTTTGACAGAGCGGAGGATGTTCCGCGAAAAGCATACACAATGGGGATTGGAACAATTTTCCAGGCAAAAAAGATACTGCTTGTGGTGAGCGGTGCGGAAAAAGCGGGAATCCTAAAACAAGTGATGTATGGGTCAATCTGTCCGCAGGTTCCGGGATCGATACTGCAGCTGCATTCCGATGTGACGGTTGTGGCGGATCAGGAAGCGGCAGGGGAGATGACGGCGGATCAAAAAGCGCGATCAGGAGGCAGACATGGTAATTAAAAACGGTCTTGTTTACGGGGAAGATAAATGTTTTCAGAAAAGAGACATTATTATAAAGAATCACCAATTTGTGGAGAGTGCGGACAGCAGTGACGCGGAAGTGATCGATGCGGAAGGCTTGTATGTCCTTCCAGGGCTGATCGATGTCCACAGTCATGGCGCTGTGGGATATGACTTTTCCGACGCGGACGCCAGAGGGCTTGCTGAGATTTTACGCTATGAAAAGCGCTGCGGTATCACGACATATTGTCCCACAACGATGACACTTCCGCGAGGTCAGTTCCTGGCGATGTTCGATGCTATGAAGGACTTGGAGATAACGCCCGACATGGCGCAGATTGCGGGAATTAATATGGAAGGCCCTTTTCTGGATATGCAAAAAAAAGGGGCACATGCAGGCGATTATGTACAGCAGCCGGATATTGCTTTTTTCAGGGAGTGTAATGCAAGGTGTGCCGCAGCCTGTCCCACGGAGCTTGGACGGCATATCCGTCTGGTGACACTTGCGCCCAATATGTCGGGATCACTGGAGTTTATCGAGGTGTTGAAGGACGAGACGACCATATCCCTGGGACATACTGCGGCAGACTATGACACGGTAAGAAAAGCACTTGATGCAGGAGCAAAGCATATTACACATTTGTTTAACGCGATGGCACCTTTTTCGCACCGCGAACCGGGGCTGATCGGTGCGGCGGCAGAGGACAAGGTCTGTATGGCAGAATTGATCTGCGATGGCATTCATGTGCATGCGAGTGCGGTGCGCGCGGCTTTTGCGATGTTTCCGGGCAGAATCGTGCTGATCAGCGATTCCATGCGCGCGGCTGGTATGAGTGACGGAAACTATACGCTGGGCGGACAGCAGGTCTGTGTCAGGGGAAAGCTCGCTGCACTGTCAGACGGCACGATCGCGGGTTCTGTGACCAATCTGTACGACTGTATGCGGACAGCGGTGTCTTTCGGCATTCCGCTGGAGGAAGCAGTGGCAGCAGCGACCATCAATCCCGCAAAAAGTATCGGGATTGATGACAAAGTCGGGGCAATCGCAGCCGGGAAACAGGCGGATGTGCTGCTGGTGGATAAGGATTTGAGGTTGGTTAGGGTGATTGGGTAAAGAATTCAAAAAAACTGCTTATTATAAGCAGTTTTTTGCTTTATTATGTTTTTTCTTTTTCATGCATTCTGTCGTTATATAATAGGGCAGTATAAGAATTTTATATTTGCGGCTGTGTTGATAGAAATGCCAAGTCAAGATGTGTCACGTTTTTTTACAGTTCCTAAGGAGAGGGGGGGGCTAACAGGGTATGAAATGCTGATTTTGGGTGTTGTCCAAACCTTGCGCGGCGTGTATACTGTAAGTGGGGAAAGCTTTTTCTGCTTGATTAAAAAGTGCGAACATATAATGAAAGGAGAACGCTATATGCTGGCAAATAAAAGAGAGCGAATTAGAGATGAAAAAATCAATGGGGAAATATTTGATATGTCACCGGCGCCCAATTTTCGTCATAGTGTGATTAATGGAAGAATGTTTACAAAAATAAGCAATGGGTTGAAAGACAGTCTGTGTCTGGTGTTTATGGAAAACATCGACTACAAATATTCAAAGGAAAGTGACGATTACCTTGAGCCTGACATTATCATCTGCTGCGATCGGAATAAGATTAAAGGAAATTCTTATTATGGGACACCCAAATTTGTGGCGGAAACACTGAGTCCGTCCACAGCAAAGCGCGACAGGGGTATCAAGAAAGACATCTACGAGTCGAGCGGTGTTGAGGAATATTGGATCGTGTCTCCTACGGAAAGAGCCATAGAGATATACTATCTGAAAAACGGAAAATATGAGATTGAGGAATCGTATATTTTGGATGACGACGAGACAAGTGAACATTATAATCTGAAGCAGGAGATTACACTGCGGGCATTTCCGATCACTATGACACTTGAGGATATCTTTGCATTTTAAAAGTATATTAAGGCGATCAGGCAAGTACTTTTATTTGCATTATCCCAAATGTGTTCTTGCTGCTTTTAAATGCCTGATTATGAGAGTACATTCCATATAAAGGAGGATTATGTATGACGCGTGAACATTTTATCTGTTTCGATCTGGGATTCAGGGTAGATGACAGAACGGAATTTTATAATAAGCTGGTCAGTCTGTTTGGCGTGGGCGGAACCGTGTCCAGAAATAGAAGGGGAGAGGTACTGGATTTCAGTATATTGATTGATCAGGGGGTACTGCGGCTGGGAAGCAGCTGCAATACGCTGGAATTAAAGCTTGGCAGCTCTGATGCGGGAGTGGTTGTCACAGCTTCACAGTTGAATGCATTACATGACCAGCTCAAAGCACATCTGGGGATTGTCAAGGATTATCCGTGGTATATCAGAGTGGTGAATGTGTATAGAGTTTAGCATAAGTTGATGTGGGGATCAGGAAAAGTGAAGCGCAGACAGGAAAAACGAGAGAAATGATATTCAAAAAATGAGATGAACTGTTGAAGCAATAGAAACCGATGCGGGAGATTGGAATTTGAAAGAAGGTTCCTTTCAAACGATTGATTGCTTTGCGTGACGGAGCACGCAGGGGGAGGGGGGTATAAGAATGACGCGTTATTTTAACACAGAAGGTGCCTGCAGACCAGAAGAACATTATATGGTCAAACTGGATGACAGGCTTAACCAGATCAAGACCATGCTGGTTGACAGGAAAAAGTATTTTGTCATCAACAAAGGCCGCCAGTATGGAAAGACGACAACACTCAAAGCGCTGGCAAAGTATCTGAAAAAGGATTATATTGTCTTTTCTTTAGATTTTCAGAAAATTGGAACAGAGGATTTTACAGACACACATACATTTGTTCGCTCATTTGCGGAGATCATGATTGATAAAGCAATGATTATGGAACTGGACAACAGGGAAGAATTGATGACTCCATTGTCAGAGTTGCTGGAATTGCCAGGAGGCACAAGTATGAAGGAATTGTTTGTGCGGCTAAGCAGGATTTGTGTAAAAGCACCCAAACCGATTGTGCTTATGATTGATGAGGTTGACAGTGCATCAAATAACCAGGTATTTATTGATTTTCTGGCACAGCTGCGTGCGTATTATCTTGACCGCGAGGAAACGCCGACATTCCATTCTGTGATTCTTGCAGGTGTGTACAATATTAAAAATCTGAAATTGAAATTGCGCCCAGAATCGGAGCACCAGTATAACAGTCCTTGGAACATTGCTGCTGATTTTAAGGTTGACATGAGTTTTTCCGCAAACCAGATCGCAGGCATGTTAGAGGAATATGAGTCAGATGATCATACAGGAATGGAAATACGGGAAGTGGCAGAGGAGATTTATCAATATACATCTGGATATCCGGTTCTTGTTTCGTCAATCTGTAAATACATTGATGAAGAGCTTGTGGGCGAGGAAGGTTTTGAAGATTTAAGCAAGGCATGGACAAAGGCGGGGATTGAGGAAGCTGTCAAAAATATCTTAATTGACCAGACACCTCTGTTTGAGAGCATGATCCGCCATCTTGACGACTATCCGGAGATGAAGCAGATGTTTCACTCAATGCTGTTTCAGGGAAATGAATTTACGTATAACCTGGATGTGAAGGAGATCAGTCTTGCAAGTATGTTCGGCTATGCAGTCAATCAATCTGGAAAAGTACGTGTGGCAAACCGCATCTTTGAGACACGCCTCTATAATTATTTCCTGTCAGAGACAGAACTGTCAGGTACAGATGCGTCAAAAGAGATCGGAAATATGGCAAAGCGGGACAGGAGTTATTTTATCCATGATGGAATGCTTGACATGGATACTGTGATGCGAAGGTTTGTGGAGACCTTTACGGATATTTATGGGGAAGAAAATACGAAATTCATTGAAGAATATGGGCGCAAGTTTTTCCTTCTTTACTTAAGGCCTATTATCAATGGAACGGGAAATTATTACATCGAGGCGCAGACAAGAGATGAGAGACGTACAGATATCATTGTGGACTATCTCGGCGAGCAGTTTATTATCGAACTGAAAATCTGGCGGGGAAATGAGTATAATGAGCGGGGCGAGAGACAGCTCACGGATTACTTAGACTACTATCATAAGGATAAAGGATATCTGCTCAGCTTTAACTTTAACCAGAAGAAAGAGGTCGGGGTGAAGGAGATCAGAATCGGGGATAAGACGATTGTTGAGGCGGTTGTGTAGGCTTATTTGGAAAAGTTGAAGAACTTTGAGACAAACTGTTGAAGCAATAGAAACTGATGTGGTGAAGTGTGAAAGAAGGTTCCTTTCAAACAATTGATATGCGCGACAGAGCACGCAGGGGGATATAAGAATGACACGTTATTTTAACACAGAAGGCGCCTGCAGACCAGAAGAACATTATATGGTCAAACTGGATGACAGGCTTAATCAGATCAAGACCATGCTGGTTGACAGGAAAAAGTATTTTGTCATCAACAAAGGCCGCCAGTATGGGAAGACGACAACACTCAAGGCTTTGGCAAAATATCTGGTAACAGATTATATTGTTTTTTCATTGGATTTTCAGAAAATGGGTACAAAAACGTTTGCGGATGAGTCAGCATTTTCAAAAGGATTTCTTGATAAACTATTGGCGGCGCTTAAAAGAGCAGAGATAGAGGAGAAAGAAATGCTGCAGGCAATGTTATCTGATTTCAAGAATAACAATTCCAATATCGTATTGGATGATCTGTTTGAGTTTCTGAGCAGCATGTGTGAAAGCAGTCCGCGACCGATTATATTGATGATTGATGAGGTTGACAGTGCATCAAATAATCAGGTATTTATTGATTTTCTGGCACAGCTGCGTGCGTATTATCTTGACCGCGAGGAAACACCGACATTTCATTCTGTAATTCTTGCAGGTGTGTACAATATTAAAAATCTGAAATTGAAACTGCGCTCAGAATCGGAACATCAGTATAATAGTCCTTGGAACATTGCTGCTGATTTTGAAGTTGATATGAGCTTTTCTGCAGATCAGATTGCAGATATGCTTGAGGAATATGAGGCAGACCACCAAACAGGGATGGACATAAAAGAAGTGGCTGAAGAACTTTATCAATATACATCTGGCTATCCAGTTCTTGTGTCCTCTATATGCAAAAAGATTGATGAAAAGATTTATAAGTTTGAGCTTTTTGGGGATTTAAGCAAGGCATGGACAAAGGCGGGGATTGAGGAAGCTGTCAAATATATCTTAATTGACCAGACACCTCTGTTTGAGAGCATGATCCGCCATCTTGACGACTATCCGGAGATGAAGCAGATGTTTCACTCAATGCTGTTTCAGGGAAATGAATTTACGTATAACCTGGATGTGAAGGAGATCAGTCTTGCAAGTATGTTCGGCTATGCAGTCAATCAATCTGGAAAAGTACGTGTGGCAAACCGCATCTTTGAGACACGCCTCTATAATTATTTCCTGTCAGAGACAGAACTGTCAGGTACAGATGCGTCAAAAGAGATCGGAAATATGGCAAAGCGGGACAGGAGTTATTTTATCCATGATGGAATGCTTGACATGGATACTGTGATGCGAAGGTTTGTGGAGACCTTTACGGATATTTATGGGGAAGAAAATACGAAATTCATTGAAGAATATGGGCGCAAGTTTTTCCTTCTTTACTTAAGGCCTATTATCAATGGAACGGGAAATTATTACATCGAGGCGCAGACAAGAGATGAGAGACGTACAGATATCATTGTGGACTATCTCGGCGAGCAGTTTATTATCGAACTGAAAATCTGGCGGGGAAATGAGTATAATGAGCGGGGCGAGAGACAGCTCACGGATTACTTAGACTACTATCATAAGGATAAAGGATATCTGCTCAGCTTTAACTTTAACCAGAAGAAAGAGGTCGGGGTGAAGGAGATCAGAATCGGGGATAAGACGATTGTTGAGGCGGTTGTGTAGCGAGGTTAGATATATCTAACCTCGCACTAGGACTCCTCTGCCATCTTTTTCATACACATCCAGTAGTTCCTCTCTCTGGTGGATTTCGCATTCTGGATATGCTGTTCAATCGAACTTTTTTCGGACATCCAGTCTGCCCGGACCGAACCAAGGTCCAGGCAGTGTATTGCCTCATGAATTTTGTCTTTGGTCAGGCCGGCACTTTGCATCCGTTCCAGTAATTTAGAGGCTTTATGCACATAGCAGGAATTGTAAAACATATTTGTATCCGGCTGATATTCCAGATCAAAGATGCGGGTTCCTTTGACGTTTGGAAGGAAACAGGAATCTTCTGATGATTCAGTGATGTGCAGGTAATACAGGATGGCATTTTCTTTCCCTTCTTTTTTCCGAATGATTCGACCGAGGCGCTGGATTCTCTGGCGCTGGGTTGAGGTGCCGGACAAAATGATACCGACAGCAGCATCGGGAACATCGACTCCTTCATCGATGGCTTTGCATGCGATTAATATTCGGATATCTCCTGAACGAAAACGTTCTAAGGCATTTTTGTTCGCCTGTGGTCCAAGCTTGGAATGATATCGTGCAACTTTACCAGGGTACAGATCACGCAGGCGTGCATACAATGCCTCGGCCTGACGAATGCGTTCCCCAAAAATCAGTATTTTATCCTGTATACCCAGGTATTGCACTAAATCATATGCGCAGTCAAGCCGCTCGACTGCCATGCAGACTAAGCTTTTCCTTATGTAAGACAGGCGCAAATATTGGCGGGCAGTGTCCGCTATTCTTTTGTCTTTGTCTCCGGTAAGACTGCGCAGCAGCTCGAAGCGCTCTTTCTGGTCAAGCTTGTCAAGAATGGGATAAGATGAGATCAGCGTAAAATAAAGCACTGACATTCGATCGGAGAGTTCTTCATATTCAATCCGCTCATCCGGCTCGAAAGAGAGACCGATATGAAAAATGTCGTAGGGGCACACGGTGCGTCGTGCTGTGGCCGCTTCCATTCCATAGCTGTAAATTTTGCGGCCAAGTACTGCAGCAAGTTCATGTCCGGCTTGACCGGAGGGCAGAGTGGCAGAAAGCCCCATCGAAAAGAAGTGGTCTTTATAAGGAGTGATATGTGGCAAAAATTCAAAAATCAATTGATTTTGTCCGCTTACATAGTGATGGCATTCATCTGCGATGAGCAGTACGGACTTTCCGGCGCGAAGTTCTGATAATATCTGGCGTGCAAGCTCATAGCGTGCAGAGTTTATCACATAGATCATATAGTTACAGTCTGGTGAAGATTTGTATCCGCCTCCGCGAAGCCCGATATGTTTTTGTGTGTCCTTTTCGTTGTGAAAAGCCCTTAGAGCACGGCTCCACTGATGCATGAGAGCCGCAGTCGGAACAACAATTTTGACGTGTAGTTCCAGATCTTGTCTTTGTGACAGACGGTCAGCCGCGGTGAGTGCCAGAAGAGTCTTTCCGGAGCCAGTCACAGCCTGCACCATTCCCCTGCCATTGTTGGAAAACCATCGCTCGAGACATTCCTCCTGCCATTGATATAATTTCTGCTCCATGATTCTGTTCCTTTGTTGTCATAATTTCCTGATACATACATAATTATATCAAAAGCTGTACTTATTTCAAACAAAATGTTGAAAAAATGTTCTGTTTCATATATACTTTTTATAGTTTGTGGATTATACTGGCGGTCAAAAAGACTGACCGCTCAGTATAAAGTGATGCACACAGCCGCATAAGGAATTATGCCGCTTCGCGGCTGCGGCTGGCGTAATACTCACAGCAAATTTCATTTGCCGTGAGTATAAAACTAAAAAGGTATATATGTCAAAATGCACAGTTCGGAGAAAATTGATTGGTATGCGTGCCGAAGCACGCAAGGAGGTATCAGAATGAATTACGAAGAATTTTATCAGGATTTACAGCCGCAGCAAAAGAGTGTGAAAGATGGGATTGCTTCTTTGCAGAAGTTGTTTAAGGCAGTCAGCCGTGAATTAGAGGGTGGCGATGTCAAGAATCTTGCCAGGGATTTGGAGGCTATGGCACAGATGGTATCAACGGTTTCGGAATCTGTTGATGCCATGAAGACAGCAGCGGATGGATTTGATGCGAAGGGATATTTTGAGAGTGGAGAATTTGCGGAGCAGATGCTTGCCGCCTGCGCGGAAAAGGGTGTGGATGTCCGCGGGGAATTTCCCGTCTATGAGATGTTTCCTTATCGTGTAAAATTGGATACTGAGAATCAGGACGTTTATCTGGACCGCAAAAAAGTACAGTGCATGCGTCCGGGAAGTTTTGTAGATATCGTTAAGAACGGACAGGAGAAACTCAACAAGGCATCGTTTAATGCTGTAGCTTTTGCCAGTGAGCTGGCAGACGCCTATGATATGGCTGTTTTAAAGCTCAACAGGCAAAAGCAGTCGGATATTTATCTGACGAGCCTGTACAAGATTCTGGCGCCTATGAGCCGTTTTCGGAAAGATTATGACCAGCAGAGTTTCGCGTTTGACCTGGCAAGGCTGTATATTTCCGGAATAGAGGAGACGAAAACCGGAAGGAAGTTCCAGTTTGGACCAAGCAGAGTTGGCGGAAAGTCAATCCGCATTCTGGATATGGAAGGAAAGGAACAGTTTCTTGCAACGATTCGTTTTTTTGAGTAGGCATATGAGGGGGACGTGCTATGGCAGAAGGGTTCAATGAAATTTCTGATGTTTCGGTGGAGCAGCTCACATGTGGAGTTGCGTTCCTCACTGATTTCTGGCAGGAAAAATATCTTCAGGAATATATCAGGAATGGCGGCAGCAAGATAAAGTTCATAACAGGGCGTCAGGGAAGCGGAAAAACACATTTTCTGCGCCTGATGACTGCGATTGCCAAAGAAGAAAACTACAGGACGGCACAGTTTTCGGCAAAGGATATCTGGCTGCATGATTTTAAAGATATTTATGTGGAAATTCTTCAGCAGTGTGATATTATGGGATGTCTGGAGGCGGTCAGCCATCAGTTGATCGAGCAGCTGGGATTTAACTTTCAGGATATTCCGGAGGGGATGCGCTTTATCGATTATCTTTCCCAAAATGATTCAAGCGATGCGATCACCAAGCGGGAAATCCGTTCCCAGCTGCGCACGATCTTTTTGGATAATCCCCTGATGGACAATAACTTTGCCCTGGCATGCAGTATGCTTACAGGGAGCATCCTGGGATATCCTGTGCTGGAGGAGCAGAACAAGGAATTGCTTCTTGCATGGCTGGAGGGCGATCGTTCCATAAAATTGTCCCAGCTGCGGGCGTTGGATTTTTACCCGAGCCGCATTACAAAATACAATGCGAGACATATGCTTCGTTCTTTGGCAGAGCTGGTACATATGGGTGGGTATTCCGGTCTGTTTGTCACGATTGACGACGTGGAGATTCTGACCAGCCGGTCCAGCCTGGAAGCAGTACATTACACAAAGGTGAAGCGGGAAGATACATATGAGAGTATCCGCCAGCTGATTGATGATATTGACAGCATGAAGAATATTATGTTTGTGTATGCTTTTGACCGTGAACTGCTCGACAACGAAAACGCCGGGGTGAAATCGTATCAGGCGCTGTGGATGCGCATTCAGAATGAGATCGTAGGGGAGCGGTTTAACCGTTTTGCGGATATGATCGATATGGATCAGCTGGCGGCGCAGGAATATACACCAGATGTGATCGTTGCAATGTCTGAGAGCATTGCAAGTGCGCAGAATAACACTATGGTCAGTCCGTTGGATCGGGAGGATGCAGAGCAGCTTATAGAACGCGCGCGCATGGGGGCGGTGGGAGTGCCGCAGCTGATTTGGATGACGATGCAGGGGGTGGATACAGATGTATGATATTGAAGCGAGACATATGATTGAAGCACTGCGCTCAGGTGTGCCTTCCCGCGCGGTGGGGCAGTATTTTTCGGAGGCACGTCCGAAAATCATGAAGGAAATCTCGGACCGGCTGGATCAGGTATGTGAGCAGGGAAAATCAAGTGGTATGGTGATCTGCGGTAAGTATGGGGAAGGAAAGACACATCTGCTGAACACAGTATTTAGCCTTGCCCACTCCAATAATATGGTAGTCTCCTATCTGTCGCTGAGCAAGGAGACACCGATGGACAAACTTTATCTGGTGTATCAGAAACTGATACAGAATACCTATCTTCCGCAGCGTGAGCAGCCAGGGTTTATGTATGAGATTGACAAGCTGTCTGCGAAAAGTCCTATCGCAAATGAGATGTTTTTATATGCTGCGAAACAGCTGGAGACAGACAAGCTGTATTATTTGTTCCGCTCTTATCTCAACACAGAGGACCCGGATGAGAAGTTTTTACTGCAGGCGGACTTAGAGGGTGATTTTGTCGCAAACGCATCGCTGAAAAAAATCTATCGGCGCATCTTTAACGAGCCTGTAAAATACAATGTAAATTTCACCAAGACAAAGCACTGTGGAGATTACATTTCCTTTATGAGTCATCTGTTTACACAGATGGGATATCATGGATGGGCGATTCTGGTTGATGAGACGGAGCTTATGGGGCGTCTTGGCAAAAAAGCGCGCCTGAACGCATACAGGAATATGGCGAAATTCCTGATGCCGAACCAGTGTCCGGAATCGACATTCAGCATCTTTGCACTCAGTGCTTCCTATGTGGAGGATGTCATCGAGGGAAAACATGAGTATGAGAATCTTGCGGAAGTTTATCCTGAGGAACCAGAGCCTGTTCAATCAGTCCTGGATCTGTTGACAAAGGCTCCTCAGCTGCTGCCTTTGACGAAGGAAGAGATCAACGAGGTATTGTGTAAAATACAGGATTTTCATGGAAAAGCGTATGAGTGGACGCCTAATTTATCGGCCGCTTCGCTGGTGGCATCCACCCAGTCAGGGGGATATCTGCTGCGGACCAAAATCCGTGCGGCAATCGAGTTTTTGGACCAGCTCTATCAGTATGGAAAGGCAGGAAATACTACCATCAATGAGCTTGGGGAGGAGACTTTTGAGGAAGATATACCAGTTATTGATGATTTTTAAAAAAACAGATAAAATAAATGGCTGTCGGCGGCAGCCATTTATTTTATGGAAATATGAGTTATAAAACGATAAAGTTATAAAATATTATAACAGGGAAAACACAAAGTTCTTTAAGTAGGGGAAGATATGTGTTAGAATATATGGAATGATTAATTTGTAAAAGAGATGAAGAGAATGAAACAATCAACAGAAAGGAAAAGGATCGAGAAAAAGAATGCAGCAAAGTATAAGATCTTAGATTTTATGCTGAATCAGGGCAGTACCACGAAAGCAGATCTGGCAAAACAGCTGAATTTGAGTATGCCGACCATCCTGTCCAACATCAGTGAATTGACGGAAAAGGGGCTGGTGATAGGGGCGGGCGAGATGGAGTCCACCGGAGGGCGCAAGGCGAGACAGATCGCGTTGAATGAAGATTATTATTATGCGATCGGTGTCGATATCACAGCGCACCACATTGGTATGGTGCTGGTCAATTTTGGCGGGAAAATTGTTCATCAGCAGAGAGTCCGGTTTGATTTTCAGTCGGATATAGCATACTGCAGGCAGCTGGCGGCGCAGATACAGGCGTTCTACAAGGACGTGGCAGCAGAGGAGAAAATCCTTGGAATCGGTATCTCGCTTCCGGGTATCATCAATGAGAAGGAACATATGCTGGTGAAATCCCACGCATTGCAGCTGGAAAATTACAGTTTGAAAATGATAGAACAGCTGCTTTCATTTCCCGTTTATTTTGAGAATGATGCGAATGCGGCAATGCTGGCGGAAAATCCGCGGCAGGTGGGAAATGTGGTGTATCTGTCACTGAACAATACGCTGGGCGGCGCAGTCTGCATTGACGGAAACCTGTTTCCGGGGCAGAACCGCAAAGCGGGCGAGTTTGGGCATATGCTACTGGTTCCTGGCGGAAAACAGTGTTACTGTGGAAAATACGGCTGTGCAGATGCTTACTGTGCAGCGAGCGTGCTGACAGGGAACGGGAAATGTACATTGGATACATTGATGCAGTCGTTGGGAAAGGATGCAGATGCGGATCAATTGTGGGAGGAATATCTGGAATATCTTGCCATGCTGATCTCAAATGTCCGCATGATTTTTGACACGGAGATTATTTTAGGAGGTGACGTCGGGGGATATCTGGACAGGCACATGATGGAACTGGCTGAAAAAGTGATGAAATACAACCGTTTTGACAGGGATATAAGTTATCTGAAAAATTGCAGTTACCAGAAAGAAGCGTCCGCAGTGGGCGTGGCAAAGCATTTTTTTCAATTATATGTAGAACAAATATAGAGATCGGGGTAAAGAAGAGGGTTTTTGAGGCTCTCTTTTTTTATGCACACGGGTGTCCGGCGCGCGTATTGCACAAAAAATAATGTGAATAATCACCAAATATTGTAAAAGTGAGAAAAATATGTTGACAAAACCTTTCAAATCGGCAATAATTTAATTACTTTAATAAAACATTTAATAAAAGCAATTATAAAACTAGGAGGGAAACAATATGCTACAACAGATTATGACAGCGCCAGGCAAAATTGAATTTCATGAGGTTCCGGTTCCAAAGACTGGCGACGACCAGGTATTGGTCAAGATCATGAATATCGGCATCTGCGGTTCCGACATTCATGTGTATCACGGGAAGCACCCATTTACTTCCTATCCGGTGACGCAGGGACACGAGGTATCAGGGGAAATCGTGGAGTTAGGGAAAAATGTCACAGAATTTTATGTTGGTCAGAAGGTTACAATCGAACCACAGGTTTATTGCGGGCACTGCTATCCGTGCAGACATGGCAAGTACAATCTCTGCGAGGAATTGAAAGTGATGGGCTTTCAGACGACAGGGACAGCGTCAGAGT
This sequence comes from Lachnospiraceae bacterium, assembly GCA_029067205.1. GTDB lineage: Bacteria > Bacillota > Clostridia > Lachnospirales > Lachnospiraceae > COE1. The sequence goes on from JAIEEY010000082.1 coordinate 21,069, forward strand.
TTTTTGCTGTTGATGCATCGAAAGTTACGCCGATTCCGGAGACAATGTCCTATGAGGAAGGCGCTATGATCGAACCGCTGGCGGTAGCCGTTCATGGAGTAAAGCAGGTTGGCGATGTGACAGGTATGAATATTGTCGTGATCGGTGCGGGACCAATCGGCAATCTGGTAGCACAGACAGCAAAGGGAATGGGAGCCGCAAAGGTCATGGTCACTGACGTGAGCGGCCTCAGGCTGGAAAAGGCAAAAGAATGTGGTATTGACGTTTGTGTGAACACGCGTGAGAAGGATTTTGGCGAAGCGATGCTTGAAGCGTTCGGACCGGATAAGGCAGATGTCATCTATGACTGCGCAGGAAATAACATCACAATGGGGCAGGCGATCAAATATGCAAGAAAGGGCAGTATCATTGTACTGGTGGCAGTCTTTGCGGGAATGGCAGAGATCGACCTTGCGGTGGCAAATGACCACGAGCTGGATATCAAGAGCACCATGATGTACCGCCATGATGATTATCTGGATGCGATTGCTCTGGTCAATGACAACAAAGTCCGGTTGAGACCGCTGATTTCCAAAACATTTGCATTCAAGGATTATCTGGAGGCATATCAATATATCGATGCGAACAGGGAAACGACGATGAAAGTGATCATCAATGTACAAGAATAGTAGGGTGTTAAAAATTGAAATGGTATGAAAGGCGGTAGAGGCGGCTATGGAGAATAAAACAGAAAACGGAAAAGTGCCCTTGATCAGTAAGATTGCATATGGATTTGGAGATGTGGGCTGCAATTTCAGCTGGATGTTCGTCAGTAATTTTCTGATGATCTTTTATACGGACGTATTTGGAATCAGCATGGCGGCAGTATCAGGGCTGATGCTGTTCTCCAGATTCTGGGATGCGATCAATGATCCAATCATCGGCGGACTTACGGATAAGACAAAGTCGAGATGGGGACGCTACAGACCTTGGATTTTGATAGCAGCACCAATCACAGCCGTGATACTGGCATTGACATTCTGGGCGCACCCAGACTGGTCCAATACGGCAAAGATCGTGTACATGGTCATCACATACTGCCTGCTGGTGCTGGGGTATACATGTGTCAATATTCCATACGGGACACTGTGCGGCGCGATGACACAGAATATTGATGAGCGTGCAAAGATCAACACATCACGTTCTGTGGCAGCGATGATTGCGATTGGCATCATCAATATCATCACAGTTCCCCTTGTGACGAAATTCGGAAGCAGCAGCGCGAAACAGGGATATCTCACGGTAGCGGCCCTGTATGGCTGTATCTTCGCCGCCTGCCATTTCTTCTGTTTTGCCAAGACAAAAGAGACGGTGGAAATCCCGGAGAAGGAAAAAACACCACTAAAGGTACAGATCAATGCCGTACTGCAGAACAAACCTTATCTGCTGGCTTTGGCGGGGCAGGTGCTGTTCGGGTTCACCTTATATGGAAGAAATGCAGATATTTTGTACTATTTTACATATGTAGAGGGAAATGCATCTTATTATACGACTTATTCGATGTGCATTATCATTCCGTCCATTTTGGGAGCTGCGTGTTTCCAGCCTGTATTTCATAAGACGAACAACAAGGGCAGGGCGGCATCGATTTTTGCACTGCTCGCAGGAATCTGTATGCTGATCCTGTATCTGTTTAATGTACAGAGCAGTCCCGTCGGATTCTATGCATTTTCTGCCCTGACACAGTTTTTCTTTTCTGGGTTTAATACGGCAATCTACGCGATCATTCCCGATTGTGCGGAGTACGGACAGTGGAAGACAGGGCTTCGCAACGACGGCTTTCAGTATGCTTTTATCTCGCTGGGAAACAAGGTTGGAATGGCGCTGGGAACGGCAATACTGGCGGGATTGCTTGGAAAATTCGGCTATGCGGCAAACCAGCAGCAGAACGAGTCTGTTATTCTTATTATGAAACATGCGTTTACCACCGTACCGGGCGTGTTGTGGATCGTGACGGCTGTCGTGTTGTTCTTCTATCGGTTGAACAAGACGAATTACAACAGGATCGTGGAGGAGCTAAAGAAAAGATAATTATAAGAAATTGATTATTGTAAATGTGGCAATTGTATATTATAGTGTATTCAAGGCATATCGACAGGGATTGTCGGTATGCCTTGTACTAAATACGAGGAGGATTTCTGTATGAAATCGGGTAAAAAACACTATTTGCGGATTGGGCTTACTATTTTTGTCAGTCTCGCAGCAGTTGTCGCTTTTTATTTCATGGTTTTGCGGTATCAGGGGTTAAAGTCTTATCTTGATATTATTTTGCTGGCGCTTCAGCCCGTGATGGTGGGCATTGTGATCGCATATGTGCTCTGTCCGGTTGCAAAGTTTCTGGAGAGGCAGTTCCGCCGGGTAAAGGGGCTTTCGCGCGCCGCACGGCCGCTTTCTGTCCTGTTTACCTTGATTTTTGCCATGGGTGTACTGGGGCTGTTCTGTGCGTTGATTCTGCCGCAGGTGGCAGACAGCATCAGGAGTCTTGTGGTAGATCTTCCCGGAATGTTGGAGGTTCAGCTCACAAGACTGGAAACTTATCTGGAAGCGGACAGTGAGGCAGCGGCTACAGTAATGCAGATGATCGCTTCTGTTGAGACGTTTCTGATGACATGGATCAAAGAAAACTTGTTTGCTACGGTCTCCAATGTGGCGGTCAGTGTACTTTCGATTGGTTCCGCGATCGTGAATTTCGTGGTGTCGATTGTTGTTACGGTTTACCTTCTGCTGGACAGGGAGCGCTATCTGGCCCAGTGCAAGAAGTTGTTTTATGCGGTCAGCCGGAATAAGCGGTTCAACCGTGTTGTCATGGAGGTCGTGCACCAGGCAGATCAGATTTTCAGTGGATTTATCTCAGGAAAACTTCTGGATTCCCTGATCGTGGGGATTATCTGTTTTGTGTGTCTGACCGTTTTGAAGATGCCTTATGCGCTGCTGGTCAGTGTCATAGTGGGTGTGACCAATATCATTCCTATGTTTGGTCCTTTTATCGGAGCGATACCGAGCGCGTTTTTGATCCTGCTGGTCTCACCGTCAAAATGTATTGTATTTTTAATCTTTATCATCATACTGCAGCAGGTGGATGGAAACATCATCGGACCACGTATCCTTGGAAATTCCACGGGACTGTCAGCGCTCTATGTGACCGTGGCGATGCTGCTCTTTGGGAAACTGATGGGATTTGTGGGAATGATTGTCGGGGTGCCGCTGTTTGCAACACTTTACTATATAGTAAAGCGGCTGGCGGAATATTCCTTAAAACAGCAGGGAATGCCAATGGGCACGGCGGAGTATACGGGAGTTGGGGACAAAAAGCCAGAAGAAAAACAGACTTGTGATAAACTAGATCGGACACAGAAATAATAGTTTTTGTGATAGTTTTTCCGATAGGATATGTGCAGAAGGCTCTGAGGAGGGGACTCATATGTATTACTTGATGAACAAGGATGTCATTGCAGAATCTCTTTGCAAAAAACAACAGATGGAATCTGTCCTGTTAGAAAAGCACATAAACATAACCACCATTCACAAAAGATTTGAAGAGGGCATCTGCCCTGACTGATAAATTGAGGCAGATGAATGTTTTTTCTTCTGTTATGGAAGAGATCGGAGAGGATAATCATGAGTACGCTATTGCAACAATACATGAAAATGAGGACTTTGTGGATCTCATTATCCATATGAATCCTATGGAAATTACCTGTAACAAGAATGGCATAGAGACCACAGTGGAGGAGATTGTCTCTGAGCATAAAACGATGGCTGGGGTGTATGGCTGTGTCTGCAGGATTGCAGCACACGCGGATGCAGAGAAAGTATACCACAGGAGCAGCACGCCGACAGCGCACGAGTAGGGAAGAAAGACACTTCCCTGCTTTTTGATTTTCCTCATGATATGTGATTTTGATATTATTCGGTGTCAATAAAAGTAGTATAAAATTTTATAAAACGAATATTGATATTTTTCTCAACACTATTTTCGAATGCGCTCTTTTGTGGTACAATATGAACAGTATAATATTTACAAAAAGGAGCAGATATCATGCGTGTCTCAGATAAAATATATCATAAAAAGTGGATGGCAGTATTATTGTGCCTGTTTCTTATGGCTTTCGATATAATGACCGTGAGTGCATCTGATGAAAATGCGTCGGAGAATCCAGTTGATCAGGGCGTGAAGGCAGGCATTTTCTATTTCGATGGCTATCATATAAAAGATGAGGAGGAAAAGCTGACTGGGTACGGCATAGAGCTTCTGCAGATGATTTCGAAATATTCCCATCTGAATTTTGAATATGTCGGATATGACAACTCATGGAGTGATATGCTGACCATGTTGGAAAACGGTGAGATTGACCTGGTCACGTCTGCCAGAAAAAATCCTGAACGCGAGGAAAAGTTTGCGTTTTCGTATCCGGTTGGGCGAAACAGCACGGTTCTCTCTGTCCTGGCAGATAACACGAGCTTTCACAGCGGGGATTACAGGACCTACAATGGTATGTGTGTCGGCCTGCTGACAGGGAGCAGTCAGAATGCCAGTCTGGCTGAGTTTGCCGAGGAAAAACAGTTTTCTTATAGCACGAAGGAATTTGAGGATTCACAGGAGCTGGCGGCGGCTTTGAAGGATGGAAGTATTGATGCGATCCTGACGAGCAGTCTGAGAAAGACCGAAAACGAGAAAACGCTGGATACACTGATGACGGAGAATTTTTATGCGATTGTGCGAAAGGAAGACACGGAACTGCTCGAGGAAGTCAATTATGCCATTGAACAGATGAATATCTACGGGGGGGACTGGGAAAATACGCTGTATTATAAATATTATGGTCCGGTTCAGTCTTCTGAGCTTGTGTTTAACGAGCGCGAGAAAGCATATATACAGGATGTCCTTGCAGGGAACAAAAAAATCACAGTGACGGCGATTGGAGACCGGTCGCCTTATTCTTACGTGGAAGAAGGGGAACTCAAGGGTATCATGCCGGATTATTTCGCAAAGATCATGGAACTCTGCGGGCTGCCATACGAATTTGTTGTTCCAAAAGATCGGGCGGACTATTATCGGCTTGCGAATACAAACGGCGTGGATATTGTCATTGACCGAAGGACTTCTGATCTGACGACGGAGGAGAATTTATACCGTGGATTTAACACAGATACTTATATGTCGGTTGGTATGGCGAAGGTGACGAAAAAGAACTTTACGGGCAGGATCAGGACGGTCGCAGTGACAGATGTTCAGGGTGAGGAGCCGCTGGAAAAAGGGCTTATCGGTGATGCGAAGGTGCTGTACTATAGCACAAGAGAGGAGGCACTGCATGCGGTACTAAAGGGAGAAGCGGACGCGGCTTATGTATATACCTACACAGCACAAATGTTTGTTGATAATGATTTTACGGATTCTCTGCAGTACAGTATTGTAAACAACATAAGATTCGCATTCAAAATGTATGTGCGGGAGAACTGTGATCATGAGCTTGTGACGATTCTTGATAAATGTATTCGCCAGATGCCGGAGGACGTGCTGAACCAGTTAATCGCAGAGTATACCACTTACACACCGCAGGATCTGACTTTTATGCAGTATATGCAGGCGAATCCGGCGGAAATGACCGCGATCCTTCTGTTTATTGCCCTGGTTCTGGTCATTATTCTGGCACTTTTGCTCTGGGTAAGATGGAAGGGGAAGACATTGGCGGTATCTGAGCAGTCCAACAGGAAGCTGGAGGAACAACTCGCCATTGTAGATGCACTGAGCCGTGATTATCTCAATGTTTTTGCAGTAAATATAGATGAGAATACAGCTAAGATCGTAAAGCTGGATGGGTATGCTACTTCGGGTCTGGAAAAAGACTCTAATGATGTGTTTTCTTATACATCGCTTGTGCAGCGGTATGTCGAGGAGCGTGTTTACTCAGAAGACCAACAGGAGATTTTAAAGGCGCTGTCGATTGACAGAGTGACCCAAAAGCTGGATTCTGATACGGAATATGTGGGGAGCTACCGGGTGCAGATTGACGGAGTGATACATACCTTTCAATTTACCTATGTTAAGGTGGAGGGAGAGCATTCCCAGGAGAACTATACAGTTCTTGCCGGTTTCCGCAATATTGATGAGATCGTGCGCGAGGAACAGAAGCAGAAGCACGCTCTTGCGGAGGCGCTGGCAGAGGCACAGCATGCCAGCAATGCAAAGACGACTTTCCTGAACAATATGTCCCACGATATCCGCACACCGATGAACGCAATCATCGGATTTACCTCGCTTGCCACAACGCATATTGAAAGCAGAGATGTCGTGCGGAATTATCTGGATAAGATTATGACCGCCAGCAAGCATCTGCTGAGTCTGATCAATGACGTGCTGGATATGAGCCGCATTGAGAGCGGCAAGGTCAGCATCAATGAAGAGGAGACAAGTCTTCCTGAGGTCATGCATGACCTGAAAACCATCGTACAGTCTGACATCAAGGCAAAGCAGTTTGAATTTTATATCGATACGCTCGATGTGACGAATGAGACGATCATCTGCGATAAGCTTCGTCTGAATCAGGTACTTCTGAATATCCTGAGCAATTCGATGAAATATACAAAGGCAGGAGGTACAGTCAGCATTCGTGTGATTCAGACAAATGATGCGCCGGAAGGGTATGCCGCATACCAGTTCTGCATTAAGGACAACGGAATCGGCATGAGTAAAGAATTTTTAAAACACTTATTCGAGCCGTTTGAGCGGGAGCGGACTGCCACGGTGAGTGGTATCCAGGGAACAGGGCTTGGTCTTGCGATCACCAAGAATATCATAGATATGATGGGCGGAACGACCGAAGTGAAAAGTGAAGTGGGGAAAGGGACAGAATTTATCGTGTCTTTCTGTTTCCGTATCGCGAACCGGCCCCAAAGCACGGAGCATCTTGAGAAACTGGCGGATCTGCGGGCATTGATTGTTGATGATGATGTCAATACCTGTATGAGTGTCAGCAAAATGCTTTCCTCCATTGGCATGAATCCGGATTGGACGACACAGGGGAAGGAAGCGGTTATCCGCACAGAATTTGCAATAGAACAGAACAATCCGTATAGTGCCTATATTATCGACTGGCTTATGCCTGACATGAATGGAATTGAGGTGGTGCGCAGAATCCGCAAAGTGATCGGGGATGCGGCGACGATTATTATCCTCACTGCGTATGACTGGGCAGATATCGAAGAGGAGGCGAGGGAAGCCGGTGTTACGGCATTTTGTTCGAAGCCAATCTTCCTGTCTGAGCTTCGTGAGACTTTGATCGCGCCTTATACAAAAACGGAAGATGGTGAGGAGGAGGCATTCGAGGAGTTCTTTGTCGGCAAGAAGATCCTGCTGGTGGAGGACAATGAGATCAACCAGGAAATTGCGCGTGAGATTCTGCAGGACGCGGGGCTGACGATTGATATCGTAAGTGACGGAACGGAAGCTGTGGATACGATCAAGAAGGTGGAGGCGGGCACCTATGACCTGATTTTGATGGATATTCAGATGCCAATTATGGATGGTTACGAGGCGACACGGCGGATCCGGGCATTGGAGGATTCTGCGCGTGCGTCTGTTCCGATCGTAGCGATGACGGCAAATGCATTCGAGGAGGATCGGCAGAAAGCGATGGATGCCGGGATGAATGCTCATGTTGCGAAACCAATTGATATTGAAAGACTGATGGATACTTTGAAAGAGATTTTGCTGGATTGAGGGGATATATTGGCATTCTTTGTCTGCTATTAGGTCTGAGCGGTTTCTTCGAAGAAAAATAGTAAGAGATAATGCGCTGCTTAAAGTGTTGTTTCATAAAAAATGTCGCAATTATGAAAAATTGCGACATTTTGCCGTTTATTCAGCCACTGACATAGATCCATTCGCCAATCCATTCTCCTGTAGAATAGTTGTAGAGGCGTTTGTATGTTTTTCCGTCATCTGTAGTGTAATATACCCATTTTATATCATCTGCTAATGGCGAAATTGTTGTACCAGATAATGTTGTTAGTGGTATAGCGCTGGCAGCGGATACAATTTGTGCAGGCTGCAGGATGAGTGCAGCGAGAGATAATGCAGCTGCAGTAGTTATGATTTTCTTATTCATTTTCATTGATTAAGACTCCTTTCTCATTATATATCTTTATCCCAGAGGGATAATATTCTAAACTCGTAACTGTTTCAAGGTATTCATGGTTTATGTATAAGTCATAGCCGGAGGCTTCATTGATAATAAAATAGGTGTTTTCTGGTGTGGGTACTGAAAAATTTTCATTAAAATATGGGGGAGTGTAGTGCGCTTCCAGTATGAATAAATACGATGCAGCAGAAATGCAAAGAATAAGTATTGTCAATACCGTGTTAGTTATAATTTTTTTCCATGTCTTCGTTTTCCTCAGGAGAATCCAAAGCCGTTTCTTAAGATCACTGTTCCTCATCTGCACAAAAGAGACCGTATTCCGTTTGAAAAAGGAGGGCATCTGAGTCGGGAATTTTGTGGATGCCTGCCTTATATACAGCAGGCATTCTGCGTATTGCTCTGTAATCTCTCTATCATTCCGTGTGATTGTCCCGTCAATATACATTTCTATCAATGTATTGGAACATCGGTAAAGTATGACACATGCGGGATTCCACCAGTAAAGAATGGATAAGATACGGATACCATATTTTATCAGATAACTATGGTGGATATGATGCAGTATCTCATGGCGGAAGATATAGCAGAGCTTATCTGGTGGGACGGATAAGTTTTCCGGCAGGATGATGCAAGGATCCTTCCAGCCAAATAGGATGGGTACATTTAATCCCGGCAGTTCCATGACGCGGAACGAATGGTTTCTTTTATACTGCTGACAGATTTGATCCAGTATTGTTTTGTACTGGGGATCTGCTGTTTTGTCCTGTCCGTATTTTTGGATATAGTTTTGAAGTTTTCGGTGGGAACTGACACAGCGGAACAGGTTTATGGCAATACCGGACAGCCAGACCATTTCAAAAAAATTCCACAATGAGAGTTGGAATTCTGCTATGGAAATCCATGGATGACGAAGGGAGAAAATTATTTCTGAAAGTGACTGGGGAAGTAATATGCTGACAGTAAACGGAAATTCAAACGGCAGCAGCAGTCGCATAAAAGCAATCCCAACAAAGATCATAAGAACTTTATATCCAGTGCATACCATTGTGCTCCTGTGGGAGCACACTACGGCAATAAGCACGGCGACTGCAAGACTCGCCAGAAATGTCATCAGCACAGTTGAAAACGAAAAATGAAGCATATCGATTTACCTCTTATCTTTGGTTTCACATCCGGCTTGTTGATTATTTTCTTTTGGGGTGGTAGTTTTTTTCTTTGTACTCCTGAAGGAGTTTTTCCATTTCGGCAATTTCCTGCATGGCCTTCTCCGGGTTGTCGTCTGCCTGCATCATAGCGCTGAGCAGGGATTGTCCGGACACCAGTCTGCTGAACTGAAGATAATCATCAACAAACATTTTCTGAATGGTATTCGATGCGGTCGGAGCCGGTTTGAAACGCCTTGAGAAAATATTGCCATCCACTGAGATTTCTGCCACCTCGATCAACCCCAGTTTGAGCATTTTCCGCACAGCCGGCTGAACAATATTGCTGGTGAAATCGGGATGGCTCCTCATGATCTCCGCGACACTTACAGGATCTTCAGAATGTAGTATCGTGTCTAAAATGTCATATTCTTTTGCATTCAGATATTTTGTCATAACATAAAGCCCCTTGATCATTATAGTCACAGACAAAATATGCAAAAATGAATTTTGCCCGTTCAATCTGAACCTGTCATATTTATTTTACACTATGAAATTACAAAAATCAACAGCGAGTTTGAAAATCAAACATTATTTTGCAGACAAACACATAATTATTTGCAAAATACCAAATTATAAAAATAATTGACAAAAAATTTTACAAGAGTACAATTAAAATATAAGGTTTCCGGCTAGAGCATTTTTCAAACATGCTCTAAAGTGACTGACAACCAAGAAAGGAGAATGAAATATGGCAGGAGCGGGTAAAGATTATGTAGTACAGGGGGCGAAGGTAAAATGTACACTTGGCACCATAACGAGTTGTATCAACACACTTCAGGGACACGGGGTAACCTATCAGGGAAAGCAGGTTTTAAATGCAAATGACCATCTGCCAGTCATGAATTTTACAACCTTTGGCGTATGCCTGAACAAACCTTGTGTGCCTGTTACACCCCTTGCATGGCGGTTCTGTAATGAGGATTATCTGATCGACGGGGCGCCGGCGCTGACAACGGACAGCCGCTGTGTATGCACCTTGGGAGGAATCATAAGCATTGAAAAATAGATCAGAGCCAGAGGAGGAAAGCCATGGGACAGATGGACGAGGAACTATTAAGAAGGCGTGAGCAGATTGAAGAATTTGAACGTGAACGATTTTCGGACGAAACTATTGAGAAGGAAAAGGAGCAGTCCATATTTGATGGGAATATCATGGTGAATATGGTGCCCGTCACCTTTGCGGAGCGCACATTTCTTGACGGCAGGGCATCCATATGGATGCCGGAGGATTTTACGGAGCTGTCTCCGCGTGAGATTGCAATGTCGTATCCGCTTGGCAATAAGCCTGACAAAGTGTATTCCAACAGCTGCCTTGACCTTGCCACGGGCTATATGTACACACAGCATGAAGTGCCTGATGAATACATGGGGGATTTTCCGAAAGTGGTAAAGATTGCGCTTGAGAGGATGGGACCCAAGGTAAGGATCCTGTCGGAGGACATGCGCAGGACAGAGAAGCATACCATATCCAGCATCGAGATGATATCCCATACGATCACGGAGGCGGTCTACAACGTCATGTATTTCGCATCCCTTGACGGAAGAGTGCTGATGGGATTTATCAATTTTAATTATGAAAACATGGAACGTTATAGGTCAATAGCACAGGAGATGCTTGCATCCTTCCGGATTTTGGATGAGGGAGAGCAGGATAATGTGCAGCAGCCAGAGCAGGCAGGAGGTCAACCGCTATGAAAACGATAACATATGAAAATATTAAAGTAAAAGGATTTGAATTTAAGAGAATCCTTTCTGTACAGATCAGTCACAGACCAAACCAGCATGGCGTGGCAGTGGTGGAGGGGGAGGCAGAGTCAGACAAGGCAAGGGATCTTGTGAAACGTGTGGATGAGACTACACTTGTAAATATTACGACAGATGCCGAGGGGCAGCCCGAAAAACTGTTCAGCGGCTATGTGAAAGATGTCACGCTAAAACAGGAAAACGAATATAGCATCGTCACAGTAAGGCTGAACACTACAAGTATCCTTCTTGATGTTGAGAAGAAGAATAAAAGCTTTCAGGACTTAGAAGCGAACTATAAAACGATTATTCAGAAAAGCATAAAAAAAGGAAAAAAGTACAAAAACGGAGATGTTGACATCACAGTATCGGACAAGACAATAGATCACTTGATTATGCAGTATGAAGAGACCACATGGGAGTTTGCCCTGCGGATGGCGTCACAACTGAAGGCGCCTGTTGTGGCTGATATAGCGTCCCCAAAACCGAAAATTACGATAGGGATACCCACACAAAGCAGCGCAAAGAAGATCAACAGCAAAGAGTATACCTATACGAGTAATATAGAGGATTATGAAAGATTTGCGGATGCCATGACAGAGGATTTTTCCGGCGACAGGGCAGAGTCCTATGAGTATGCATACATTGGCGACAAGATAACAATCAATGGCAAAGACAAAATTATAAAAGGAGTAGACGCCATACTCATAGACGGCATACTCTGCATGCACTATGACCTGATGCATGCGGGGGGAAGTGTGATCGGTCTGGCAGCTCCCAGGACGTTCAGCAGGGCTGCAGGAAGGATGATAAGCGGCATCGTAAGGGGAGTCAAAAAAGATAAAGTAAAGGTCTCTCTGAAGGGCATAGGAGAAAAAGAGCCTGCAAGTGAAGAAATCGACGAGAATAAGGACTGGGTGTTTCCATTCTCGACCGTATATTCTTCAAGCGACGGGAGCGGATGGTACTGTATGCCTGAAAAAGGAGATCATGTCAGGATATTTTTCCCGACCGGGAATGAAGAGGATGCGTTTGCCGCAAGCGCCATGTTTGCCCATCCGCCCAAGAATCCGGAGAATAAAGTCTGGAAGGCGCCCGGCGGCAAAGAGATACTGCTGACCGATGAGGGCATGTACATTATAGGCAAATCTGGGAAGATCTATATCAACCTGACTGACGAAAAAGGGGTGGAGATATACTCGGACAAGGAAATCAACGTGATGTCCGACACCAAAGTCAATATAAGCGCCGGCAAGGAAGTGCATATTGCGGCAAAGAATGAGATTATCATTGGCACAGAGAATGCATATATCGACCTGGATAAGAGTTCGGCAGTCCTGACAGCCAAGAAGGTGCTGGTCAACTAGGAGGCAGGTATGGAACAGACACGTATACAGATGTTTGAGCAGCAGATATATCCGGAAGTGTTTGCAGAGGCGGCAGGGAACATCATAGATCATTTTGGAAAACAGAGGAAACAGATAACAGAGGAGTGGAAAAATATCCTGCAGCAGTATATGGAGCAGCTCGCAGACCTGCAGGAAGAAGGCGCAGCGCCACCGGTTCAGGAGATCGACCTCTCATATTTGTATACCTCCATGGAGGACGGGCACCCGGAATTTCAGATCGACAGCTATGGCGAAGACGGGCGCGTATCAGGTGAGAGCCTGCTCACCGCCTATATTCCCGCAGACTGGATCGCGGACGGGACAAAGACGCTTGCCGACCAGCTCGCAGAGCGGGTAAAACAGGAGAACCTGCAAGGATACGTCAGGACGGCGGAGATTGACAGACTCCGGCTGCGTGCAGAGCGGAGCATACTGCTGTGCTTTGCAGTGCGTTTTAAGTATGTCATACAGGATATGATTGATTTCAGGAGTCTTGCAAGGGTTCGCAAAGAGCCCTGTTTCCTGATTCAGATCGGGGAATATATGGACTGGGTAAAGACCATATATGCAGTGCTGCCCACAGTGGATATTTTTAACTGTGAGCGGGATACAGATCTGAGATTCCGCAGCTTTCATGCGATTCATTACAGCGATAAACAGTTTAAAGCGCTGAATCTAAGCCAGTCGGGTTTTAAGGACTGTGTCTTCCAGGAGGGCAGCATTGAGGGATGTATCATGAATGACTGTATGTTTGACGGCTGCGTGTTTGAGAATGTCAGGATACATGCCACAATGATGAAAGGATGTATTTTTGTCAATTGTGTTTTCCGGCGGGCTGCCATGGAAGAAACAGTATTTTACAGCGAAGATATTGACAATGATGATAATCATCTGGATTATTTTGAGCCGGCAGAGTTTCACAGCTGCGACTTCGTGGAACTTAGGATGGAGAAGTGCAGTGCGGTCAGATGTATTGTAAAGAACTGCGATACCAGCGGCATAGAGCTGGGTGGCAGCAGTATTGCCGGATCGGGGTTTGAGGGGGCAAAGGACAAGGAGGAACAGGATGCAGTACTATGAATTATCGCAAAGTCCCAGAGTGGAGAATCCGATCGTGCTCACGGGGCTTGACAGGGAGGCATACTGCTACGCCATGCCGCAGGCACGCTTTGAGGCGCTTGACACACTGAGGGTAGCATATTTCAGCGGAGATGAGCGTGAGGAGGCCTGCGATATCCTGACAGAGCCCACGTATATGGTATCGGAAGAGCTGAAGAGGCTGCTTGCCATGTATGATAAAAGGATTGAATTTAAGGGTGTGCAGGTGATTCCGGCATCAGAGGAGAGTGCATGGTATCCAATGTACTGGGTACCGTATTTTACGGAGATAGCGTGTATTCACAAAAACAGTGAGCTATACGACAACGGAATGATATCCAGTCTGGTACTGGAAGAAAGCAGAATAGGAAAACAGGATGTATTCAGACTGTCAGGATGTCTTGAATACAAGGTAATCGTATCAATGCCCGTGGCGGAGAGTATCCTGCGCAGGAGGCTCTACGGTGTCGGGCTGAAGAGACTGGAGGTGGTATGATGACATCAAGAGAGGAACAGTTGGGGCTTGGTGGACTGGAATTACAGACAGATTTTAGCGTGATCTATATCAAGGATGTGCAGATCAGTGAGCAGGTGAATGAACACGGCGTCATGACAGTGCGTTTCCTCACGAGTGATAAGGTGGAAACAAAGGACGTTGTACGGTATCAGGGATCAGAAGTCATTCTGCGGGTCAGGGACGATGAGAACGTGTTCTGCGGCATTTGCCGTGAGATACGCCTGATCAGTCAGAATCAGTATGCAGAGATCGAAATGGTGGCTGTCACGCTGTCTGTCAGGACAGACCAGGAGAAACGCACCAATGTCTTTCAGGATGAATCCAAGACTTTCGGGGACATAATGGAACAGGGGATTGGTCGGAAAAATAATAAATTTCTTGATTATGAGACGGATCTGAAAGACATGAAAGTGGGGGAGATCCTTTCACAGAAGGACGAGACGGACTGGGTATTTGACCGGCGTGTGGCGAACCGCTTTCGGAAGCTGCTTTTTACCGACAGTAAGAGCAAGGGCGGCAAGGTTCATATCGGGAATATTCCGTTCCGCGTTTTGGATCCGGGTGTGGTACTGGACTGGTATGTCAACCGGAATGTGGACAAGGTAAGGAAGCTGCAGGGGAACAGCATCCCGCGCGCTTCCGTGTTTGAGTATGAGAACGTGGTACTGACGGTCAGTAACCTTGCCATAGGTGCAGGATGCGGGGTGGAATGGGACAACAGAACACAGATCGTAGTCCAAAGCAGGATAACCTGCAGGCGTGGGCTTCTGCAGAACGAGATAACCCTCGCTAACGCAGAGGGGCTTACTCCGTCTGAGGATCAGATTATGGAGGCAGGGAGCATTTCAAGGATACTGAAGGGAACCGTGCATGCAGTCGAGGGAAACTATGTACAGGTAGAATTTGAAAACAAAGAGAAAAATCTCCAGTGGATACCCTATGTCCACACTGCCGGAAATTATTTCTATACCATGCCGGATGTAGGGGACAAAGTATCAGTGTATTATGAGGCTGTGAAAGGGGAAAAGGACAATGCCCGGGTTGTATGTACCGGAAGCTTCCATGAGAAGGATCACCAGGACTTTGCAAGATACCAGGATAAGATGCTGACCGCAAATAACCGCATGGTCAAATTCGGCAGCAAAACCCTGGAGCTTGTGGGAGACAGGGAGAAGTACGACGGCGGAAACGGCAAAAAGGCACAGATTATTCTGGATGACGATTATGGGATAGAGATATACAGCGCCAACGATATCGTGCTGAAAACGACGGACAAAGGGAATATCCTGATACAGGCGGCAGACAAAGGATTTAAGGGTCTGGATAAGGCGAAACAGGCATTCGACACTGCACATGCCATTGGGAACGCCATGTTTGTGGGAACCGGAGGCGGTCTGCCGGATACCGGCGCGCTTGTCAACACAAAATCCGTAAGCTTCAATGACCTCAAGCAGGCTGTTAAGGACAACATAAATGCTCCCCTCCGTCTGGTCGATACACTGCAGAAGCTGGCGGAAGACATCGGCGGATCTACAGGAACAGAGAGCGCAAAAAAGGCATCTAAAGGATTTCAGGAAGGCGTTGTGGATATCTTTGCGGCCAAAAAGCTTGTGCTCAATGTGGGAAAGTCAAGCATCACATTTGCCAATGGCATTATCCAGATTAAGGCGGACAAGTTCCGGCAGCTTGGCACAGACCACTCCATACTTCCCAGCATTGGGGGACTGATGGATACGACAATCAACATGGCAGAGCTGGCGGACAATGTGGCAGGCGCACTGCCGGCAGACGGTGCATCCCCGGGAGCGGATGCAGTCGCACTGGTGCCGAGGAAGCGCGAGAAACCGATCACGGCGAGGGCGGCAGCGCAGAGGGCGAAGGCGTTCCAGACAGGTGCAAAGGGGGAGAAGACCACCGAGCCTGCTGCTACAGCAGTGGACAGCTCCTGTAAGGTGGATGACGATCAGGTTGTCAGGGATGCGGCAGGCGTAAATAACGGATTATTTGCGGAGAGTCCACGTTATGAGCAGGAAGTGCAGGAGGTAAACCAGGATACAAGTACAACCCAGCAGGGGAAAGAGTATAAGAAGAACCAGATCCAAAAACCGGAGGGTGAAAACACAAGTGAGAAAAACGGTGACCCGATCGACATGGTAACGGGAAGCTACCTGATCGAGCAGTGCGACTTCATCATCAATGACGTCTGCGGGATCTATGCAGTAGAGCGGACCTATGAATCTGTGCTGTCAGACAAGGATTCCCCTGTCGGGCGCGGCTGGACCCTGAGCCTGTTCAGCACTGCTTATGTGTTTGATGACAGGGTGGAGGTTGTGCTGACTGATAACCGTACAGAGACTTTCCTGAAGACGGAGGACGGATACAGGAACCGCAGGGGCGGCACGAAGCGCCTTGAGCTGTATGCGCAGGAGGACGGCTACCTGCTCAAAGAGGCAGAGACAGGACTGGCAAGGTTCTATGACATGGACGGGAAACTCCTCCAGGAGACAGACCGCAACGGCAACCGCAGGGTATACCAGTACATGGGAAGCACACTGGTCAGGATAACCTTTGCCAGCGGCCAGTACCTTGACTTCACATGGCAGGGAAACCATGTCATGTCCATACAGGACTGCATAGGGCGCAGGGTGTCCTACCGGTATGAGGACAGCCTGCTCACGGAAGTGCTGACCGTGACCAACGGTGTGGAGCGGTATGCCTACGACCGGAACGGCAGGGTGACAGAGGTCACAAACGCTGCGGGAACCACCTATGTGCACAATGAGTATGACTGGAAAGGGCGCGTTGTGAGGCAGACGCTGTGCAACGGGCAGGAGTATGTCATCCTGTACAATGACGACGACAGGACAAATACCTACCTGACACCGGCAGGCGGGCGGCAGATAAACTATATCTACAACCGCAGCCGCCAGCTGGTCTGCACACGGTACCAGGACGGAACCACGCAGGAGCGCGGCTATGATGAATGGGAGAACATCATCTGGGAGAAGGACAGGAACGGGAACGAGACGCGCCGCACCTATGACGAGTATGGGCACCTCCTCAGGGAGGAAAACGCCGGCGGGCTCGTGGTGTCCTATGAGTATGACGCCGGCGGCAACTGCCTGCACATGTGGGATAACAGCGGAACGGACATACACTATACCTATGACAGGTACGGCAACCTTGTGGGCGAGACCGAGCTGCTGGACGGCTCCGCCAGCAGGAGCGTCGCTTTTGAATACGACCGCCGCGGCAGGGTGGAAGCGTTCACGGACGCCAACGGCCATAAGGAGACCTACCGCCATGACAGCGGCTTCTGGGAGTCCACTTCCTTCATAACGGCGGGGGGAACCGAGTACAGGCACCGCCTTGACCGCGCCGGAAGGTGCATGGCGGTCATAAATGCGGACGGCGAGTCTGCCTATGGCTACAACGCTTATGACATTCTGTGCATGGCTACAGACCCCCTGGGGCACACCACGCGCTACTTATACAACAGTATGGCGGATCCCATAGGGTTGGTGCGCCCGAACAAGGCAAAAGAAACCTATGAAAATGACGCATTCCACCAGCTCATGAAGCGGACAGACTGCATGGGGGCGGTCTATGCGG
>JAIEEY010000083.1 GCA_029067205.1 Lachnospiraceae bacterium
TACATCGTCATTGTCCAAAAATGAAAAAGACTGTAGAAAATTTTAAAATTTGTGTCCAGTTTTTGTTGACAAGTGCATTATTCATCGTCATATACCTCCATATATTCAATCGTTATTTCACTGATTTACCAAGTTCATATGCCTTTTGCAGATAACCGCTTCTTTCTGTCATAGAAACCGTCCCACACCCAAATCCAAGAATCATACCTTGATCCTTAAAGTTCAAATACTTACACAAGGTTTGATAATGCGCGGAAATATCTTTCATCGTCCAATCTCTGCTGTCCCATGCTGCTACAATCAACGCTGTTTTCAAACCTTTTGCAGACAGTTGACCATTAAAACTGTAAAAACGGTCAATAACAGTTTTGAGCTGTGCGGACATTCCAAAATAGTACAGCGGCGTTACGAAAACGACCATATCTGAAGCAAGTATCTGCTCTTTCAGTCCTGCCATATCATCCTTTTGGCGACAGGGACCCGCCATACCACATACCTCACAGCCCAAACAAGGATTCAGAGATGCCCTTGCAGCATCAAATGTATTGACAGTATGTCCCTTTTCTCTTGCTCCGCATATAAAGTTATCCGCAAGCAGATTTGATGAACCGTTTTTATGCGGGCTGCTTTCAATTACTAATATCCTCATTTTTGTTCTCCCTTCACATCGTCTGAATACTTTACCACCAACCAAACAGGCTTTTGCCAATTTCAAGCTGCTCAATTTCCTGCATTTCATCAGCTTCCAAATCAAAGTCCAAAACAGCAAAATTTTCTTCCATTCGCTGGGTATGCGTGGACTTCGGGATAACCACAATCCCCTGCTGCAATAAGAACCGCAGCGCAACCTGCGCTACTGACTTACCATGATTTTGGGCAATCCCTAAAAGCGTGTGGTTCTTAAAAATGCCGTTCTGCCCGCAAACAAGAGGCGACCAGCTTTCATGTTTCGTTCCAATCTGACACTCTAACTGCCGCAATTTTTTCTGCTGCCTGAAAACATGAGTTTCCACCTGATTGACTGCCGGAATCACTTTGCAGTGGTTTACCAAATCCAAATACCGTTCCTCCAAAAAATTGGAAATGCCAATAGCCCGCAATTTCCCATCTTTATAGGCAGTTTCCATAGCACGGTAAATCTCATGAACATCTCCGGTAGGTTCGTGGATCAGAAGCAGATCTGCCTGTGTCAAGTAAGGAATAAAAAAATTGTTTTAAAATTACAAGTATTTTTTGCTATATCATTGATCTCGCATTTCATTCTGGACTATATTGAATTTTTTCCTCTAATTTGCCACCATTTTTCCGCATAATATACAAAGGAATTTTGTACTTTTGGCAAATGCTCAATGCATAATCATACATTTCTCCAGTAACATCAGCCTTGCTAAATTCACTTCCTAAGTAGATAGCCTGCATCAGCGAACTAAAATCTTTAGTATATAAATCTTCTGCCCCGAAGTATTTAGAATAACGAGGTTTAGGAATGATTACCCTCCATTCTTCTTCATTTTTATATTTTTCTGGCTTAAATAAAACATGATTGTGTCCTAAAC
>JAIEEY010000084.1 GCA_029067205.1 Lachnospiraceae bacterium
GAGAGATCAGCAGCTATGAGCTTATGCTTGTCACAGTCCTTTCCAATGCGGGATGTGATGTAGTGCTTCTGCAGTATGGAGGCGATATAAAGTATCAAGGTCTTGATGCGGGCAATCGGATATCAGACAATCTCGTGCTGCAGAATATGCGGGAATTCCCGCCCAATTATAATCTAAAGTGGGTTCGGTCTGAGATACAGAATGCACTAAATAATGAGCGGATCTACGGGACAAAGCCACAGATTATCAACTGTACCAATGCATGGATCGAGGGAAAAGGGTTCGCGGATCTCAAGAAAAGCATACCTGCAAGGGGCAGTGATCCCAGGCTGTTTTATAATTGCTTTTACAGAATTAGCGGGGTGGAGGACAAGCTGACCTATGCGAGTGAACTATATCATTTCCAACTGGAACTGACAAACAACAGCCGCCGTGTTGTTATTGTCGACGAGTGTATTCCAAAGCCTGACATGGAAGAGATTGCAGCGGTGAAGCGCAAGAATTATACAAGGCAGGACGAGATGCTGATGGATCTTTCATCAAATATCCAATACACTGCAAACATTGAGCTGCAGAGGTTGATGGTGAAGGCGTTTCTGGATATGATGCTCGCGGAGGCAAAGACAGCTGATATGAACCTCAACAAGCTCACAAACAAAGCGGTCTACATGCTTTGCTGGCTCAAGCGCTACCAGAAGCAGCTCTTCTCGAACTGGAAGATGCCAGATATCAGCTGTTTTATACACATGGGACCATGCCGGGACGAAAATGAGGCATTGTTTTTGCGGATCTTGGCAAGACTTCCAGTGGATGTGCTGATCCTAAATCCGAATCTGAATACAAAGTGCTGTCTCGAGGATACACTTTTATATGAGATTCATTTCACAGAGTCGCTGTCTGTGAGCCGGTATCCGCGGCAGAGTGCAGATGTGCAGGTAGGAACCGTTGCGTACCATGCGGAGCGTGAACTTGACGGACTGATGTATCAGGACACAGGTGTGTATCGCAATTATCAATATGGAAAAGCTGTATCAATTACACTGCAGACCATGTATGAGGAGATACGGATTTTGTGGAAGGAAGAGTTGAAATACCGCCCGAATTTCAGAACGGAAAATGGCATAGTCACATTGCCAGTGATCTTTGCCAAGGTATCGGGAGTCAAGGATGGTATCGTGCAGAAGTACTGGAGTTCGATCAAGGAGCTGATAGTAGAGGATACCTTTGTCGTGAAGAATGTCCCGTACATTGATTCCACGGCGCCCAATCCGATGAAGATGTACGCGGTGGAGTTTTTCAAGAATGGCCGCCTGCAGAGGAGGAAAATCAGGGAAAATCCAAACTATCCCTACAGTTTCCTGCGGGATGACGTGCAGGAGCATATTTTTGATAAACTGCAGCTTTTGATCGAGAGCAAAGTCATTAAGGGAACTTTTGAAAACGGTACCGAATACACGATCATTGCGACGATCCTGAATATGCCAAAGGAGATTGTGCGGCTGATACAGAAGTTTGATTTCACGAAAAAGAATCCGAAGCTGATCTATATCAATACAGGGGAGAAGCTGATATCCCTGGAGGATTCAATCCTGATGGCATTCTTAAACATGGCGGGCTTTGACGTGGTATTTTTTGTGCCGACAGGGTATCAGAATATAGAGAAGCATTTTAACAAGAGACTGATGGAGGAGCATCAGATTGGCGAATATGTATATGATCTGCAGGTTCCCAATATGGCGCTGGTGTCATCGGGAACGCGGCTGTCATGGCGCGACAAATTGTTTAGAAGAGGATAATGCGGACAAGGTTCGTTTGACAATATTTATTTGCGGGTTAATGAATGAATGGAGGATTATATGGGACTTGATTTTAGCAGAGTAACGACACAGTCGCCTGTGATGGCAAACACGGTGGACACCAAAAATGAAATTGAGGTAGTTGAGAAGTATGATATTGTGGAGGACAGGCAGCAGATGAACGCGGCGCTTGTCGGTTCGCAGGAGGTTGACGATATCGTGAGCACGATCGAGGTCCATAATCTGGAGACCATCGTATCATTTGGCGCAGAGGTTGCAGAGGAGATCTCAAAAGCTTCCGATGTTGTGTTAAACAACGTGAACATGTCCCAGCTTGACGATTCGAGCGAGATGCTCAACGCGCTTGCAAAGGTGATGGAGAAGTTTGATATCGATGAGCTTCAGGAGAATCCCACCCTTTTCGGAAAGCTGTTTGGAAACATGAGAAAGCAGCTTGACAAGATACTGGAAAAATATCATACGATGGGGGACGAGGTTGACAAGATTTATGTGGAGCTCAGGAAATATGAATCGGAGATCAAGCAATCTAACCGCAATTTGGATAAAATGTTTGATGCGAATGTGAACTATTACCATGAGCTGGTAAAATACATTCTCGCCGGTGAACAGGGCTGCAGGGAGATTGAGGCGTATATTGCCCAGAGAGAGTCTGACATGCAGGCAACAGGGGATACTTCTATACAGTTTGAGATCTCGAGTCTCAATCAGGCGCTGATGATGCTCGAACAAAGAACCCAGGACCTGAGAACGGCAGAGAGTGTGGCGATGCAGTCGATTCCTATGATTAAGGCTATGGAGTTCAGTAACATGAACCTGGTTAGAAAGATCAACTCGGCATTTATTATCACATTGCCTGTATTCAAACAGGCACTTGCACAGGCAATCATGCTCAAACGCCAGAAGATACAGGCAGAGGCGATGAGCGCGCTCGATGCCAAAACGAACGAGATGCTGATCAAGAACGCACAGAACACAGTGGAGCAGACTAAGCTCACGACAGCGATGGCGGCAGGCAGCTCGATCAAGATTGAAACACTGGAAACAACCTGGAGAACGATCGTGGATGGTATTAACGAGACGAGACAGATACAGAATGATGCGAGGCAGAAGCGCATCGAGGATCAGGCGAGACTCGAGAATATCAAGCAGGAGTTTAACAGGATGTATCATATGCCCGACAAAAAGAACTAATAATTTTTTAATATGAAGGAGGAAAAAAGGTATGCCAATTAGTTTATCAAAAGGACAAAAAGTTGATCTGACAAAGGGAAATCCAGGACTGAAGAAGATTATGGTAGGACTTGGATGGGATGTCAATGCGTTTGACTCAGGAGCAGATTTTGACTTGGATGCAGCAGCTTTTATGGTGGGATCAAACGGAAAGTGCCCAACGGAGAAAGAATTTGTATTCTATGGAAATCTGACACACCCGAGCGAGGCTGTCAAGCACATGGGTGACAATCTGACAGGAGAGGGCGAGGGAGATGACGAGCAGATCGAAATCGAACTTGATAAGGTTCCGTCAAATGTTGAGAAAATCGCGTTTACTGTTACCATTTATGACGCGGATGTCAGAAAGCAGAATTTTGGTCAGGTTGCCAATGCATTTATCCGTATTGTTGATGAGACGTCCAACACAGAGCTGATCCGCTATGATCTCGGTGAGGATTTCTCAATTGAGACGGCAGTTGTTGTCGGTGAACTCTACAGACATAATGGTGAGTGGAAGTTTAATGCCATCGGAAGCGGATTCCAGGGTGGACTTGCAGCACTCTGCGGTCATTATGGCATAGAAGTAGCATAAAATAGCGAAAAAATATGAAGGAGGGCATAAAAGATGCCAGTTAGTTTACAGAAAGGCCAGAAAGTTAGTCTTACAAAGGATAATCCGGGATTAAAGAAGGTCGTTGTAGGACTTGGATGGGATGTCAATGCGTTTGATACAGGCGGGGATTTTGATCTGGATGCGGCTGCATTCCTGCTCAACGATACAGGTAAGGTTTCCAATTCAAACGATTTTGTATTTTATGGAAATCTTTCCCATCCGTCGGGAAGTGTCATGCATCAGGGAGACAACCTCACAGGTGTCGGCGATGGGGATGATGAGCAGATCAAGATTGATTTGTCAAAGGTTCCTGATAACATCACAAAGATTGCATTTACGGTGACGATCTATGAGCCTGAGCAGCGAAAGCAGAATTTTGGTCAGGTCAGCAATGCGTTTATCCGAATCTACAATGAAGAAAACGGCGAGGAGATGCTTCGCTATGATCTCGGCGAGGATTTCTCGATCGAGACAGCCGCAGTGTTTGGTGAGCTGTACAAGAGCGGCAGCGAGTGGAAGTTCAATGCAATTGGAAGTGGTTTCCAAGGCGGACTTGCAGCGCTCTGTGCAAACTTTGGTGTGGATGTGGAATAATAGGAGGGAAAATAGAGATGTCAGTTAGTTTACAAAAAGGTCAGAAGGTAAGTTTATCTAAGGATAATGCAGGTCTTTCCAAGGTGATTGTAGGACTTGGATGGGATGAGGCAAAGCCGGCAAAGAGGGGATTGTTTGCACCAAAGCCACAGCCAATTGACTGTGACGCATCTGCAATACTGCTTATGAATGGCAAGCTCTGTGCAAATGACGATGTAGTGTATTTCAACAATCTCAGACATAAGTCTGGTACAGTGCAGCATATGGGAGACAACCTGACAGGCGCAGGTGATGGAGATGATGAGCAGATCATCGTTGACCTTGCTTCGGTTCCACAGCAGTATGATAAGATTGTTGTTGTCGTAAATATTTATCAGGCAGTTCAGAGAAAGCAGCATTTTGGAATGATTCAGAATGCGTTTATCCGTATCGTGGACGCAAGAACCAATACAGAGCTGTGTAAATACAACTTATCAGAAGATTATTCTAACATGACAGCGATGATTTTCGGCGAGATTTACAGACATAATGGCGAGTGGAAATTCAATGCCGTAGGTCAGGCAACAACAGACCCAGGGCTTGGAGAGCTCGTAAATAGATTTATCTAAAATGAGGAGAAAATGAAAAATGAAATTTAATGGACTTAGTGACAAAGAGGTCGAGCAGTCGCGTGGGCAATATGGCTCCAATGCGATTCCTGATTCGGAGCCTACCACCTTCTGGGAGGAGTTTAAGGAGACCTTCGGGGATCCGATGATCAAAATCCTTCTTGCGATTGCGGCGCTGATGATCGTGATGTTCTTCTTTGGCTACGCGGAGATCTATGAGCCTTTGGGAACGATCGTGGCAGTGCTGGTGGTGGCGTTTGTGTCAGCCAAGACCGGCGTGGCAAGCGATACTAAGTATCGTGAGCTGAAGGACAGCACCGAGAAGGACAAGTGTAAGGTATACAGAAACGGAGTCGTTACAGTAATAGAGGTTGACGATGTCGTGGTTGGTGACAAGATTCTGCTCCAGTCGGGTGATAAGGTTCCGGCTGACGGTATCCTGATCGACGGAGCGCTCAAAGTTGACAATTCCGCCTTGAACGGAGAGGCAGAGGAATGCAAGAAGACAGCAGCAGACCCAGGTGTGCAGCTTGCAGACAATATTACAGGTGATACTTTTGTGGACAGGCATTCACTGTTTCGCGGAGCAGTTATCTTTGACGGAGAGGGTGTCCTTGATGTCAGAAAAGTCGGTCTGAAGACCATGATGGGCAAGATGGCTGAGGAGATGCAGGAGGAGGAGCCGGATTCGCCGTTGAAAGTAAAGCTTGCCAAGCTTGCAAAGCAGATTTCGACTTTCGGTTACATCGGCGCGATTGTAATTGCGTTGTTTTATCTGGCACACGCGATTCTTGTATTTGACGGTGGTGCTTCCGGATATTTTGCACAGCCGATACCGGATATCATCAAGAATGTGATCGATGCAGTTTCCCTTGCGGTTGTAATTGTTGTCTGTGCAGTGCCAGAGGGACTTCCGCTCATGATTTCCCTCGTGTTGATGCAGAATACGAGCAAGATGCTTGACCACAATGTACTTGTCAGAAAGGCAGAAGGTATTGAGACAGCAGGTTCATTAAATATTCTTTTCAGTGATAAGACAGGTACGATCACAAAGGGATCGCTCGAAGTGGTTGATTTCTTCTGTGCAGACGGAAATTCAATTGATATCCCACAGTTGAGCAAACACAGCAAGGTCAAAGGACTGATCGATCTTGCAATTGGTAAAAATACACAGTCCATGTTTGATGCCTCACACAAAGTAATCGGTGGTAACGCCACAGACCAGGCATTGATGAAGTTTATCGGTGAGGATACTTTCAGGGCGCTCACAGCAAACACAGAGTATGTGGTCACTGCTCAGCAGGGCTTTAACTCGACAAACAAATTCAGCCAGGCAAGGATAGACAGTGTAGGCAAGACATTCTACAAGGGGGCGCCAGAGCGGCTTCTTGCGGCAGCTACAAAGTATCTGGACGCAGACGGCAATGTCAGGAATATGGACAAGGCTGTGTTAGACAGGAAGATTGATGAGCTTGCTGCAAAGGCAATGCGTGTGCTTGCGTTTGGATATTCTGAGAGTCAGCTTGTGGAGAGCAAGATTAATGACGATATCGTTATTATTGGTTTAGTAGGTATCAGGGACGATGTGAGACCTGAGGCGAGGGATGCGATCAAAGAGGTTCAGGATGCTGGTATTCAGGTAGTTATGATTACCGGTGACAGACTTGAGACAGCTGTGGCGATCGCGAAGGATGCAGGTCTGTTAAAGAGCAATGATGAGATGGCGCTTTCGTCTGCACAGTTAAATGAGATGTCAGATGAAGACGTCAAGAAGATCATACCGAAGATCAGGGTAATTGCAAGAGCGCTTCCTACAGATAAATCGCGTATGGTAAGGCTCTGTCAGGAGATGAACCTTGTTGTAGGTATGACTGGTGATGGTGTAAACGATTCGCCTGCGTTAAAGCGCGCCGATGTCGGTTTCGCGATGGGTAGTGGTACAGAGGCAGCCAAAGAAGCAGGAAAGATTGTTATTCTCGATGATAACTTTAAGTCGATCAAGGATGCGATTCTCTATGGACGTACTATTTATCACAATATTTTGAAATTCTGTAAGTTCCAGCTGGTGATCAACGTGACTGCGGTTGTGGTAAGTGCGATCGCGCCATTCTTTGGGGTGGACGAACCGTTGAAGGTAACGCATTTGCTGTTTGTAAACCTTGTTATGGACAGTCTCGGTGCGATCATGCTCGGAAATGAGCCGGCACTAGAGAAATATATGCGTGAGAAACCAAGACGCAGGGATGAAAGTATCGTGAGCAAGCCGATGATGGCGCAGATTTTGACGATGGGACTATGGCTTACGATTGTCAGCTTTATATATTTAAAGGCACCATTTTTTGTGAATCTTTTTGCGAATGAAGACCAGCATCTGACAGGTTACTTTGTACTGTTTATTGTGAGTGCACTATGTAATGGCTTTAATGTCAGAGATGACGGTTTTGCAATCTTTAAGGGATTGGATCAGAATACAGGATTTTTGAAGGTATTTTTCCTGATCATCCTTGTTCAGTTCGTGATCGTGAATGCGGCATTGATACCCGTACCAGTGTTTACATGGATTGGAAATATGTTTAGCTGCCATCCGTTTGGTATTGCTGGATGGATCGCCGTTGTAGTGCTTTCGATCACTATGATTCCGGTTGACTTAGTACGGAAAATGGTTGTCAATAAGAAGTAAAATAGAATGAAATAAAATGCAGGGGAACGCAAAGTGAACAAACTCGCAAAGGGAATTGTCATTTTGCGTTCTTTGATGTGTACTGCTGCTAATGCGAAAAGAGGAGCTTTAAGTATGATTATATTTCATACTGATTTAGATAATAC
>JAIEEY010000085.1 GCA_029067205.1 Lachnospiraceae bacterium
GGAAAGAGTTGCATGGAAATGTTGGAGAATGTGAACTGATGGAATATTAATTTTTGTGTTCGGTTTTGAGGGAACAACTCAATAGGTTTAATGGCGAAGTAGCTCAGTTGGCTAGAGCACGCGGTTCATACCCGCGGTGTCGAGGGTTCGAATCCCCCCTTCGCTATTTTTATGTGCAGTAATACAGTTACTGTTCATTCCCTCATCAAAGTAGTGGGAATCGAGCGCCAAAATGCTTGCCCTTTAGCATTTTGTGTGCATAGATGTTGTTGCTTACACCGAAAAAACGTATAAATATGCAAAACATAGTTGGGGTGTGAATAGTAACGTAATACATAAGTATTCTACTTGATTTTACAAAAATTTATTGACTTTATCTTGTAAAAGTGATAAAATTTTAGAGTATTCAATTAGAACTATGAGCTGACTTGTTCTGCAAATCATTCCTTTTGATGCAGGCAAGTCAGTTTTTTTAGGCAGATGTAGAGTACATAAATATTTTTAATGGAGGTTCGAAATATGAACAACGGAACAGTAAAGTGGTTTAATGCTCAAAAAGGCTATGGATTCATTACAAATGAAGGAACAGGAGAAGATGTGTTTGTACATTTTTCCGCGATCATGTCTGATGGATACAAGACTCTTGAAGAAGGACAGAAGGTTACTTTCGACATTGAGCAGGATCCAAAGAACAGTTCTAAGCTTAGGGCTGCAAATGTTGTAGTAGCATAATGGGCAGGCATATTACAGTGCAAAATAAAACCCCTCTGACAGATTTGAATGCCAGAGGGGTTTTATTAGAATAAATTTTCGATGCGTTCCATTGCTTCAATTGTATTTTCTCGATTGCCGAATGAGGTGAGACGGAAAAATTTCTGTCCATTTTTGCCGAAGCCTGCGCCGGGAGTTCCAACAACCTGTGCATTGGTCAGCAGATAATCAAAGAAATCCCAGGAATCCATCTCGTTAGGACATTTGAACCAGATATATGGAGAGTTGATGCCGCCGAAGTAGCAAATGTTTTTCTTGGAAAGGGCATCAGCGATGATTCTTGCATTATGTTGATAATATTTTATGTTTTCCTTACATTGTGCCATGCCTTCTGCGGAGAATACAGCCGTAGCACCTTTTTGCACAATATAGGATACACCGTTGAATTTTGTGGTCTGACGGCGATTCCACATTGCATTTAGTGACATTTCTACACCAGTGGATGAAGTGAATTTCAAATCCTTTGGCACGATTGTGTATCCGCATCGTGTTCCTGTGAAGCCAGCTGTCTTGGAGAGTGAACAGAACTCAATGGCACATTTTTTGGAATCCTCGATGGCATAGATACTTCTGGGAAGTGTTTCGTCGGTTATAAAGCATTCGTAAGCGGAGTCATATAAGATAATAGCGTCGTTTTCAAGTGCATAGTCTACCCATTCCTTCAACTGCTCTCTGTTATAAGCTGCCCCTGTTGGATTGTTCGGAGAGCAGATGTATATAATGTCAGCATGAATGCTGTGGTCTGGCATGGGCAGGAAATCATTCTCTTCGTTGGCATCAATATAGGTGATGTTTCGTCCATTCATGATGTTGGTGTCCACATATACAGGATATACAGGATCTGGAATCAGAATGACATTGTCCCTGTCGAAAAGATCGGTGATGTTTCCCGTATCACTTTTGGCGCCATCGGATACAAATACTTCGTCGGCTTCAATTGACACATTGTTTCTACTATAGTAATCAACGATGGCGTTACGCAGAAAATCATATCCTTGTTCTGGGCCATAACCCTTAAAGGTTTCTGCACTTGCCAGTGCATTGACTCCCTCTTGAAGCTTTGCGATTACCTCGGAACCGATGGGAAGAGTCACATCACCGATGCCAAGGCGGATCACTTTCTTGTCAGGGTTTGCCGCTGTGTAGGCGTTTACGCGGTGTGCAATTTCTGAAAAAAGGTAGCTTTCTTTCAGATTTAAATAGTTTTCATTTAATTTTGGCATAATGTAGTCCTCCTTAATAGTTGTTTCTAGTTTAGAAAGTGTTCTTCATACGAAACTTGCATCAATACGGGACGCATGACCAATCTTACTGTGAAGGTGCTTTTTTGGTAGTTGTTCTAATTAGGAATACTACTGTAATCATAACTGCATCACGCATATTTGTCAATTGTGATATATAAAGATTGAAAATTTTAATTGATTATGTTAAGTTTATGTGTGGAATGTATTGGGGAAATAATAAGGAAGTAATAAAGAAATCAAAAAGAAGGGTAAAATAATGAGTGATTGTGAAAAAGAAAACTATGAAAAGGTAATAAAGGATGCAAAGAGAGTTGTCGCTGAGTTCCTTGAACAGGCAAAACTCAAAGAAGGCAATCTGGTAGTGATCGGTTGTTCTACAAGTGAGATTGCAGAGCACCAGATTGGTTCTTATTCGAATGCGGAGCTTGGAGAGGCTGTGTTTGTGGCAATGTATGAGGAGTTTGAAAAAGCAGGTTTGTCAGTTGCTGCACAGTGCTGTGAGCATCTAAACAGGGCTCTGATCATGTCAGAGGCGGATGCGGAGTGTTTTGGATGTGAGATCGTAAATGTGATACCACAGCCAAAGGCAGGTGGTTCGTTCTCAACCGCAGCATGGAAACATATGGAACATCCGGTGGCGGTAGAACATATACAGGCACATGCTGGAATTGATATTGGAGATACACTGATCGGAATGCATCTGCGTCCAGTGGCAGTTCCGGTGAGAATAGAGCATCCAGTGATCGGAGGGGCACATATTGTATGTGCGAGAACCAGAGCAAAGTATATCGGCGGCGGCAGAGCGTGTTATAATGAGGATTTAGAATAAACTTTGAATAAACTTTTTAAAATGTCTTTTCTAAAGTAGTGGTTGTGTGTTATAATTGATATAGCTATAATGAAATCGGCGTTACAGTTTAGCCTAGGACTTTACACTTTGCTGCAGATTATGGTTTATACAAGCCACGTAAGAACATGTAATGGTTGAGATGCATCAAGCCATGGAACAGGGATTTGATATTGCGAAGCGATTTTGCATGGCTTGATTTATAACAGTTCTGCATGGCTGAACTGTTATAAATCAGCGGCTACAGATAAGTTACGAAAGGATAATATGGAATTAGAAGATCATAATGAGGAAACAGAAGACAGGGCGGTGGAGTTCTTAAAGCCGGCAAAAAGAGAGCGCTTTATTGAAATCGTGGTTCCAATGCTTACGCTGATGACAATTGTTAATTGTGTTATTATACTTGTATTGGTGATGAATATTGGAAGGAAAGTAAACGGACTAGAGCAGCAGATGATTGTGCTTCAGAGCAATGCTGCGATCAGTGCAGCACGTATGTCAGAAGCAGAGGACAGCGAACTTTCCGAGTCATCTGAACCAGTGGATGTAGCTGATATTGATGGCAACCATGTGACAGATGCGACGGAAGCGGCTGATATTGTGGAAGCAGCGGCGTTGGAGGATACACACAAGTGGACCGACAGGGAAGATAACAGCGCCGATATCAGGAGAGTGTATCTGACTTTCGATGATGGCCCGAGTGCAAATACAGACAGGATATTGGATATTCTCAATCAGTATGGTGTGAAGGCGACATTCTTTGTGGTTGGCAAGGAAGGTTATACAGAGCAGTATCGGCGGATTGTAGAAGATGGACATACCCTGGCGATGCATTCTTACACCCACAAGTACAGTGAGATCTACGCATCACTGGACGCATATAAAGAAGATCTGACAAAGCTTCATAATTTTCTGTATGAGCTTACTGGTGAGGATTGCAATATCGTCAGATTTCCGGGTGGCAGTAGTAACACGATCAGTCATGTCGATATGTGGGAGCTGATCGATTACCTCAACAGGGAGAATATAGCCTACTTTGATTGGAATGTGTCAAGCGGTGATGCTGCTGGAGGTGGAAAAAGTACTGCTCAGATCAAAAAAAATGTACTCGATAATATTGACCAGTTCAACAATGCAGTGGTTCTTTTCCATGACGCGGCAGGAAAAGATTCGACAGTCGATGCGCTTCCAGCAATTATAGAGGAAATACTTGAATCTGATAATACAGTGTTGCTGCCGATAACGGAGGACACAGTAAGAGTACAGCATTTACATGAGTAGTCAGGGATAACGGATTGTAAAATTTGGTTATTGAAATATAAAAATACAAAATAAAATTGGAGGATAATTACTATGGGTTTTTTTCAGGATTTAAAACAGGATTTATCACAGACAGTAAATGATTTGGAGGCTGAGGATGCGGTAGCTGGTCTGAATCTTGAGGATGAAGGGGCAACAGCTTCTGAGGATTTGTTTGGAGAGGCAGCGGACACGGACTTTGCAGACCTCGAGGCAATGCTTGCACAGGGAGTGGCCGCTCTGGGAGATGCACCGGTAGAACCAGCTGGCTTGCAGGAGGACTCAGCTGAGGCTGCTATGAATACAATGGATTATACAGCGGAAACTATAAGGAGAGACGCTGAGGAGAATCTTACAGCAGGATTTGAGCAGGAAGCGGTCATGACAGATATGGGGGAAACCGCTGAGGCAAATATAAGTGCAGGAATTATGACAGAGATGCCTTTAGTGCAAGAAAATAATATAAGTGAGGCAGACGCAGAGATGGAACAATTATTAAACGAGGTAGAACAGAATTTGCAGGAGTCGTCATATATGGATGCAGCACCGACAGCAGAGCCGGAGGCTGACTTTGATGTAAGTGCTGCAGCTTCAACAGATACGGCAGTGATTACAGCAGGGATGAACATTATAGGTGATGTAACGAGCAGCGGTAATATGGATTTGATCGGAAGCATCACAGGTAATATTGAGATTTTTGGCAAATTGAATGTGACGGGTAGTATTACAGGTAATTCCGCAGCGGCAGAGATCTATGCGGAGTCAGCGCAGATCAACGGAGAGGTAAAGAGCAAGGGCAGTGTTAAGATCGGACAGAGTTCTGTCGTGATCGGTAATATTTTTGCTACGAGTGCAGTGATTGCAGGTGCAGTGAAGGGTGATATTGATGTGCATGGACCTGTCATTCTTGACACGTCAGCGATTGTGATGGGAAATATCAAATCGAAGTCCGTACAGATCAACAATGGTGCGGTAATTGAAGGTATGTGTTCGCAGTGCTATGCAGACGTTAGTCCTTCTGCTTTCTTTAATGATGTGAAGAAGAATAGAAAACAATCATAAAAAGGGATAGGAGTCGGCATATCATGAAAAGAATATTATTGAAGCTGAGCGGCGAGGCACTTGCCGGAGATAAGAAAACAGGTTTTGACGAGCCCACAGTGACAGCGGTGGCACAGCAGGTAAAAGAGATCGTGGACAGTGGTGTGCAGGTGGGTATCGTGATCGGCGGCGGTAATTTCTGGCGGGGCAGGACAAGTGAAACGATCGATCGGACAAAGGCGGATCAGATAGGCATGCTTGCCACGGTCATGAACTGTATCTACGTATCTGAGATTTTCCGTTCTGTCGGTATAGGGACAGAAATATTTACCCCGTTTCAGTGCGCAGCATTTACAGAGCTTTTTTCGAAGGATAAGGCTATGGCAGCACTTATGGCAGGCAAGGTAGTATTTTTTGCAGGAGGTATCGGACATCCCTATTTTTCGACAGATATGGGGACGGTGCTCAAGGCGATTGAGATTGAGGCAGACATGATTCTTTCTGCCAGGGCGGTTGACGGTGTCTACGATTCCGATCCGAAGCTCAATGAGAATGCAAAAAAATATGACACGATTCCAATCAAAGAGGTCGTTGACAAACAGCTCGGCGTGATGGACCTTGCAGCAGCAGTACTTTGCATGGAAAATAAGATGCCGATGACGATATTTGGACTGAACGAGGAGAATAGTATCATCAACACTGTAAAGGGAAACTCAAACGGCACTGTGATTACAGTTTGATTCACTGGATGCAGGTTGCTGTATTAGGGTTTTGAAACAAAATCAAGGAGGAGATAGAAATGGACGCAAGAGTAAAAATATACGATGATAAAATGCAGAAGGCACTTGATTTTCTCTTATCAGATTATCAGACAATACGTGCAGGCCGTGCAAATCCACATGTGCTTGATAAAATAAAGGTTGATTATTATGGAACACCGACACCGATTCAGCAGGTTGGAAATATTACGGTTCCGGAGGCGAGAATGATTCAGATCGCACCGTGGGAGAAGAGTCTGATCAAGTCGATTGAGAAGGCGATCATGGCTTCAGATATCGGTATTACGCCGAATAATGACGGCTCAGTGATCCGTCTCGTATTTCCGGAACTCACAGAGGAGCGCAGAAAAGAGCTTGTGAAGGATATCAAGAAAAAGGGTGAGGACTGCAAGGTGGCAGTTCGCAATATCAGGCGTGATGCAAACGATGCGTTCAAGAAACTTGCAAAGACGGAAGTGTCTGAGGATGAGATCAAGGATTTGGAGGACGCTGTTCAGAAGTTGACAGACAAGTATATCAAAGATGTGGATAAGGCGATCGATGAGAAGTCTAAGGAAGTTTTAACTGTATAATGCAATCAATGAAGGGCAGGGGGCGTGCACGAGAGATGTAGTGCCCCCCTCTTTTATGCACACGGGCACCCAGAGGAAATATGTCAGCTGACGCTGACGGGTGCCCGGCGCGCGAGTAGGGGAGAAGTGCATTCCCTACTCGATTGCACACGGGCACCCAAGGAAGTATGTCAGCCGGAGCTGACGGGTGCCCGGCGCGCGAGTAGGAGAGAAGAGAATTCCCGGCTTGATTGCATAGGGATGTGGAAAGGAGATGTGTTATGGACGCACCAAATCATGTGGCGATTATTCTTGATGGAAATGGCCGCTGGGCGAAGGCAAAGGGGCTTCCCCGCACTGCCGGTCATGTACAGGGAGCAAAGGTGGTTGAGCAGATCTGTGAAGACGCTTACAATATGGGAATCAGGTATCTTACGGTGTATGCGTTCTCAACGGAGAATTGGAGCAGACCAGACAGTGAAGTTGCAACCTTGATGAATCTGTTGAGAAATTATATGAAAAACAGTATCAAACGCGCTCAGAAAAACAATATGTGCGTGCGGGTGCTTGGCGACAAATCTGGTCTGGCGGAGGATTTGCGGGTAAGTATCGAAGAGTTGGAGCAGGCTACGAAAAATAATACCGGACTGCACTTCCAGATCGCGATCAATTACGGAGGGCGTGATGAACTCAAAAGAGGCATCGCAAGACTTGCAGAGAAAGTCGCGGTTGGGGAATTAAAACCGGAGGAGATCGATGATGAGAAGATTACAGCCCAGCTTGACACAGCAGGACTGCCGGATCCGGATCTGCTGATCCGAACATCAGGAGAGCAGAGAATATCCAATTTTTTGTTGTGGCAGCTTGCCTATGCGGAACTTTATTTCACATCAGTGCCTTGGCCTGACTTTGACAAGAAGGAACTTGCCAGGGCGGTGGAGGCCTATCAGAGCAGAGACCGGAGGTATGGGCTTGTAAAGGAGGAGTGAGAAATGGCTTCTAATATTCTTGGAAAAATAAGTAAAGAGCGGACGATCAGTGCGGTGGTGATCGTGATTGTGGCGCTGGCAGCGATCCTTCCAGGAGGTATCATACTGGCAGCGGTACTGTATGTCAT
>JAIEEY010000086.1 GCA_029067205.1 Lachnospiraceae bacterium
AATGCATGAAATTGGTATATAAATTGCTGATAACCCCAGTGTTTATAAGGGTTCGCTTAACTTAATGACATTGGTTCACTCCCCCATCAAAGTAGTGGGAATCGAGCGCCAAAATGCTAAAAGCTTTCGCTTTGTCCCTTTAGCATTTTGTGTGCATAAATGTTGCTGTTTACACCGAAAAAACGTATAAATATGCAAAACACAGTAGGGTGTTAACAGTAACAAATTGTTGTTACTGTTCAGACGTCCGCAAAAGTAGTGGGAATTGTTTGAAGTATCTCAAAGGGAAATATTTCAGGTAATGTAGGGGATAAAAAGAAATGGAAAATAGAAATGATCAAAATATCAAGGTGGTAATTCCTCCAAGAGCTGACAGGAAAAAGAAAAAGGAACCAGAGCCAGTACAGGCGGCGGGCACACAGCCGGTGCGTGTCTCAATACCGCCGCGGCATGGGAGAACAGCAACACCGCCGCCACAGACGCGGGCCCCACAGGGTCAGGCCCCACAGGGTCAGGCCCCACAGGGGCAGGAAAGAAAACCCGCGGCGTCAGAGCCGGTGCAGATCCGGATACCACCGCGGGCGGCGCAGAATCATAACAGTGCGAACCGTGGCGCAAGGACAGAAATGAGTTTCGAGCAGCTGGCACAACTGGCGTCATCTGTCGTGATGATCATGGTTCATGACAAGAAAGGGGAACCGTTCGCCTCAGGCTCTGGTATTATGATTGGCAGGAAAGGCTATATTCTGACCAACAACCATGTGCTGAGCGAAGGCAGTTTTTTTACAGTCAGGATAGAGAACGATGATAATTGTTATAAGGCAGATCAGATCATTAAGTACAATCAGGTGCTTGACCTTGCAGTCATCAGGATCGACAGGGAACTACTCCCGCTTCCTATATATAAGGGACCGCAGAAACTTGTGAGGGGTCAGAAAGTGGTGGCAATAGGAAGTCCGCTTGGACTTTTTAATTCTGTCTCAGATGGTATCATAGCAGGCTTTCGTGTGCTGGACGACGTGGATATGATACAATACACGGCGCCCACATCACCAGGCAGTTCGGGTGGCGCAGTTCTTAATATGTATGGGGAAGTCATAGGCATTAGTACTGCAATTGCCAGAGAGGCACAGGGTATTAACTGGGCAGTCGGGTATGAGTTTATCAATCTGTTTACACAAGGTTTTATCAGTTAGAGATAGAAAAGATTAACAATAGATTAACAGAAAATTAATATTTGAAAGTATGTTCTGTTCGTATTGAATAAATAAACTTCCTGTGCTATAATTCTATTGATTGCGTTGGAAAATTTAGACAGGAAAAGTTCCTAAACATTGTGAGGAGTAAGGATGTTTACGCATAATAAGATAAAAAATCTGAATGATTTTTTTGTGGAACGTGACAGCAGACCTAACAGGTGTGTATATTTTTATAGG
Source organism: Lachnospiraceae bacterium (assembly GCA_029067205.1). Lineage (GTDB taxonomy): Bacteria > Bacillota > Clostridia > Lachnospirales > Lachnospiraceae > COE1. The sequence goes on from JAIEEY010000086.1 coordinate 1,437, forward strand.
ATAAACGGATATACAGAGGAAATTGGACAGTTTATACAGACATACTACGAGGCTGCAAGACTGTCTGGCGTTGTTATTGAGGGCAGAATTCCCAATCCGGACGAGAAAAACCTTGCTTACTACGAGGAGATCATGGGACTGGATTTTCGGATGAGTACTGATTTTATCTCGCAAAGTTTGAGAAAGTGGCTGCCACGCATGAACGATTATCAGAGAGGCAATGTTGCAAGGGCTCTCTATGAAACGCTCGACACACTGCGGAAATCTGGCAAAAACGACAATATGCTGAAAAATGCATACATAAAGTTCATGTGCTGGCTGTACTATAAGTTTGAGCGCATTGTCAATATGCTGGGTGAAAATAAAATTCCTAAGATCTTATATGAGGGAGAGATCAGCAGCTATGAGCTTATGCTTGTCACAGTCCTTTCCAATGCGGGATGTGATGTAGTGCTTCTGCAGTAGGGAGGCGATATAAAGTATCAAGTTATTGATGATGGAAATCGGATAGCCGACAATCTCGTGC
>JAIEEY010000087.1 GCA_029067205.1 Lachnospiraceae bacterium
AATTTTTATTGTCTGTATAATGGGGTTAAAACCCTCGCCTTAAGGCGAAACCTTTAGGTCAACCCCATAGCTTCAGGTTTAGAATAAAGTAAAATAGAGTACAAAAACATGAAATGAACATGAAGAAAAATTGAAAAAAATATCCCATTATACACAACTTTTAGGTAGGTAAGAAGTAAAGGGAAAAAGATAACCTTTAGGGAGCACACTTTAGGCTGCTTTAGCAGCACATTGAACCTACCGGCTTTAGCCGGTAGTGGTTGAGTGGAGTTGGGTAACGGTTTTGCTTTCGTTGGGCGTGAGTATAGATTGGAGGTAGGCAAGACAGAGCAGTTTGTAGATTTGCTGTTTTATAATATTCGTTTACATTGCTATGTTGTAATTGAAATTAAAACAGAGAAATTTAAGCCGTCGGATATAGGACAGGTTGGCACTTATGTAGTTGCTGTGAATCATATTTTAAAGACGGAGCAGGAGAATCCTACGATTGGGCTGATTATTTGTAAGGAAAAGGACGAGGTTTTAGCACAGTATGCGGTGGAATCGGCGGGAGAACCGATTGGCATATCTGAATATGAGTTATCTAAGGTGTATCCAGCAGACTTCAAAAGTTCTTTGCCAACGATTGCAGAGATTGAACAACAGTTGAGGAATTAAAGTTTTAAGATAGATAATTTTTGCTAAAAGCAAAGAGAACTGGCGGATGCTTTAGAATACAGACAGAGGAGAAAGCTGCTAAAGGATAGCATACAGGGGCTGATGCGGAGACTAGCGTTCATTATAATCTAGGAAAAGAAGTACGCACGGCTATTGAAAAAATTGGCGGAACGAGTCCGAATGATTTGCCTAAACCGCAGAAAAGTATTCAAGAGATAGAGAGAGCAGACGGCTAGATTGAAGGCGAAGAAAAGGATGATAATGCTTGATGAATGATGTGCTGTAGGGAATGAGCTAAATGATTTATAGTAAATGGATAAATCTTATATAACTTAAATTACAATCTTTGATTAATAAAGCTACTAATACTATAATTAGTGGCTTTAATATTTTTGTTTACAAAATGTAGTTGACAAGAATAAAAATAGTGAATACAATAAAATTGTACAAAAAAATTTTTTTGTATCAGGAGGGAAAAATGGCAAACAGAATATTCAGTGAAAGAATTAAGAAATTACGGACCGATAGCAACATGACAATGGATGCGTTGGCAAAGAAACTTAATATTACAAAGAGCCGAATTAGTATGTGGGAAAACAATGGAACTGTACCGAGAGAAGAAATTTTACTGGAATTATCTAAATTGTATAATGTTTCAATTGATTACTTGTTAGGAAATGACGAAATGGAAGGACAGGAACCAGATAAAGGTGAATTAAAAATTCTTCAGAGAGGATTAAGTAATTTGAATGATGAAGATCTAAAGAAAGCAAAAACAGTATTGGGAGCTATGTTTGATAATATTTTTGCGGAAGAGGAGGATCATGGAGATTTATAAGCCGAACTTCAAGCAAGTATATAAATTAGCTAATGAAATCTTGCTAATATCAAATACAATATCAGATTTCCCGTTTTCAGTTACAAAGATGATTGCGGAAATGACAGATATACAATGTTGTTCATTCAAGAGAGTAGTGGGGTATGGAATCAATATTAAAGCTTTGGGGAGTGAATCAGCAGTAATAGCTGATTATAATGGACGATGTATTATATTTTACAATGAATGCGAACCAGAGGAAAGAGTGAGATTTTCACTACTTCACGAATTAGGGCACTACATTTTGGAGCATGATCTTGATACAAAGGATTTAAAGTTATACGACAAACAGGAAATAGAAGCAAATTGTTTTGCCGCACAGCTTTTAATGCCAGAGCAGATACTATTAGAATTGCAACATAGAGGGAAAAGGATAGATTCATCATTCTTAATGTGCAAATTCCGAGTTTCCAAAGAGGCAGCGACTAAACGAATTGATACAATGCACAAGATAAATATGGATTTTAGAAGTAAAAATAAGCAGGATTTTGATGAATGGTTGACAATAAAACATAGTGCATTTTTAGATTCTGTGTTACCTCAGAAAAATTCTTATGACTGGTTTGAGAATGAATATGAGCGTCAAAGAGAAAGAGATAATTGGTTTTAAAACTTTATATTGTCCTTATATGGGTGTTAAGAGAAGAAATTCTCTTTAGCATAAAAAACCAAGCACACAGGGTGCTTGGTCGTTGCCTAAATGAACAATGTCAATTAAGCTAGTGTATAATTGTTTCTAGACAATTCAATTATAGCATTGACATAGTTCTTTTGCAATGATTTTCTTGGAAAGGAGAGGTGTACCATGTATATCTTTAGAACATGGATTACTAAGAACGGTATAAGAATTTATGCCAAAGACTATGGCAAAAAGGCTTTCCGTTTTTGGGTAGAAAAATAATCAAAGAATATTATAATTTATGATTTTGATAGAGGTATATAACTAGCTTTGTACTTTTCTGTCGGAAAGGAGAAGCATATGGCAAAGACAAAAAGTAGCAATCATGGCAAGCAACAAAAGAAAATTGTGACAGTTCATGGTTATACCAAAGCAAACGGTGTAAAGGTAAAAGAACATAGACGCTCTACACCGAATTAAGTTTTGAGGGCTGCTCTTTGAATATGGAGTAGCCCTTTATAAACAATATTTATGTAGTATGGTTCTTTAATTATTTTAAGGAGGTAGTTGAAGATGGTTGGAAATACCTATTTTAATAATTTGATAGTAACAGTCATTAATGCTTCGGAAAGTGATGAGTGGCAGGATGCAGTGGGGGAATGGGAGATATATGATTGCGAAGAAGATGAGGATTGTTGTTCCACGTGTATATGTGGAAAAGAGAATATTAGATATTTGTATACAATAAGAAATATATATAATGGTGAAATGCTATTTCCTATAGGAAGCTCGTGTATCAACAAGTTCGGGAGAAGAGATTTAAGAGATGAGACCACCCTAATTGAAGAACAGTTTAGACTTTTACATGCTGTTGAATCAAATAGATATTTGTCGCTTTCGGCAGAATTTTTTTCTCGTAAACTGCTAAGATGGTTGTATGAAGAAGGTGCTTTTAATACTTCATATAATCAGTTTGATGGTACAGAAGATTACGAATTCATGCTGAAGATGTTTAATAAGAGAGATAAGGATGCAATTACAACAAAACAGGATAGAAAGATAAAGGCTATAATATTGAATTCGATAAAGCCTTTTTTACAGGAACGGTTAAAAGAAAAGATACGGTAAATTTAATGTACATAAGGAAATGTACGGAATTGGCTTATTAAAAGTGCTCTGCTAAAATAGACGGAGTACTTTTAACAAGCTATTATTTTTTGATATTCTGCCGATAGTTCATAAAGCGTTGAAAGCGTATAACGGTAGCTTTTGCCTGATGTTTTCCGCAATTAAGCGGAAGTCGGAAATCAGTAAGACCTATGAAGTGTCAAAGTGTTTTGTGTGGATTGGGAAACCAAGAGAATTATTATCTGAACAGAAACACAATCTTGAAAAAATGCGGGATATAAAACAGAAAAAGAAGAGTAATAATAACGCATTTTAAACGGAAAAATGAACAAAGTGAACTGAAAATATTGGTTGAAAGTGTTCGCTCGATAGAATATAATTAAAATAGTTTTTGGGTGCATTTTGGAGGAAATTGTATGAATTATGCAACAACAATAGATAAGGCAAAAGAATGGGGCGTTTCACAGCGAAGAGTGGCTATTTATTGTAAAGAAGGCAGAATAAAAGGAGCAGAGCTTTTGGGAAGGACGTGGTTTATTCCCAAAGAGGCAACAAAACCAATAGATCCACGCAGGCAAAGGAAACTGGACGCGGCAAAATCTGAGTAGTGTACAAGGGGGTGTATGGCGAATGGGAAAACGTGATTTATCTGAAGAGGATATTAAGGCACAGTATATCACACCAGCTATTGAGAGAGCTGGGTGGAATATTAAGAAACAAGTGCGGTTAGAGTATCCTTTTACAGCAGGGCGAATTATTCTTCGGGGAAGTGTAACAAGCAGAGGACAGAAGAAACGGGCTGATTATCTGTTGTTTTATAAACCTAATATTCCGCTTGCCATTATTGAGGCTAAGGACAATACCCACGCGCCCGGTGCAGGTCTGCAGCAGGCGATTGATTATGCGGATACACTTGATATTAAATATGTGTATTCATCTAACGGGGACGAGTTTGTGGAGCAGAACCTGATTACCGGAGAAGTGAGAAATGTTCCGCTGGATGCCTTTCCGTCACCTGATGAACTATATGCAAGATATAAGGTGGATATGGGTATTTCTGATGTAGGTGAAAAAGCTATGCTTGAGCCTTATTACTGGGTGCCCGGATATAAGCAGCCATACTATTATCAAAGAATTGCGATTAACCGTACTGTTGATGCAGTAGCAGGCGGAAAAGACAGAATTCTTCTTGTTTGTGCAACCGGAACAGGAAAGACTTTTATGGCGTTTCAGATAATTTACAGGCTTTGGAAAGCAGGGATTAAGAAAAAGATACTTTTCCTTGCTGACCGCAATAATCTTATAGACCAGACTATATCAGGGGATTTTAAGCCTTTTGGCGGGAAAATGACTAAGGTGGAGAATAAAAAGCTTGACAGCGCTTATGAGATATATATGGCACTGTATCAGCAGCTTTCCGGCGAGGATAATCTTGAAACATTCAAGCAGTTTAAGCCGAATTTCTTTGACCTGATTGTAATTGATGAGTGCCACCGGGGAAGTGCAAAAGAGGAGTCGGCATGGAGAAAAATACTTGATTATTTCTCGGCAGCAACACATATTGGCTGTACTGCTACGCCGATTGAGACAAAGCAGGCATCCAGTCAAACTTATTTCGGGGAGCCTATCTATGAATATTCCTTAAAGCAGGGTATCAACGATGGATTTCTTGCTCCATATAAGGTTATCCGTGTAGGGTTGGATAAAGACCTTGTAGGGTACAGACCGGAGGTGGGAAAAACAGATGATAAGGGATATGAAATTGTTGACCGTGAGTACAATATAAAAGATTTTGACCGTACATTAGTCTTGGATCAGAGAACAAAAGCTGTTGCAGCGAAAGTAACGGAGTTTTTGAAAAAGACTGATCGTATGAGCAAAACCATTGTCTTTTGCATTGATATAGAACATGCTGAACGGATGCGGCAGGCGTTGATTAACGAGAATAAAGATCTCTACAAAGAGAATAACAAATATATTATGCGGATTACAGGGGATAATCCGGAGGGTAAGAAACAGCTTGCAAACTTTATAGATGAGGAAAAAGATTATCCCGTTATAGCGGTTACAAGTAAGCTGATGACAACAGGTGTTGATGCTAAGATGTGTAAACTGATCGTGCTTGATAATATTTTTAGTGATGAACACGGTATGACAGAGTTCAAGCAGATTATCGGACGGGGGACAAGGCTTTTAGAGGAGAAGGGAAAGACCTACTTCACTATCATGGACTTCCGAAACGCAAGCCGCCTGTTTGCTGATAAGGATTTTGACGGTATGCCTGATGTGGTAATTGATATTCCGGACGGAGGCGAGATTATTGATCCGCCAGCAGAGCCAGATAATGAAGAACCAAATTCAGATATGCCGAATGTCCCAATCACACCGCCAATTATTACACCACCAGATGGGGATATGCCGAAGAAATATTATGTAAGTGATGTGGAAGTGACGATTATTTCGGAAAGGGTGCAGTACATAGACAGGGATGGAAAACTGATAACGGAAAGCCTGATTGATTATACGAGAAAGAATATCTTGAGCCAGTATGCTAGACTGGATGATTTTCTGCGTCGATGGACAGAGGCACAGAGGAAACAGGCAATCATCGAGGAACTAAAAGAGGAAGGCGTCCTTCTGGATGCAGTACGTGAGGAGACTGGCAAGACGGATATTGACGATTTTGATCTGATCTGCCACTTGGCATATGATAAAGCGCCGCTCACAAGGATTGAGAGGGCAAATAATGTGAGAAAGCGTGGATACCTGTATAGATATGCGGAGCTTGCACAGAAGGTACTCGGTGCATTACTTGATAAATATGCGGATGAGGGTATCCGAGACATAGAAGATACAAAAGTTTTGCAGTTAAAGGAATTTGCCGAATATGGCAGTCCAATGAAGATCGCAAAGGCTTTCGGGGGCAAGGAAGGCTATCAGCAGGCAGTCCACGAACTTGAAAACGAGATTTTCAGTGCCTAAAAACGGAGGATATAGCAAACAATGGCGATAACAAATTTTGTAAAGCGTGTGCAGGATGTGATGCGGAATGACGCAGGCGTAAACGGTGACGCACAGAGGATAGAGCAGATTGTGTGGATACTGTTTCTGAAGATTTATGATGCAAAAGAACAGGAATGGGAATTTGTCAATGATGATTACAAGTCAATTATTCCGGAAGAGTGCAAATGGAGAAATTGGGCGGTTGATGAAAAGGACGGTGAGGCGCTTACTGGGGACGCTTTACTGTTTTTCGTGAATAATACGCTTTTTCCTGCGCTTAAAAACTTGGAGATTGATGAGAGTACACCTATGAATCAAGTTATGGTTAGGTATGCCTTTGAGGACGCAAATAACTATATGAAAGATGGCATCCTCTTGAGGCAGGTGGTAAATATCATTGATGAGATTGATTTTACAGAGTATGAGGAGCGACATGCATTTGGAGGAATATATGAGAGCTTTCTGAAAGATTTGCAAAGTGCCGGAAATGCAGGGGAATTTTACACACCGAGAGCTGTAACAGATTTTATGGTGGCGGTGGTTAAGCCGAAGCTAGGGGAGCGGATTGCTGATTTTGCCTGTGGTACAGGTGGATTTTTAGTGTCTGCCCTTAATGCGCTGTATGAGGATGCACAGAAAAGCAATGAAAATAGGGAAATCTATAATAACAGTGTCTACGGAGTAGAAAAAAAGGCACTTCCGCATATTCTTTGTGTAACTAATATGCTGCTGCATGATATTGATAATCCGGAGATTATTCACGGAAATACTTTGGAGACAGATTATAAAGAGTATCGCAGGCAGGAAAAGTTTGATGTAGTGCTGATGAATCCGCCTTATGGGGGAAACGAGAAAGACAGCGTAAAAGCAAATTTCCCGATGGAGCTTAGGAGTTCCGAAACGGCGGATTTGTTTATGGACATTATTATGTTTCGACTAAAGAAGAAAGGACGTTGTGCAATTATTATCCCGGATGGTTTTCTGTTCGGCACAGATAATGCAAAGATTAATATAAAGACAAAGCTGCTTACAGAATTTAATCTGCATACAGTTGTCAGAATGCCGTCAAGCGTATTTGCACCTTATACGAGCATTACTACAAATATTTTGTTTTTTGACAATACACATCCTACAGAGGAAACATGGTTTTACCGTATTGATATGCCGGAGGGATACAAGCATTTTTCAAAAACAAAACCAATGAAGCTGGAGCACTTTGCAGATGTCTTGGAATGGTGGGACAAACGGGAGGAGATTGAGACGGACGGTTTCCCTAAAGCCAAGAAATATTCTGCTGAAATGCTTTTGAATGAGTTGAACTGTAATCTTGATTTGTGTGGTTATCCGCATGAGGAGGAAGAAATTCTTGCACCTATGGATTTGATTAACCAGTATCAGGAAAAAAGAGCTGCACTTAATGATGAAATTGACAGTGTGCTTGCGCAGATTACTTCTATATTGGGAGGTGCATAAGCATGACAGCACATGATTTGAAGAATAGCATTTTGCAGCTTGCTATGCAGGGGAAACTTGTGGGACAAAAATTAGAAGAAGGTACTGCAAGAGAATTGATGGAACATAGTAAGTTTTATGGAAAAGGAAAAGCAATAAAAGATGATGAAAAGCCTTATGATATTCCGAATAGCTGGTGTTGGGTGCGCCTTGTCGATATAGGTGATATTGTTGGTGGCGGTACTCCAAAGACTTCTGAGAGTTCTTTTTGGGAAAATGGCGATATTCCATGGTTAACACCTGCGGATATTCGTGGATTGGGGAAGTATGTGTCTTGCGGAGAAAGAAAAATTACACAAGCAGGATTAAATAATTCATCTGCAAGGCTGATGCCAAAAGGAACCGTGATTTATTCGAGCAGGGCCCCTATTGGTTATATTGGGATTGCACTAAATGAATTATGCACAAATCAAGGATTTAAGTCTTTAGTTCCTTTTGACATAGAGTTGAGTGAGTATCTATATTATTGTTTGATTGCAAGGACGCAAAATATTATTAGCAGGGCGTCAGGGACTACCTTTAAGGAAATTTCGGGAAATGAATTTGGACAGACGATAATTCCGATACCGCCACTTGGGGAACAAAAACGTATTGTGAAAAAAATTGAGGAATTACTTCCTTATATTGAGAAATATGATATGGTATATTCCAAACTAGAAACATATGATAAGAAATTTCCAGAAGATATGCAAAAGTCAATTCTGCAATATGCTATGCAGGGTAAATTAGTAAAACAAAGACCAGAGGAAGGTACAGGAGAGGAATTATATTGGCAGATACAGGCAGAAAAAGAGAAACTCATCAAAGAGGGAAAGATTAAGAAAGAAAAAAGCTTGCCAGGGATATCAGAAGATGAGATACCATTTGATGTTCCTGACACGTGGGCATGGGTAAAGGTTGGTGATCTATTCACGGTTATTAGAGGTTCTTCACCAAGACCAAAGGGAAGTCCCTTGTATTGGTCAGACAAAAAAACTGATTATAGTTGGATAACAATAAAAGATATATCATTATTTTGTAAAGATGGAGTTTTATCACAGACAACAGAATATTTGACAGAAGCAGGTGCTGATTTAAGTACCTACGTTGAAGCAGATGAATTAATTATTGCGGTTAGTGGTTCAACTACAGGTAAGCATTGCGTTCTGGGGATTGATGGATATATTTATGATGGTTTGGCAGCAATATTAAATCCAACAAAAATAATAAGTAGTAGTTATTTATTGTTATTTTTTGATTGGGTATATGACAGACTAAATGCTCAAAAAGTAGGAAGTGCATTTCCTAACATAAATACAGATATATTGAAAAATACGCTTATGCCATTACCGCCTTTGGGGGAACAAGAAAGGATAATAGTGGCAATGAAAAGCATTATGCCATGTTGCAAACGTTTAAGAAAAGATTAGATAATATGATATAGAATATTCGCATATTGATATTTAAAGAGGAGCAGATATGATGATGGAGAAGGGAAATATGTATTGCTCAGAGCTTAAGTATGCTGGACATTATGAAATTAAGGGATTACTCCCATATAATATCAAGCGAAATTGGTCATTGCGAAGAAATAATGTAGAGTATGACATAGAGATTATAACTGTATTAAATCAGAAAGTAATAACAATTAAAAGCTCGAAACCAGTTATATTTGACAAAATGTTTGAGATGCTTTGTAAAATATTAAGATATGAATGTCTTTTTGATGGGCGCTTTTTTAGGATGAAAGAATTAGAAGCAGACGGTACAGATGTGAAAGAGGATGTTGGGAGCGGCATGTTGTCCTATTATAGTGGGGTGAAATCATATACGCTGTTTAGCCAACCAATGGATGATAGGGTTTATAAAAGAGGCTTTTGTGCATGGGAGAGATTTGATAAAAAAGCACTAAATATTAATCAGATGTTTTATTACATTGGTTTTATTGAAGGAATAACATCAGATTTAAGGCTTGCCTTGTTTTCAGAAATATTTGAACCCTTGTCAGAATTGCTTGAAGCTGATAATCGAATACAAATAATTAATTCCCAACCGATTATAGAAAAGAAAACGGAATGCCCTAAGTGTGGAGAGAAATATAGCAATTTTATAACGAGTAAACCTTCTTTTAGGGATAGAATTGAGTCTGTTATACAGATATACGGTACAAAAATTTTTGAAAATGATGATATAGATACAATTTTGAAAAAGACTGTTAATACAAGAAATAAGATGCTTCATGTTGATGCTGACAAGAAAAATGTAATGACAGGAGGGCAGTGCGGATTTTACATAAGAAAATATGTAGAGTTA
>JAIEEY010000088.1:0-3985 GCA_029067205.1 Lachnospiraceae bacterium
AGTAGGTAGAGATGAATATAGTACTGCATCAGCCGGAGATTCCGGCAAATACTGGAAATATAGGCCGCACCTGTGTCGCGACAGACACAGTGCTTCATTTGATCGAACCGTTGGGATTTCGCCTGACGGGAAAGGAGCTTCGCAGAGCCGGCATGGACTACTGGGAGCACCTCGACGTGCGCAGATACATTAATTTTGAGGAATTTATAGAGAAAAACCTTGCAGACAATTCTGGCGCGAAGCTCTGGATGGCGACGACCAAGGCAAAAAAGGTATATACACAGGCGCAATTTCAGGCAGATGATTTTATTATGTTCGGCAGGGAGAGTGCGGGGATTCCTGAAGACATTCTGGTGGATTACAAAAATACCTGCATTCGGATCCCTATGCTGGACAAGATCAGAAGCCTGAATCTGTCAAATAGTGTCAGCATCGTGCTCTACGAGGCACTGCGGCAGCTTGACTTTGCGGGCATGCAGATGGAAGGGGCGCTGCATCACGGGAAGTGGGTAGAATAAATATCAAATCGACTCTTAAGTTTTTTTGAAAATATTCCGACATATACTACAAGAGAGACATCCGGGTGGAAGCAGGAATGTTTCACTGGACAAAATAGTATATAATGGAAAGAGCAGGGAATGTGCATGAATGTTATGGTAAATACGCAGTATTCCTCCTCTGTACCAGTTAACAATGAACCAACTACAACTACATACAAGCCAGCCGCTCAGGGTACGGGAACTGTATCAAGGAGTGGTTACACACTGGACATCGCTGATAAAGTTATGGATAACGAAGCATACGGAGGTCATGGAATGACCGCTGAAGAGATTATGCAGCAGGCAGCTAATTCAAATGCTCAATCCAAGAAAGACTTTATGATAGTGATGTCCAGTTGCGTTTCAGGGGAAGATCTTCAGAAGATGCAGGAGGAAGGTTTCACTTCGGGAAGCGTTGACGTGGAAACATATGTGACAATTGTAGACAGGATCAAGGTAACACTGGCACGGGCAGGAGTCGAGGTTACAGGATACAATGATGATTTGGATCTGGATACGATTGAGCAGATCGTGGGAAGCAGGGCAGATGCAGGAGTGCTTGTCAATCAACTTGTAGGAAAGCTCTCGGATGCTCTGCAGAAAAGTGACATGCCTGTCACAAATGAAAATATTGCAGAGCTTGTGGGGGCAGTGATGGAGGCATCTGGAATCGGGGAACTCTCGGAAGATGCCATCAAATATCTGGTTGTTAACGGGAAAGCGCCCACGATAGAAAATATTTACAAGGCGCAGTATTCCAGCACGGAAAATATCCGCCAGTCCCAGGGCTATTACAGTGAGGGACAGGGAAATTATGGAAAATATTATGCGAGAAAAGCGGACAGTATTAACTGGAAAAATCTGGAGGGACGCATTGATTCCGTTGTGAAAGAGGCGGGACTTGATACCGATGCCAGGACAAAGGCACAGGCAGTCGAGAATGCCAAATGGCTTGTCGAATCAGGCATTGAGTTGAATGCAGACAATCTCACTAAAGTTACGGAATTGAAAAATCTGTCACTGCCGATGAATCAGGATAACATTGCGAAACTGTGTGTCACAGCCATGGAAAATGGCAAGTCACCTGTGGAGGCAGACATGAGAGGTGAGCACTCTATCGCAGAGCAGGCTCATGAGATTGTTGAACAGGTAGAACGGATTTCCGATGAGGCAGTTCATGAAGTGGCCGAGTCGGGAAAGGAAATGAATATCAAAAATCTGTCAGAGGCGCAGAGACAGATTGATGGGCAGCAGTCAGATGTCAGCAGGGCAGACGACAAGACTGTTGCGGTCAATGCGAATGGAACGGACGAAACAGCATTAAAAGAAGTGCAGGCAAGACGCCAGCTAGAAGAAATCCGCCTCATGATGACAGAGGAGGCAAACAGACATCTCCTGAAGGCAGGTATTTCTGTCGACACGACAGCGCTTTCGGAATTGGTGGATGCATTGAAAGCGGCGGAAGACAGCATAAAAGCAGTTCTCTTCCAGGGCGCGAATGCAGAGGAAAATGCAGAGCGTGCACTCTTATATGAAGAGACACTGACCAAGACAAACGAATTGTCAGAAATGCCAGCAGCAGTGATCGGCAAAATTTTGTCGAAATTTTCCCAGAGTACATTACTTCATATACATGAGACGGGCAGGGAGCTTCAGGAGCAGCTGCAAAATCAGTCGGATCAACAGCGTGATGATCAAAATTCGAATCAGAATCCCAATCAACAGGGGAAAGCATCTGCGGCGTATGAGACATTGATGACAGAGCCGCGCAAAGACCTTGGCGACCGAATCAGCAAAGCGTTTCGGAATATCGACGATATTCTTGGTGATTTAGGACTGGAGACGAGCGAGGAAAATAGGCGTGCAGTCAGAATCCTTGGATATAACCGCATGGAGATCAATGAAGAAAATATTAATACTGTCAAGGAGGCGGACAGTCAGGTCACAGGAGTGATCAGCAGGATGACACCGGCAACGACACTCCAGATGATCCGTGAGCAGAAAAATCCGCTTGAAATGACCATGGAGGAACTGGAGGCATATCTGGACAGCAAGGACATGGATCCGGCGCAGGATGCGCAGAAATACTCGAAATTTTTACAGCGGCTTGACCGAACCGGCGGCATTAACGCGGAAGAACGGGAAGCGTATATTGGTATATATAGAATGTTCCGTCAGATCGAAAAATCAGACGGTGCGGTGATAGGAAGTCTTGTGGCGACAGGCGCACAGATGAATTTCAAAAATATGCTGTCTGCAGTGCGGACGGCAGCAGATAAAAATATGGATGTCCGTGTGAATGATGGATTTGGCGGATTGGAGAATCTCATTACAAAGGGCAAGGCGATCGATACACAGATCAATGCCGGATACCAGCGTTCGGGAGATCAGAATGCAAAGAGTGAGTCTGACAGGCAGCAGGAGAAGTACTATGCGCGGCTTTCAGGAGAGATTAACGATGAGCTTGCTAATAAGACAGACTTTGCACAGTTGAAATCAGCAAAAATCACTGGTGAAACGACGATTGAAACGTTTTCTGACACCATAAAAGCGACACGTATGTCAGAAAAAAGCGAACAAATTGAGCAAGAGAAAGCTGATAATCTTGAGAATTTTAGGAACGATTTGCGTCAAGTGGAGCGGATTGATGAGCAGATTATCGAATCGCTGATGGATTATAATCAGAATGTCAGCATTGATAATATTCATGCAGCGTCCAATCTCATTTTTGAGCGGGGAGCGCTCTTTAAACAGGTTATTGCAGGAAATGCAAAAAATACAGAAGACGCGGACGAGATTGATACCCCAGATGATGCAGTGGAGAGTGAAGTGCTGAGACAGGCTGATAATTTTGTTGAAAATCTCACAGATGCCAAACAGGCAGGCATGTCATATCAGGAGATCATCAGCGAGGCTAATAAGGCAGTCGAGAACATGATTTATGCAGATGGCACTTCCCATATTGATGTGAAAGCTGCGAAGGTATTATACAAAGGTCTGTCGCTTGCTGGAAATCTGGCGCGGGAAGAGAACTATGAGATTCCGATGAATATCAAGGGTGAGATTACATCTGTTAATCTGAAGATTTACCATAATGCGTCACAGACAGGAAAGGTTGCAGTGACGTTTGATACAGAAAAACTTGGAAAGGTGGCGGCAGAGTTCGATGTCACCAAAGACCGGGTATCGGGAATGATCGTGTATGAAAACAGTGCACAGAAGACAGAGCTGGCGCAGCTGGAACGGGCAGTAAAACAGGAGCTTGGTAAATCGGGTGAGAAAAAGACAGGGATCAGTCTGGTGCATGCAAAGTCAGTTGATCTGAATAAATTCGGGCAGGACAGGGACACAACAAAGCCGACGGATGAAACGAAGGTTTCGACGAGTGAATTGTATCAGGCTGCAAAAGCATTTCTAGTAGCGTTAAAGGATGTATAAAGTCATCT
>JAIEEY010000088.1:4085-10139 GCA_029067205.1 Lachnospiraceae bacterium
AAAGAAATGCTTTCAGCATTTCTAGTAGCGTTAAAGGATGTATAAAGTCATCTAAAGAAATGCTTTCAGCATTTCTAGTAGCGTTAAAGGATGTATAAAGTCATCTAAAGAAATGCTTTCAGCATTTCTAACAGTGTTAAAAGATGTATAAAATCATCTAAGGAAATGCTTTCAGCATTTATGACAGCGTTAAAAGGTTTATAGGGCTTATGGGAAAGAGGAATATGCATGAGAATTAATTACAATGTTTCATCAATTATAGCAAAAAACGCTATGAATAATAATGATAAGAGAGTGGCTGCATCAACCAAGAGGCTGTCGAGCGGCTACAAGATCAACAGCGCTGCGGACAATGCTGCCGGACTTGCGATTGCCAGACGTATGAATGCGCAGATCAAGAGCTTACAGGAGGCGAACCAGAGTGCCAATGATGGTCTGTCTGCACTGAATACGGCAGACGGGGCTATGGCGGAGATTCATGACATTCTGCAGCGTATGAATGAGCTTGCGATTCAGTCGGCGAATGGTACGAATGCAGACTCGGACAGAGAAATGATACAGACTGAAATCGATCAGCTCGTGAGTGAGATCGACAGAATTGCGGACACGACAGAGTTTAACGCACAGAACTTGTTGGATGGAAGCTTTGCGTTTAAGGCATATGCCAACATTGATAATGTGAAGGTGATGTCCCACACGGAGGGAGTCGCTACTGGAACTTATGTGATTGGACAGCTGAAATATTATCATTATGAGGATATGACGACTCGGTATACATCAGAGGAAACGAAAATAAAGAATTCCGATGGAAAGGTTACGAATATCACATATACTCCAACAGAGGTGGGAAAGACGGAGACAGAGCGATATGAAGTGAACAATGAGGAGGATTTTCTGTCTAAACAGCTTGTGACAAGTGCATCAATTGGTGCATATGATTCTATTAACCGCGTTAAGTCATTTCCAGATGGATCTAAGGTAACCATTGAAGATGAGAATATCGTCATCAAGGCGCAGGGCAATTTTGAGATGAAGATAGCGGTGAATGATAGGACGCCGATTGATGATGGTGAACCAACTGAGACATATAGTCCAGCTGGTTCAGATCCGAAAACCGGTCCGGTAAACAGTATCGAGAGGACTTACACAAAGTCGAAAGCAGGTGCGACAGTGGTGACTACAACCTCCTTTAGCTCTGTGACTTGTTACAAGAATATTGCAGTGAAAGGACCTGATGGAAAGAGATATAATATCAGTGAACTTAATTTCTTTAGCAATGTCGACTCGGATGGAAATCCATTGAATGACGGATCAGAGGAATATTATACAGGTTACAAAGGTGATAAGGGCAAGAATCTGAAAGATGATTTCGCAGAGTATTTTAAGGTTAGTGATACTAATTGTTCTATTGAGATTACGGGGATTAGCTATAATGCAACACAACCGGAATCGTTTAGTGTATCATATATACCAACTGATGGAAAGACTGGTCAAGTTGGAGCTGCAAAGACATTTACTATTTCGCTTTATCAAGACACCAATGAGTTGGGTGCCGTGATGAAGGATCAGAAGAAGTTGCTTGATTATCGTTACACTGAGACAATGACCACACGCACAGAATACAAGATTGGAGATAATGATCCGGACAACTGTCTCAAGATCGATGTAACCGGAATGGGACCGATGATTGTGCAGGTTGGTGCAAACGCAGGTCAATACATGGAGCTGGAGATTCCGGCAATGAACGCAGTGAACCTTGGAGTGGATAAGGTCGACCTCACCACAGAAGAGTCCGCACGATTGGCGATCGATGACGTGGCCGATGCAATCAACCAGCTCTCCGCTATACGATCAAGAATCGGCGCATACTCCAACCGTCTGGAGCATACGATCACCAATCTGGATACAACAGAGGAGAATATTACTTCTGCCTACTCCCGTATCATGGATGTCGATATGGCGGCAGAGATGACAGAGTACTCGACCGTACAGGTATTGGTACAGGCATCAACCTCGATGCTGGCACAGGCAAATGAGAGACCGCAGCAGGTATTACAGTTATTACAATAAGAGCATATTGTGTACAACTTGCTGTATGGAAATGCACACATATAGTAAGGAACTGTAGAAAAATAAGTGACACATCGTGACTTGTCTATTTCTCCGATATCAAATTGCTAGGGCAATTGCACAAAAAGCCTTGCCGTAGCCCGCTACGCCTGCTTTTTTGTACTGTATTCTCGAAGAAATATCCTGCGCAGACTGCATTGCATCACTTATTTTCCTACAGTTCCTAAGTTGTGTGGTATGTGCAGGTGTCAACACAACAGAAACGTGATTCTGCAAAAATGGGTACATATACAGCAAGTTGTGTAGTAGTTGCAGCTCAACGTAGCAAAGTGCAAAATTAATTATAGAAACAAAAAACGATAGAAAGGTCAGGTTATTGGTATGACAAAGGAAATGAAACAGATTTTCACAAGGCGCATCACGCAGGCGAACCGCACGCAATTGGTCGTGATTTTATACGATATGATCCTGACGTATCTGAAAGACGCCGCCGCCGCACAGGAAATCGGCTGTGGACAGGAATTTAAAAAGGATATGCAGTGTGCGAGAAACTGCATATCCGAGCTGAGGGGCAGCTTAGATTTTAATTATGACTTGTCGAGAAATCTTTTTGCGATCTATGCATTTGCGGACAGGGAACTTGCGCATGATATAAATGGCATAGATGCGAAGCAGCTTGCCCAGATTACTGGTATGTTTCAAAAACTGCGGGACGCATACTATACCATAAGCAAAGAAGACCATTCGGAGCCGCTTATGGAAAATGCACAGAATGTATACGCCGGATTTACCTATAGCAGGACAGATGTCAATGAGAGTCTGTCACAATATGGTGCCGCGAGAGGATACTGTATATGATCGAGTGCGAGAGGATACATCGCTCTATGCGATTGGCTGCTGCACAAGAGGTTTGGCGTCACAGTAATCCGGGGAATCCATATGATACTCCTCATAGAGCTGCATCTGTGCCGCCTGTTGCAGCAGGAAACGATAGCGTTTCAGTGCAGAATTGACTTCATAGATATAACAGTCTATCAGGTCAGGATCGGTTACATTATCGAAGCCAGAGTATGCGATTTCAAGAGCACATTGTGTCTTGCGGATATCATCAAGAAGCATGTCACGCGGAGTGCGTGGCGGGGTGTCACTGTTTACAGCAGGGTTAAGTATACCTTTCAGACTGAAATATGTTTTCATAGGGATGTCCTTTCTCAATTCTTTATATAGAACAGTATAGTCATAAAAAAGGAAAAATATGCATGGTAATTTCATGTATATTTTTTCTTTTTTTGGTTGAGTGGAAAGAGAATATAGATTCATTAAAGATTTACGCTCAAATAAAAAAACGACAAGAAATTTCGTAAAATTTCGCAATGTAAAAATTCGTACAAAAAACAGGTCAATAATTAACAGGAAAAACAAGTAATTATCCAATTGAATTGGGGAAATGTCACAACAAAAAAATAGTTGTTCTAATTTTGACATTTCGAGTGGACAATTTTTTTGAAACGTATATAATCAAAACTGTTCCGTCACAAACGTGTCTTGCGTTAAGGAACTGTTCCTAAGACAGACGGTTCATCAATCACCGGTTTCGGTGAGATATTCCATTCCAATATGTGTACGGATACTTTCGTACACGGAGGAGGCAGGGGGTATATTGAGACAGAGTGGCTCAGTGCAACTCCCTGCAGCCTTACTTCCAGACGCTCTGCTTTATCGAGGCAGGGTGCGCGATGTTACATGGTTTAACGCGTTGCAGTCCGGCAAGACTGAATTGTAACAAGTTTCATAAGGCATAGTCTGGCAGGTTTTATTTTATAGAAAGGAAAGTTAGAGTATGGGAATCCTCATAGGTGTGTTTTGTGTTGCCATTTTCATGGACTGGTGTCATTATAGGATACCAAATGCCTGTATCATCGTGGGAATGACGGCGGGACTCGTAATGACATACATGTCATATTCCATGAATGGTCTGCTGGAAGCAGCTGGCGCGGTAGTGGTAATCTTCATGGCTTTTTATCCCTTTTATCTTATGGGAGCCCTGGGGGCAGGTGATGTCAAGATGTTCATGATGGTGGGATGCTATCATTGTCATATAGGAACTGACAGATTTGTTCACTATATGCTGGTCACGATGGCAATCGCCGCATTGCTATCAGCTGTAAAGATGGCTGTATATGCGGAGGGCAGGGAGCGGTTATTTTATCTGATGCGGTATCTCAGGAAAGTGGCAGTAACAGGGACATTTGACCCATATCAGATTGACAAGACACAAAAGCGGTGCGTAGTCCGCCTGTCAATACCAGCATTTATGAGTTTGGTGCTGATGTGCGCTGGAGTATATGTGTAAATTCAAAATTAAAAGGGAGGTGCATCACATGAAGGCAAGACAGTTTGCAATCTGCGACAGTGACAGCGGATATCTAAAAATGCTGCAGGCGTATTTGCAGAAGAAGAATCCGGCAGATTTTGAAATACTGATATTTGATACGATCAACAAGGCACTGGAAGCCAGCCGGGAGGTTCCGTTTGAAATTCTGCTGGTGGGTGAGGGGATTTATGACACAAATGTCACAAAGATTAGTGCGTCGAAGGTTTATATTCTGCAGGAAGACGGCTTAAAAGGGATTACGGGATACAGCATGGTTGCAAAGTATCAGTCCATGGAGAGTCTGATCACGCAGGTACTTGAGGAATTTGCGCTGGACGACAACTGCAGGAGCATCGGCAGGAGTGGGAAGAACCAGACAATGCTCATCAGCTTTTATTCACCAGACAGGCATAAGGGACAGAGCATGGCTGCGCTTGGTGCAGCACAGGTTCTTGCGGATGAAGGGTATCCGGTATTATATCTGAATCTAATGCCATTCACAGGGTTTGAGGATCTTTTACAGACCAGCTACGAAGCAGATGTGACAGATTTTATGTACTTTGTGTTAAATCATTCGGATAAGCTTTTATACAAATTAGACAGTCTCAAACGATGCATTCACGGGGTAGATTACCTTCCCCCGGCACTGGATTATACAGATTTGCTTCATATTAATAAGAAAGATTGGGAAACTGTTATAAACCTGCTTTTATACAGCAGTGATTACACTTATATTGTGACGGATTTGTCGGAGACTTGTCAGGGGTTTTATGACCTGCTGGAGAGCAGTGACCGGCTATACCTGCTTACGGATAAGAGCAATATATACAGTCAGGCGATGCTGAGTCATTTTCGAAAGCTGCTACGGGCAAAAGAGTACAAGAAGATTCTGGATCATACCATGGAATTTGAACTTCCGAGAAATTGGGAGGAATCCTGCGGGAGTTTTGAGAATCTGGCATCATCATCTGTCGGAATCCGCATGAAAGGAGTGCTTGGCGAGAAGTGAATGAAGGATGCGAATCAAGAAGATATGAGGAATGCAGAGAATACATCACCAGCAGTGTCAGGCAGCGGATTGACCTGACGCGGGAGGTAGAGGATGCTGAGATACAGGAGATGATCGATGATCTGGTGGTGCGGACAGGCAGGAAATATGCTTTGTCACTGGCGCAGAGACAGGAACTTGGAAAGAGAGTATTCCATTCTATAAGAAAGATGGATGTGCTGCAGGAGCTGGTGGACTGTGACGAAGTGACAGAAATCATGGTAAATGGGACAGAAAATATTTTTGTTGAAAAGGCAGGGCGCATCTACGAGTGGGAAAAACACTTTGAGACGAGGGAAAAGCTCGAGGATGTGATACAACAGATTGTTGCGAAATGCAACAGAGTAGTAAATGAGGCATCACCAATTGCTGATGCAAGACTTGAAAATGGTTCGCGAGTCAATATTGTGTTGGCTCCAGTGGCGTTAAACGGGCCGATTATCACAATCCGGCGCTTTCCCGACCACCCGATTTCAATGGAGGATTTGATTGGCTTTGGTTCCATTACAAGACAGGCAGAAGATTTTCTGGAAAAGCTTGTCGTCGCTGGTTACAACATTTT
>JAIEEY010000089.1 GCA_029067205.1 Lachnospiraceae bacterium
TCCAGATACTTGTGGATATATTTCATGGAAACACGGTACTCCACCTGTCCATGACGTGAATTAAAACGCTTTTCCTCATTGAATTTGTTATAATATTCTTCAAGTTCTGTCATTTATGCAATTAGTACCTCCAACTTGCGCTGTACCCACGTGATAATCGGTCCTAAGAAAAATGCAACCAAAATCGTGACGATGCCGACATCGCCACCGAGAAGAAATCCCGCTGCCATAAAGCTGATATCCCATATCATGCGCACCACCTTAAACGAAAACTTTTTCACACGACCCGATATGATAAATGGCAGCGCATCGTACGGTGAGGAGCCCAGACCTGCACACATATAGGCAGCTGCCCCCAGCAAAAAGACGGCAAGCGATGGTATCAGCAATATGTATTTGTTTACCGTAACCTCAAAAAATCTCACTGGAAGCAGCAGCGACCAGATCCACCTGAAAAAGTCGGAAATATATCCCAGAAAGCACATATTGCCTATCGTTCCAAAGCCAATCATGCCAGGGTCATACTTGATCACAAATACAAATGTCACCAGATGACACAACAGCTGGCAGGTTCCAAAGCTTAACGGCACGAAATTCGTAACCCCCTGCGTCAGGCAGGAACAGGGATCCGTGCCCAAATTGATCTCCCTCAAAAGCGACAAGCCTATTCCCTGCGCCAGCACTCCGCACAGCATCATGATCATCCGGTTTCGAAACTTGGGCGGGCGCGCAAAGCATTTCATTTTAGAACTCATAGAAATTATGCTCCTCCACCTTTTTGGCTTCATCGTTTTTTAAATCCGTTTCCGATCCTACTCGTTCTTTCTCTGATGCACCTGCGGCCTGCCTTGTGTGCACATTATCCGTGCGTATGTCAATCACTGGACCACCTGTGCCATTGATATAATCGCCAGTGATCGTCACTTCTCCAATATTGTCATCTTTAGGTATCTCGTACATGATATCAAGCATAAAATCTTCAATGATCGCCCGGAGAGCGCGTGCACCAGTATCCCGTTCCATCGCTTTCTTTGCAATTGCTTCCAATGCGCTTTCATCAAAGTTAAGTTTCACTTCATCCAGCTCAAGAAGCTTCTGATACTGTTTTAAAATCGCATTTTTTGGCTCCTTTAATATCTTAATATAGCTCTCCTCTGTAAGACTATCCATAGGACATATGATCGGAAGACGCCCGATAAACTCTGGGATCATGCCAAATTTTTTGATATCCTCAACCGTCACCTTCTTTAAGATATTTTTCTCTTTGTCAAAGGCATCTTTCAACTCCGCATTAAATCCAATCGAAGACTGTTTCGTGAGTCTCTGCTTGATAATCTCCTCGAGATCAGGAAACGCTCCTCCGCAGATAAACAGGATATTTCTGGTGTTGATCGTAGTCAGCGGCACCATGGCATTTTTGCTGTTTGCCCCCACAGGAACCTCCACATCAGAACCCTCTAGGAGCTTTAACATTCCCTGCTGTACAGACTCACCACTCACATCGCGCGATGTCGTGTTCTTCTTCTTGGCAATCTTGTCAATCTCATCGATGAATACGATGCCCTGTTCCGCCTTCTCCACATCATTTTCCGCCGCTGTCAGAAGTTTTGAGATCACAGATTCGATATCATCTCCGATATACCCCGCCTCCGTCAGCGAAGTCGCATCCGCAATGGCGAGCGGTACATCGAGCAGCCGCGCAAGCGTCTTTACCATATAAGTCTTGCCACATCCTGTCGGTCCTAACAATAGAATATTGGATTTCTCGATTTCAATTTCATCCATCGTGCCAGTAGTCACACGCTTATAGTGATTGTATACCGCCACGGATATCACTTTCTTGGCATAATCCTGTCCTACGACGAAATCATCAAGCTGCGCCTTGATCTTGTGTGGCGCCGGCAGATCATTGATGTTAAACACAGCCTTCTCTTTCTTTTCTTTTGGCTTTTTCTTCTTGAGCTTCTGTCTGTTCGGAATACCGCCGTCCCCCTGCAGATCTGCAATATTGACGAAGCTGATATTTGGAAAACGCCTCTTGCCATCCTTACCGTTATCCTTGTCAAAATTCAGGTTCGTGTTGTTGAGCATCCCCTGATAGTCAAACTGACTGACGGTATCCATCGTCTTGTGCATACAGTCTGAACATACAGAGATGTGGTTTGGAAGCTTGAACATCCTTCCTGTCTTGCTCTCCGGCCGTCTGCATATAAAACATACATCTTCGTACTCGCTTTCTTTCTCCTCGTATTCGTCCTCAGATCCCTTCTTGTCCTCTTTTTTATCGTCATCAGCGTTTGACTCATCCCCAGTCATATCCACAATCTCTTCGTTGTTGTCAAAGTTGTTATCTAACATTATGCCCTCCGTTTTTTCATTCCACTATTCTTTATATCCGAGCATCACATCGACAGTCCGCTCTTTATACTCGCCATCGCTCTGCCGCATCAGCACGACCTCAACCTCAGTACCTGCCGCATAGTACTCCAGCAATCCCTGCAGTTCCTCCATGCGTGTGATCTTCTCACCGTCTATGTACATGATGATATCCCCCTTTAAGATCCCTGCCTCATCAGCAGCCGTATCTTCCAGTACATTGTTTACATACACACCTTCTGGCATATCATACCTTGCAGTCGCCTCCTTGATAACATCTGTACCTGCAATTCCAAGAAAAGCACGCTCATCCTCCGGCACCTTTTTCCTTGTCTCTTTCTGCATCAGATCTTCGATAATCGGTTTTGCAGTCGAGATCGGAATGGCATATCCCATTCCTTCGATCACATAGTCGGCAATCTTACTGGAATTGATCCCGATTACCTCACCCCTCACGTTCAGGAGAGCACCACCTGAATTGCCAGGATTTATCGCCGCATCTGTCTGAATCAAGTATCCTGGAATCATATCCGGATCGTCGGCAAACACATTTCTGTTCAGCGCGCTTATGACACCTGTCGTGACAGATTGTCCGTATCCAAGCGAATTACCGATCGCAATCGCCGGCTCTCCCACCTGAAGGCTGTCTGAATCCCCCAGTGCCGCGATTGCAATGCTTTCCAGCGTCTTGTCTGACATATCTTCCAAAAAGACAGAAACAATAGCAAGGTCATTCTCCGGCGAAGTTCCCTTCACATAAGCTATCGCCTCCTCTTCATCAATGAACTGTACATATAGATTATTGTTATCCTCGACTACATGATAGTTGGTGACGATCAAAAGCTCCTCGTCACTCTGCGCAACAACGATTCCTGAACCGTTTGCCTGCTCGTCATACTCCTCATCATACCAATAATCATATGCCGTATACTCGTTTGTGATGGACACAACACAGGGCATTGCTGTCTTTACCACAGCAGTCACGTCCGCCATAACAGCAAGTGCCTGGTCCTCCTGATCGATAACCTTTACATGGCTTACCTGTACGGAGTCCTTTTTCTCTTCTTTTTCCTCTTTCTTGTCAGCGTTTTTGTTGTCTGCCTCGTCTTCTGCTTCCTCAGACTGCTCATCATCTGTCTCCGACTCTATATCAGTCTCTGATTCTGCCTCATCTGTTTCTGTATCTGTCTCATCTGTCTCTTCCTCTTCAAATCTAGGCTTCTGAAGTGTATCCCCGGAACTGGACTTATCATTATTACCATTATGATTCACACCACTGTCCGAACTTTGTCCTGTGGGAGCATTGTCGACATTCCGCGCACCTTCCACGCCAGCTGCCCCTGCGATGACACTGCCTGAAAGGGAATTGTCCGCTACGATGTTTTCCGAAGCATTTTCGTCGACATGGATTTCCACTCTCTCCAACCATGCCGGTCTTGTTCCATTTGCACCGTCCATGAATGTGCTGATCACATATCCCCCGCCAAGAACATACACTCCGGCAAACGCAGTACACCCCAGTGTGACCATAATATTTTTAAATGTTGATTTCTTCTTTCCCATACTTAAAATACCTCCTTATGCACAGCGCACTCGATTTTTCACTCCACCGTAACAGACTTTGCAAGATTCCTGGGCTTGTCGACATCACAGCCCTTTCCAACCGCCACATAATAGCCAAACAACTGCAGCGGTATGATTGCCAGCGAATTGGTAAAATACTGATTTGTCCTTGGAATATAGATCACATAGTCCGCTGCTTTCTCAATCTCTGTATTACCCTCATTGGTTACTGCAAGGACAAATGCGCCCCTTGCCTTCACCTCAACCATATTGCTGAGTTCTTTTTTGAACAGAACGTCCTGTGTAGCAACTGCCGCGACCAGGGTTCCCTTTTCAATCAGGGATATCGTCCCATGCTTTAACTCACCTGCGGCATACGCCTCCGAGTGAATATAAGATATCTCTTTCAATTTCAGCGAGCCTTCCATGGAAATTGCATAGTCGACGCCCCTGCCGATGAAAAATACATCTTTTGCCCCGATATAGCGGTTGGCAAAGCGCTGTATCCTTTGCTTGTTGGACAAAAGCATCTCAATCTGCGCCGGAAGTCTCCTCAGATCCTCGATCATGTCAAGAAATGCCGCATCATTCAGCTTTCCGCGCACCCTTCCAAACTTCATTGCAAGCAGGTACAGAGCGATCAGCTGTGCACTGTAAGCTTTTGTGGTGGCAACTGCGATCTCCAGACCTGCCCATGTATACATGACATTATCCGCCTCCCGCGCAATCGAGCTTCCCACTACGTTGACGATACCAAGTACTTTATATCCAAGCGCTCGCGACTCCCTGAGCGCCGCAAGCGTGTCAGCCGTCTCACCCGACTGACTGATCACGATCACCATCGTTCCCTCTTCCATTATCGGATTGCGATAACGGAACTCGCTCGCCACATCGACCTCCACCGGTATCCGCGCAATCCCCTCAATAACATACTTTCCTGTCACTCCCGCATGGTACGCAGAACCGCACGCCACAATAAAGATCTTGCTGACCGCCCTGATCTCCTCGTCAGACATACCCAATTCCTCGATCACAATATCATTGTCCTTGATTCTCGGTCCCAACGTATCTGTCACCGTCTTAGGCTGCTCGTACATCTCCTTTAACATAAAATGCTCATAGCCGCCCTTCTCAGCCGCGTTGGCATCCCACTCAATCGTGACGGGTTCTTTGGTGAGCTCCTCCTCATCAACCGTATAAAAATGCATATGGTCGGCACGGAGACGAACCACTTCCTGATTTTCGATAAAATAAACTTTCCTGGTATATTTCAAGATCGCGGGTACATCCGACGCGATAAAACATCCATCCTCATTCTGCCCCACGATCAAGGGGCTGTCCTTTCTGACCGCAAAAATCTGATCCGGGTGTTCTGCAAACAGAATTCCAAGCGCATAAGAGCCCTGAACACGGTGCATAACCTTCGTGATGGCTTCCAGCGGATTTCCCTTATAATAATAATCAATCAAATGCGCGAGCACTTCCGTATCTGTATCCGAGACAAACCTGTATCCCTTTGAGATCATTTTCTCCTTCAATGGCAGATAGTTCTCAATAATTCCATTGTGAACGACCGCAATCGTCTCCTCGGCATTATAGTGCGGATGCGAATTGGCATCACTTGGCGCCCCATGAGTCGCCCACCTCGTATGTCCAATTCCAATATTGCCGGGCATCGTTGCCCCGCCATGTGTCAGTTCCTCAAGCACCTTGAGCCGCCCTGCCGATTTCTTGATCTGAATCCGCTCCCCGTCAAGCACTGCCATCCCTGCGGAGTCATATCCCCTGTACTCCAGTTTGGAAAGCCCTTCAAGTATCACTGGCGCAGCCGCATGCTTTCCGATATATCCTACAATTCCACACATGATTACTGTCCTCCATCTCCACATTTCTAATTCCAATATGTCTTACTCGCGCTGCACCACTTCACAATACCCTTTGGCAGACTTTGATAATGCTTTCCCAACTGGTATCCGATCAGCTTACACCCACTCGATAGGATCAAATACGGTATCTGCAGCCAGTTTTTTGTCTTTTCCAGATGCTTAATTGTACTCCTAACAAGCTTTACACCCTCGTTTTTCGAGGATACCGCCTCGAACACCTCTGGGTGCTCTGCCTGCGATACACCCAAGTCAAAATTTCTGTGAAACTGCTGCATGCAGGTGTAGTTGTGGGAGTGGCGTACCTTCGCGTCCGCCGCATAGGCAATGCTGTATCCCGCCGTGACCGCGTGTCCGGCATACACCATATCCTCATTAAAAATCGCCCTCTTGACAAAGCCGCCGATTGTCTCATAGATCTCCCTGTTATATGCCGCACATACATTGGAGCAAAAAAACGTCTTGATCCCAAGTCTTTCCACATCCGCCGCCGACTTTACCAACGACTGGTCTGGATAATTAAAGCTCCTTGTATATTTCTCAATCTCACGACAATCAGGAAGCGGAAGCTGTCTTGCATATGCTGCAGCAATGTTCTCCTGCCGCTCCAATGCCTCCACCAGATACTGTACCAATCTGTCATCCACTGGTATCGCATCCTGTGTCATACATACAAAAATATCGGATTTCGAGTACTGCACTGCCTTCGCCCTCGTCCTCCCATGATCAAATTCCTTTTCTGAGAGGTGATGTATCTCAATATTCTTATATTTTTCCAGAAAACCCGTTCCATAAAAAAGCTTGTAAAAATACCGCTCTTCCGTATTCATGATAATGATCTTCCGTATGGGATATGTCTGCTCCTCCAATGCCCTGATCAGCTCCAAAACCTGCTCCCCGGGCTTATAGGTCAGCAATATGACATCTACACTGTACTGCATATTTATCGCTCCCGTATGCCAAAAAGGAACCGTTTTCGGTTCCTGATCGGCTCCTTTATTCTCCATTATAACTTACTCCCGTATCCGATGCAATACGCTGGCTGCACTGTTTTACAGTATCTGTCGGCGTATAATCACCCTCGTCAAACAGGAATTCATGTAATAAAGTTACATTCTTGGTAAGGTCTATTGGCACTACGACACTGGCATCCCCTACACGCCCGTTCATCTTTACATAATCATTAAACGGAAAACCGGCCGTCTCACCAATCTCATAGCTGGCGATATCAGAGAGCAGCTCTACAATCTCTGGCATCGTGAGGGACGTTGCAATCTCTCCAAACACAGAATCAACAATCTTATTGATGGTTGCCGGATTCAAGGTCATCGACTTCTTGGCAATCTGGGTGAGAACCCTTCTCTGTCTCTCTGTCCTCGCTCCATCTCCTCCGCTGGTATATCGGATTCTGGAATAAGCCGTCGCCTGCAGTCCATTAAGTGTCTGAAGTCCAGCGTGCTTAACAGGAATATAGTCTACACCTTCGACCGCATAATATTCGTCCTCACCTGCCGCATTCTTGCCTACCACTTTTCCTACCATTGATATCTGATAGCTGTTTAGATGGGCAATCTCCTCATCCGTCACATCGATCTCGACGCCGCCAATCGCATCGACAACATCAATCACCGCATCAAATCCCACAGTGACAAAATCTGTGATATCAAGGTCGAGATTCATATTGAGCATGCCGATCGCCTGTTCTGCACCGCCCCTTGCGTAAGCTGCATTCGCTTTACTATACTTATCATTTGTCATATTGAGCCATGTATCACGGTACACAGATACAAGCCTCACTTCCTTCGTATCCAGATTGATCGACGCGACCATGATAACGTCTGTACGTGTATTCTTATCGAGCTCTTTATTGCGCGAATCCACACCAAACAACGCAATATTCCTGTAACCTTTCATAATGCTCGTTCCCTGTTCAATTTCAACCTTAACAGCTTCATTGATATGAACTTTTTCCGGATTGAGCTCAACATGCTGAATATTCTGTGTCTTCTTTACTACCCACATCGCCGCCAGCAATATCAACAGCAGAAAAATCTCTGCGATAAACAAAACAATCTTTTTGCGCTTTTTCTTCGCTGCCTGATGTGAAGTCGTATTGTTAGACTTCTTTTTCACTTTCGTTTTTGCTGTACTCTGCGGTTTGCTGTTTGAATGTGCTCCGTTATTGGACCCTGACTGTCCCACTGATTTTGGCTGTGCACCAGATGCCTGTCTGCGAGGCTTTTGCTGGTTTGACGTCTCAACTGCTCTTGCCTGACCATTTGACCGTGCTCTGTTATTGGACCGTGGCTGCTCTGTCGGTCTTGACTGACTGACTGCACCTGATGCCGTCTGCCTGCGGGGCCGACCGCCTATTTTGGACTGACTGCCCGGTGGGGCCTGCCTGCTCACATTTGGCTGACCTCCATCTGGCACCTGTCTGCGGGGCTGACCACTTGATCGGGGTGCACCTGTCGGTCTTGACTGCCTGC
Source organism: Lachnospiraceae bacterium (assembly GCA_029067205.1). GTDB lineage: Bacteria > Bacillota > Clostridia > Lachnospirales > Lachnospiraceae > COE1. The sequence goes on from JAIEEY010000089.1 coordinate 8,312, forward strand.
CTGACTTTGACACTTGTCTCCCATCGCCGCTGGACATCCTCTTGCCATTATTGCTTTTGCTATTATTATCATGATCCTGCATTTTTAACCTCCATGCTGTCATCAGCACAAATTTTTTAATAGGCATTTTTATTGATAAAGCCCTTGAAAAATGTAAGGAATAAAATCTTAAAATCAAATGCCATCGACCAATTTTCAATGTAGTAGAGGTCATACTCTATCCTCTTTTTGATCGAGGTGTCTCCTCTGTAACCGTTTACCTGTGCCCATCCCGTGATTCCGGGACGAACCTGGTGCTTTATCATATACCTTGGTATTTCCTCTTTAAACTTTTCAACAAAAAGAGGTCTCTCTGGACGAGGGCCAATCAAACTCATGTCCCCCTTTAACACATTAAAAAGCTGAGGAAGTTCATCAATACTTGTACTTCGCAGTATCCTTCCCACTTTCGTGACTCTCGGATCATTTTTGGTCGTCCAGCCTTTTTTCTCGTCGGCTTCGTTTTGAACCTCCATGCTCCGAAATTTATACATTTGAAAGGGCTTGTTGTGAAGCCCGACTCTTTCCTGTTTAAAGATCAATGGTCCTCTGCTCGTCACCTTCACCCCGACCACTGCTGCAAGCATAAACGGGGAGGATAACACGATTGCAATCAAAGCCCCCGCAATATCCACCAGCCGCTGCAACAACATATTCGCCACATTGTTGAGCGGTACTCTTCTGATATTTACCACCGCCAGTCCATCCAAATCCTCCAGATAAGGCCGGCTTGGTATCACACTATTGTAGTCTGGAATAAATTTTGTATGCACACCTGATTTCTCGCAGATCTTAACAATGTTCTCCAGTCTGTCATAGTCTGCCAGAGAAAGTGTAATACCAATCTCATCCAGCTGGTTTTCCGTCAGAATCGTGTGCAGCGAATCAATTTCTCCTGTCACTTTCACACCCTTGTATACGGCTCCCACTGGAACATGATCATCTAGTATTCCATACACTTCGTACCCCCATTCAGGGTTCGCCTTGACCTTGTTAATGTACTCCTCACCTGCGCGCGAGTATCCGACTAACAGAATATGCTTGATATTGTAACCTTTCCTGCGCATCCTGCGAAGCCAGTACCGAACGGTTTTTCGCATCAAAGATTCCGCCACAATGTTGATTCCATAGAACACGCCAACCATGCCTCGTGAGAAATCCGGTATATTGATGGCAAAAAGCACTACCATAACTGCCAAAAGTCCTATTGTATTCGCTTTTATAATATTAAAGATCTCGTATACGGTCTTCGCGGTACGCTTTGAAGAATACAAGTCAACTGCATTGTATAAGATCAGATATTCTGGTACAATGGCCAGAAACGCGATAAAATAAACCTGCACCGACAAAATACCTGTGCCAGGTTCATTCTCCTTCACAAATCCGCTGAGCCACAAAAACCAGGAAAGCCAGTAAGTGGCTGTGATCACCAGTGCATCGAGCAGAACCAGCAGTCTGTTAAAATACTTCTGATTATCTCTTATCAATTTTCTCACCCTTATTCCAATGGAAAGAATTCAACACATTTCATTCTACAATATTTGAGCAAAAAGTACAACTTATTTTTTATTCATACAAAAAGTCTGACTAAATTCCTCCAAAGTTCCAGTTGTATCGACACGTAATTTACTAATCTGCCCTTGTCAAATTTTTGGCTGTGCCTTTTCCCAGCAGGACTCATCGAAAGTTTCACTCCCCTCCAC
>JAIEEY010000009.1 GCA_029067205.1 Lachnospiraceae bacterium
TATAATCCTGTCATCGGGCGGTTCACGCAGGAAGACACCTACAATGTGGACGGGCTGAACCTGTATGCATATTGCAGGAACAATCCGGTATATTATGTGGATCCGAGCGGGAATATCTGTGATTCTGCAGCACAAAAAATCATGGATAAATTCAGCATGGATGGGAACTTTAATGCCAGCAGGAATGAGCAGAAGAAGCTGGCTGCATACCTTCGCAATAAGGACCGCAACGGTACGCCATTAACGCCGATGGAGACACGTATCCTGAACCAGATAAACGATTATACATATCTGCCAAGGTATGGACAGGATGTGCCAAGCCATATATATACAAAAGATGATAAAGACAGATGGCATAGGGATAATGGCCAATATGCTTCAAATGCTGAAATGGGGATTGAGAAGCCTAGCCCAACTCATAGTGGCAGAGGAGGCAGGTTAGGAAGTCCAGCGACAAGGGCACAAAATGAGTTAATAGGTGACTATTTAGAGAGTAGAGGATATAAAGTATATGGCGGTGGCGGACGGGGACCGGAGGAACGTTTGCCTGGACCAGGAAAGGGGAATGCAGGATGTAATTTTGTCGATGTATCTGCTAAAAAGGATGACATAACAATTAGAATAAATACAGTGGATACTTATGCAAATGGAACGATGACCTCAAGGGAAGCGCAGGCAAAGATGGAAATAGAGAGTAAAACAGGACAAGAACTTATAACGATTCCGAAGGGATCAGGATTAGGGAATTTGTCAGCTATTATTGATGGAATTGAAGGGGGTAAAAAAGATTAAATGGCAAAATCATTATATTTTTTTGCAACAAAAGAAGATCTTCATAAAATCATACAAAAGGTTGAACAAACAATTCAGCTGAAGTATGTTACGAATGATTTATATGAATCTACAAGGCCTAAGATTTACTGGTCGTTTGAGGAATATGAGGATATAGGAGTTAATAAAAGTGGAGATCAGACTGACAATTTTTTCATCTTTGAGAGAAATTGCGAAATAGTTTTGAGGAAGGTTCCGCAATTAGGAGGTGGGGTAAGATATTCTATAGGACAAGATCTCAACAAGGATTCGATTGTATTTTGGCCAGGGGGATTGTATCAAGATCAATTTCTGATAATGAGTCATATAGGAACGATCAGTAAGAGTCCTGAGTCACTTAAAATTTATGATGTGTTTAAAAAAGCGATAAAAAAGCAGTGTCATAAACATCAAAAAGGGGGATTTATTTGGTATAGCGATGCGGTGGAAGCCATGAGTAGTAAGTACAGACTTATCACTATTAACATAAATTCGCCTCAAGAGTATGATTTTGTAATTGAAAGTGAAGATTAATGTAGTATAGCAAATACAATGAATTGATGAGGTGTTATAATATACGTGGTATGAGAGCGTAAAATTGTCAAAGTCAACAAATGTCGGAGTTTCAAGTCTTGAAGTATCATTTTCAATGAGGCAGACGACACAAAATATTGCTAAGATGCCATTGCGGAGGCAGGCGAGATTTTCTTGATATTCCGTTTATTATCCAGCAATTGCAGGACACGGATGTCTGCAAAGCCCACCCTGAGCCACGGATGCGAATGGTGGGCGGTCGCGTCCGTGGTCGTAACCCTTGCCGAAATATTTCCACCTGTGCGGTTGAAACTGTGATTATGAATCCATAATTAATGGATTGTATTGTTTTCGTTTGTTTTAGGTATGTTTTATCCAAAAATCATACGCATATTTTGAATAAATGCGTATTTTTATACAATTAGATGGGGTTATACTGAATAAATATACATATTGGAGTTGACTATTTTCCAACCGCACAGGTAGAAATATTTTGAAAATCCAGTTGCCGCAGTCGGTAGCGTGCAATATATTGTGCCGTCTGCCGGATGAAAGGTAATCAAATACCCCACAGGGCAGTGGGAAACCTACCGTTATGACGCCCAGGACAGACTGTGCAGGAAGACCGACCGCAATGGTACAGAGACAACATATGCTTATAATATCTACGGCAACCTCACGGAGCGCAGGGCAGTAAAAACAGAC
>JAIEEY010000090.1 GCA_029067205.1 Lachnospiraceae bacterium
ATGTATCTTTGAATGCTCCATCATACTATTCCCTCACTTCCGTTTTTACTCCTTGCGTGCTCCAGCACGCATACCAATCAATAGTTTGAAAGTGAACTTCTTTCAAACTCCCTCTATACGAGCTCCACAATTAATTCATGGACTGCATGCTCATCTAACAGTCTGATTTCCTCCAAGGAAATCGATGCCGTTTTCTGCCCGATTTCCTTTTTCATACCATCAAGCTGCACACTTATGATTTGATATTCTCCGCTTTCCTTCTCGTTCAGATTCACGTAGACAATATGCCATCTTCTCTTTCCGAAATTCAGATAAATGCCTGCTTTTCCCTCTCGGAACTGCTCTTTTCTGAGCTTCGGCTCCAAAACCAGATCACCGCAATTTCCCTTTACACCAAACATTTCCGTGATCACGGTCAGCATGATCCAGCTTGCAGCCCCCGTCAGGTAATGGTACATCCCCCTTCCCCTGTCATTGAAATATTCCGGGATTCCGGGATAGATCCTGCTCACCTCAAAATCCACCGCCTGCTCATACAGCGTATGGATCGCGCGGTATCCCTCTTCCACGAAACCACGCCGATAAAGCGCATTGGCATACATTGTCGTCATATGGGAAAATACAGCTCCATTTTCCTTATGTCCGTAGGCAAAGCCGAACATTCTTCCCAAATCTGTCTTCAACTCGCCAAAATCCGTGTTCAGACGGTAGCCGCCGACTTCCTTCTTATACAGATACTGGTCCGCCGCCTTTGCGATCTTAGCCGTCTGTTCCTCTGTCGCCGTTTTTGACATGATCGCAAATACCTGCCCTGTCAGCATCATCCGAACACCATTCTCACGCTTTCCCTCGCACTGCTGCCCATGATTATCATAATAGCTGTTAAACCACCCACAGTCATCCCCATCCGCAAGCCACTCTGTCCTGCGGATATGCTCCCGTATCCATTGCGCCTTCTCTAACAAGCTTTCGCATACCGTATCACTGTCCACACTGATTTTTCTGCCCGAAATATTGTGAAAGCATGCTGTGCAGTACTCCGCCAGAAGAGCTCTTTTCTGCTCTGCGTTTTCGTAAAAATCTGTTCCAGTCTTTAAGAGCGGGTTCAGCTCTTCCAAAATTTTTATCTCTGATATTTGCTCCTTTTCTTTTAAAAGCCCAATTAACTCAGCGAGCACTTCCAGATTGTCCGCATAGGCAGCGGTAAATGCCACGCTCTCCCCTCTCTGCGGCGCCATATCCAACGCATCATTCCAGTCCGCCCCACGCAGCCGCATATGATTATGTTCACCAACTTCATAAAAAACAGTGAGATTCTGCACCAAAATGTGCTCTAAAATCGTTCCGGCGTATTCCCTGCCGTCCTCTGTCATCAGAACCGGCGCTGCATCCGCCGTCCACGTATCATCTGTTCTGGTTCCCCTCGCTTCCTGCTTATCCTTGAAATATGTATTTTCCTTTAATAAAACAGATAAATCCCCCGTCTGGTCAACGTAGAGCTTCGTCGTCATCAAAGGCCACAGACCATGATCCATCCAGACACGCGTGATATTATTCCTGTCCGCGATAAATTCTCCCTGCCTGCTTCCGATAATTGTCGCATTGCTCCCGTCAATCCGCACGCCGCCGTAGTTGTCGATCAACATCTGCCTGACTCCGTCAGGATTCATAATTAACAGTGCAAGACAATCCTGCCATAAATCCCTCCAGCCTCTTCCGCCTTTGCCGTAATCATGGTGGGGAAGGAAGGAACAGCCGTAAATTCTCCTGAGCATGGGCTGGAAATTAACCCAGTACATAAAATTGTCAAACACCTTATCCGCAGTCTCGTAGGAAACATTGATCTTGTCCAGCCAATAGCGCCTTGTAGTCTCAAATGCTTTTAGTACGCTTATCCCGTCCGTATATTTCTGCAGCATTTCTTCTATCGCTGTCCTGCTCTCCTCCGCACCGATCAAGATGGTAAACCCCCTCTTTTCCCCAGGCTGTAACCGTGTCCTGGCAAACCGCAGCGCCCCTACGATCTCATAACCGTCATACTGTTTCCCACAGACATCATACGGAAGATTCCGAAAAACACTCTGCGGTGCCTCAAAGCTGCCGCCCTCCCCGATATAATCCTCCACAACAGGCATAAATCCAACTGGTGCTGTTCCGTTCTCCTCCATGCCGCACACATAATACGTCACATGGTTTTTCTGATGACCTCTCTCATCAAAGGAGAGCGTGGGTGTCACAAACACTCCTTTTTTGTCCGTGACCGCCCTGTGCAGCAGGGAAGTCACATGTCTGTGATCTCTAAGGTTATCTGCGCTTCTGCCATAGAGCGGCACTGCCGCCGTCGGCGTAAAGCAGACTTCGTTATCCCCATTGTTCCTGATCTCCACATGCATCAGCTCCACACAGTCGTCTGATGCCGGCACGAAGGAAAGGATCTTTGCAGAAAGTCCATATTCTCTTGACTCCCTCTCGATCAGCTGCCACATCGGACCGGCTGTCAAAACGCTTTTGTCCTGATTATCCGTAAATTTCTCCGCCTGCGCCTTCGCGGAAACTCCTGTCACCGAAAAACAGGCATTTTCATCGAGATAACACCAGAAATTCCTCGTGGACTTATTATTGTGAAGCTCCTCCGCGCTGACCGGCTGCAGGATAAACTCATTCTGGTTCCGCTTCAAGTCACCGCCAAGTGTCGGTGTCACAGCGCCTTTCAGCCCCTGCTCATTCGCGATTGGAAAGTACAAATAACTCACATTTTCGGGCTGTTCCAGACGAAATGTCCCCTGATTGTCTAAGAATGTATACATTATGATTTCTCCCTTCTATTTATATATTGTTCTTATATTTTCTGCCCATGCTATGCTTCCAGCTTGAACGCAGCAATCACTCTCTCAAGCTGTTCCATATGTTCCTTCAATCCTTCTGCCTCTGTGCTCAACGTCTCCGCACACACGATCTGCTTTTCCAATGTTCCTTTTACGGAATCGACGGATTTCACCGACTCCTCCGAACACTCATGGATTCTCCGCATGGCAGAAATGGCATTCTTTCTCTCGGTATTCATATCCACGATCCCCACTGCCACTTCCTCCATCTGCTTCACGCATTCCTCTATAAACTGGTTGATCGCATTGAAGGCAGATGCTGTATCCTGCACCGTCCTCTCCTGCACTTCCACATATTGTTCTGCCTCTTTTACCTTTTCGGACGTATGGATCGCATGTTCTTCCACCTCACCAACCACCTTCCGGATCTCTTCTGCTGTCCTTCCCGAGCTTTCGGCGAGATTTCGGATCTCCTCCGCCACCACGCTGAAGCCTCGCCCGCTTTCTCCGGCTCTCGCCGCCTCTATGGACGCGTTGAGCGACAACAGATTCGTCTGGTCTGCAATCTCCTTGATCGAATCCACAAACTGGACAATATTATTTAGCCTGCCTCCTAAAGCGCCAACTTGTTCTTTTACCCCCTCTGTCGCCTGGTATGTAGCCCTGGATTGTTCCGTCATGACGCGCACCGTATCCATTCCATCAGAAACAGTCTTCTTTGTGCGATCAATATAATCAATCATTTCTTTGATGGTTTCATTGACCTTTTTAATCTTGGCGGACAGTTCCTCCATCAGCTGGCTGCATGTGGCAATCTCCGCATCCTCTCTCGTGATGTTATTTCCAATCTCACTGATCTCTGCACTCATATCATTTACCATGCCGCTGACACTCTCGCTTGCCTCATTCACCTGGATTCCCGATGCGAACACCTGTCCGTTCACCTGGCGCACCGCATCAACCAGTCCCCGCATTTTGATGATGGTATTGTGAATCGCCGCATGGATCTTGCCAAATTCGTTGTTCTTGCGTTTCAGATTTCGAATCGCCAGATTTCCCTGTGCCACCTCGTCCAGTGCGTCAATGCTCTTATTGATATTGGAGCCAATCCCCGCGATGATCACCGTGCTCAACAGGATTGCGACTACACAGGCAAGCAGTACTATAAATGTAGTAATCTGTTTGATCATATCCGCCCTCTGGGTAATCGTTGACTTCGGCACCATGACGGCAAAACTTCCTCCTGTAGTCTCACTTTTTCTGACCATGTAAAAATATTCTTTTCCGTCATACTTCACATACTGCGTCGCGTCCTCACCCTCTGCATAGAAATCCATCTCCGAAATCCTGATTGTCTCGTCCAGATCCAGCTCCCTGCCATCTGCCGTGATAAAAGCCAGATGACTGCCCTCACCAAAGTCAAGCTGTTCCATCAGTTTCCTGATCGCCCTGGAGCTGATATCGATCACCACCATACCACATTTCTCTCCACTGCCTACGCGGTAGCTGCAGTATAAAATGTAATCCTCCTCTGAAAGACTGAGCCTCTGATCGATAAAAGAGTGCGTGCTGCCCCAAAGGATTCCCGGCTCCGAGACCATGACGCTGTCCTCTGATTCCAAGAGCCTTTTCATGAACCCCTGCACATTGGTATTGGACGTGTTCGCAGTCGTTATTGCCAGAATCTCGCCAGAAGGAATAATATGGATACTTTCAATAAAATCATTGGTGGTCTGTTTTACCATGATATCCGTGGACACCGATGACCGCACGGTACTCTGGTTGGAACTGTTCGAATCATAACCGCCCTGTATGTAGGAAGAAACCATTGTATTGTTTGCCAGCTCCAGTGCGTTTGCAACACTCGGGGCAAACCCTCTCTCCAAGCATTCCATTGTCATATCCAGCGCGTTGATGGCAGAATTCTCATAGTTCTCGACCATGCCCGACGATGCATTACGATAGGAAATCACTCCAACGGCAATCAAAAACAGAATCGGAACTGCAAATCCTATGATCAGCTGCAGCCGCAGGGAGATGCCAAATTCTTTTCCGCCAGACTGATTCTGCGGAGTGCTTTTGCTATTTTGTTTTGCTGTATTTGTCTGCCTACTCTCTTTCATACCAATCTCCCTTGCGTGTACTGTGGTCCATTCCATTTTGTAACAACTGCCAATCGATACTGATTTATGATAATAATATAAAAAAGGGAGGGAAAAATCAGTGTGGTTTTTTTTGTTAAGGTGCTATTTTTTTATTCGCGTGCCGGACACCCGTCAGCTCCGGCTGACATGCCTCCTTTGGGTGTCCATGCGCATAAAAAAAGCACCTATCCGAAGATAAGTGCTATTTTAAAAATCACTACACTATTGAATCTCTAAGATCTGCGTATTCCTTCCCATAAGCGCACAACTTCGCGCATCAGGCTGTGAACCGCCGATGCTGATCTCATATCCTTCTGCCGCATACTCTGCGATTCCATCTTCATTAAAGAGCTGGAATGCCTTTGATGGCAGACTGATTGTCAGCGTCTTTTCCTCCCCCGCCCTTAAATCAACCTTCTTAATCCCTTTAAGCTGGGCATTGGGCGCATTTTCCCGCTTTGCTTTTACATATGCCTGAACGGTTTCCGTACCGTCCACTGCACCTGCGTTTTTTACAGTAAAACGAATCTCCACCCCATCCTTTACATCGGGCGTCCCTGCAAATGCAACATTGCTGTACGCAAAATCCGTGTAGGAAAGTCCATACCCAAACGGATAGAGTGCCTCCTGTGTCATATAACGATAAGTACGTCCCTTCATGGAATAGTCCTCGAAATCGGGCAGCTCCTCTGTTGTCTTATAAAATGTAACTGGAAGTTTTCCCTGCGGATTCGCCTCACCAAATAAGATATCTGCAATCGCCTTCCCACCCTGTGCACCCGGATACCAGCCCTGCACAATGGCGTCAAGATGCTCCTGCTCCCATGTAAGCGCCGTCGCACTGCCGCAGAGCACTACCAGAATCACTGGCTTTCCGTATTCCTTTGCAATCTTGAGGATATCGTGCTGGATTCCCGGAAGTCTGAGGTCGGGTTTGTCCCCACCGCCATACTCGTTGCTTGTGTCGCCCTCTTCCCCTTCCAGCGTGGCATCCATACCCATAACTGCAATGATCACATCACTTTCCTCACAGATACCGCGCACCTCAGCACCCCTGTCATTTGCCTCTGCCGCAAGATCCGTCATGCGGTCCTTGTACAAATGACAGCCCATGGAATACATCACCCTCACATCATCACCAACATAATCCTGTATCCCCTCAAGAACTGTCACATAGCGCGACGCAGTCCCTTCATAGTTTCCGACAAGCGCTTTCCTGTTATCCGCATTTGGTCCGATCACGCCAATCGTCTTGAGCTTTTTCTTGTCAAGCGGCAATGTCTGATTCTCATTTTTTAACAGGACTATGGATTTCGTCGAAACTTCACGGTTGAATGCCCTCATTTCCCTGGAATCCACCACCGAATACGGAATTCTGTCATACGGATTATCTTCTTTTTGGTCAAATACACCGAGTTTCATACGTGAAGTAAACAGATTGATGACCGCCTCATCGATGCGGGATTCTTCTACAAGTCCCTCCTGCACAGCCTGTACCAGATAAGTAAATAAGGTTCCGCAGTTTAAGTCACAGCCGTTTGTCATCGCCATCGCAACGGATTCCTGCGCGTTTGAAGTCACCTTATGCCCCTCAAAAAAGTCCCTGATCGCCCAGCAGTCTGAAGTAACATGTCCCTCAAACCCCCATTCCTTCCTCAATATGTCGATCAGCAATTCATGACTTCCGCAGCAGGGCACACCGTTTGTCCTGTTATAAGCACCCATAACCGCCTCAACATGCCCCTCCTGCACACACGCCTGAAATGCTGGCAGATAAGTCTCCCTCATATCCTGCTTCGTCGCAACAGCGTCAAATTCATGGCGCAATGACTCCGGCCCGCTATGCACAGCAAAGTGCTTCGCACATGCTGCAGCTTTCAGATAATTTTCATCATGTCCCTGAAGTCCCTGCACGTAGCGCACACCCAGGCGGCTTGTCAGATACGGATCCTCACCGAAGGTCTCATGTCCCCTGCCCCATCTCGGATCCCTGAAAATATTGATATTGGGTGACCAGAATGTAAGTCCTTTATAGATGTCAGAATCCTTTCCACGCTGCTGCATATTAAATTTCGCACGCGCCTCTGTGGAAACTGCATCACCGACTTTCTCCAGCAGTTCCTCGTCAAAAGTTGCCGCCATGCCGATTGCCTGCGGAAATACCGTCGCCGTGCCTGCCCTCGCCACACCGTGGAGCGCCTCGTTCCACCAGTTATACTTTTTAACGCCAAGCCGCTCGATCGCCGGTGACTGATAAAGCGTCTGCTCAACCTTTTCTTCCAGTGTCATCTGCGCGACCAGAGCCTTTGCGCGCTCACGGTATTCTTTTAGTTTTTCTTTGTTTTCGTTTAGTTCCATAAAATCCTCCGTACTCTTCATCGATCCACTCATTATATTGTATCTGCATCACTTTCCCAATATCATTTTATCATAAATGTGTGCACTCTTCCATCAGAAAATGAATTTCTTCCAAATAGTTAATACTGGCATAACAGCACCTTTTCATCGATCAGTGCTCCTTCATACTTTCTATCCTTTATTCCTTTTGCCTCTTCAAATGATCTGCTGCTGAAATGGCATATGCCTTATTCTACACTGGTACACATACCTAATTCGGATATTCATCAAACCTGGCAAGATAATATTTTTCAATATAATCCCGGATTAGTGATTCACCATAATTTATGGCTGTTGCATAGCCACATTTCTGCAATCCTGCACAAACTCTCTTATAATCTGTACACCCTATGATCTCCGCATATCTTAAAGTCTTTCCACTATCTGTACTGCGGGTTGCTATGTAATCATTGTGGTCTATAACAGACTGCTCCCAGTTTTCGTATGCTCTCCAGATTGTATTTTCAACTTTGTATATGCTTCCATCTGATTTTTGTTCTGTGGCAGTTTTCATATATGTTTTTCCTTTCCAGTCATTTTGTTTGATGCCGAAAAGCGCCTTCGCATTCCGGGCAAGTTCTGATGTACCCCAGCCGGATTCTTTGATTGCCTGTGCAACCACCACTGATGAGAGCAGGATTCTTCGCTGTTTCCAGTCCTGCTGGGCTATTGATCCGATATACTCATCAAACGGAATACGATCATTCTCAACCTTTTTCTGTATTGCTGAATAAATCGCCTCCGCAATTACTGCTTCCCCGCCTGCCTCATGATATTTACGGACATCGTCATTATTATCGCAAAAACATATTTCAATCAAAATTGCTTTTGCCTTTGTCTTTCTGACCACATAGAGCCCACTGCCATCTTTGACTCCTCTGTTTTGAAATCCAAACCTTGATATATTCTCACATATGTCAAGTGCGTCCTGATATTTCCTGCCTTTATAGGTGTATGCCTCAACACCGTTAGCCATATGTCCGGTGGATGCATTGAAATGAATGCTTATAAACCAGTCCAATTCTTTGTTATTGGCAAAATCTATAACTGTTTTCAGATATTCAGATTGCGAAGAGGCCTTGTCTACAGTACAGTCAATTACAGTTACCCACTGTTTTTCAATATTTCCATCAGTGCATATCCTACTTTTCTAGTATACACTGACTCGTTAATTATTCCATTTGCACCACATCCGGCTCCCATTATTGTATGTCCACAATTTACTCCAACTACCATTTTATTATCCTCCATCACTTTATTTCAATTCTAGTAATCCTGCTATGGATGTAAGCAGTGAGAGGATTCCTGACAATACCGACGCCGATATTACCAGATTCCAGTCAACACTGTTCATAACCGCAGCTGTTCCAATCATTGCAATGGCTGTCTGTGCCATTGTTCTCATTGCCCGTATCCCTGCAGCCTTGCACCATTTTATAACCTTATTTCTCAATAAGAATCCCTCCTTCCTACTATATAAAAAGGCTTTTTCCTTGCTATTGTAAACATGCTTTTATTTCTATACACTATTGCAGTTTCCCTTATTTATTCCTGCTAGATTTTATAAACAGCACAAAAAAGAACCAAACATTGATTTGTTCAGTCCTTCTTGATTCTGTTTACAGGAAACACATTATTCGCTTTTTCCCACTATTGTAAGCAAGCTTTTATTTTCCTGATTGCCCTGATCCTCTGCTGATTGACTGCCTGCCGTGTCCGGTTCTGATGTCTGGCCAGCTCTGCAATCGAATGGCCTTCTACATATATTTGATAGATCAGCTGTTTCTCCGCCTCTGTCAGCAAATATCTCAGTCCATATTCATCCAGTATGTTTATCTCATCTGCTTGTGCTGTCTTTACTTCTATGTAGTATTGCTGCTCTTCCATGAGTTCGGACATCACTACTTCTTTCTGTCTTAAAACCATTTGGGGAATCTTTTTATTATAGAAATTGGTGATACTTTTGTTGATGTACGAGATGATTATTTTGTCTGTATGGTCTGTTAGTTTGTCCAGATTGATAGATTTGATCAGCTTGATGAAATGTAGCATAATGTCATCATAGGCATCTTCATAATCCAATTTTCCTGCATATTTGACCATTAATGGTCTAAACTTTTCAATCAATAAGATCATGTCCTCTTCGCTGTTTTCCTGTGCGCATCGTATAGTATTACTTAACATTTTAAACCCCTCCCCTTTTGTCTTAAGGAGGCAATTATGTTAAATTGTAAACACTCTTTTTCCCTCTTATATTTATCCCTGTCAAACCACTAAAATAGCACTCAAAAAACAAACATTGATTTGTTTGATCTTTTAAATCACTAAATTTTTGGTTTTTGTTTTTTCTAAGACATATCTTCTTTATTGCGATACCATTTATATTATTTTCCACTCCTAAATATTCTTCAAACCACCTATCACTCATAAAATTCAACTCAATCTCGTTATTCCTGATTGCCCTTGCAATTTTAGTTGCCTGTCTAGTCTTTCCCTCTATCAGTCCAGGAATCTCATCCCTTGTAAAAGTATGGGTTCCCTGCGCCAAATAACCAATAGAATATAAACTATTTATGTTAGCAGATACACCACTTTACAACTTTTCATGATTTTTATCTGATAAGAATTAAATTTACTATAATCCTTGAAAATATCGGTTTTTCAGACTTAATAAGTGCAAATTTTGCTATAGGATACAATATTTGACAGGGAGAATAGTTTAAATTTTATAGCAAATTATTATTTGCCACTTTCGTATTAGCCTTCGAAACACAGAAAAATTAGCAAGGCAAATTAGAGACCTTTATTACTGGACATCTTGACAAAGCAAAACATTAAAAAGTTGTAAACTGGTGTTAGCAGATTGTACTATCCTATCTATTGGTTTCTCCCGATTCAAATTCCTTTTCAGCGCATCAACAGCCTTACCAGCTCCATGGAAGGTCACGCTCGCCAGTCCGCCCATCACTGCGCCGGAAACGACATCCCTGACAAAGCTTCCAAGGCGGAACCTGTCATTGCGATGTGGTGTATTACCGCCTCTGCTTCTCCTGTTCGGGTATTGCATTCCCTTAAACGGCTTTGGTCTTACGCAATCTAACTGTGGATTTCTGCTTCTGGTAGGTCTTGGATCGTTCCTGTTCCATGGATTACGTGCCCTTGAGTTTCTCGGATTCTGCGGTCTTCTTTGTCTGTACGCATTCCTGAGCTTATTATCAAGCACATCGGCAATATTGTAAGCTCCGCCCCTGACTGCTCCTTCGAGCGCACCTCTTATGAAAGCGTTCCTGGCATTCTTCAAGGGACTGGTTCCATACAGCCTGCCCCCTGCGGCATTAAATACTCCGTCAACTGCTGCGCGTACAGGCGCTATGCGTGTGCCGGATATCTTCTGCTCCGCAAGGCTTCCTGCCATGTCTGCCGCAAAGTCCACGCCGAACGCCAGTGGGATTCCAGCACCAGAGCCGATAAGTGCGCCCCTTGCTGCACCGACGATTGCGCCGTTTGCTGCCGCTCCCCATGCCTTCCTTGCATTAAAGCCTTTTCCTTCGCCAATCTGTGACAGTGCAGAGCCTGCAAAACCGAACGCACCGCCTATGATGCCGCCTGCGATGACGTTCGCAATCTCGCCTGTCGGGTCTGTCTGGTTTATAGGATCATTGCCGCAGTATGCATATCCGTTCAGCCCTCTCCTGACGGGGTCAACGCTGAGCATTCTTCCCTGTGCCGGGTCATACATTCTTGCATGTGCAAAGTGCTTCTC
>JAIEEY010000091.1:0-5392 GCA_029067205.1 Lachnospiraceae bacterium
TTATGTGTCCTCCGTTGATAAAAAATAAAAATACCCTTTTATTTATATCGGCATAAACTGAAAAAAAATTAGCTTGGACTTATATATAATATGATTTTTTCAGAAACAGGTGATGTAAGAGAAATGTATATGAGCTGGCGGAGCGCCATAAGACTGATGGACACAGGCAGAATCATTATTTACAAAAAATATGTTTACTGAAATGTAAAAACTCGCACTTGTTTTGTCATCTCGTATATGTTAAGGTTATTCAGATGAATGGTTCAAAAATTTTCCGGGAAAATTAAAAAATCATCTTGACAATTGCGAACAGATGTTTTACAGTATAGATATACAAAAAACATTAGTTCTAAAAATGAAGGAGTAAACACATGGAAAAGGAAGAAAAATTAAAGGCATTAGATGCTGCACTTGCGCAGATAGAAAAGCAGTATGGTAAGGGAGCAGTCATGAAACTGGGCGATCCCAGTGCGCAGATGAATGTGGAGACGATACCGACAGGTTCGCTAAGCCTTGACATTGCACTGGGACTTGGAGGAATTCCCAGAGGAAGAATTGTGGAGATTTATGGACCAGAGTCATCTGGTAAGACAACAGTTACACTCCACATGATCGCGGAGGTGCAGAAGAGGGGTGGAATTGCCGGATTTATTGATGCAGAGCATGCACTGGATCCTGCATATGCAAAAAATATCGGTGTGGATGTGGATAATCTGTACATATCACAGCCAGATAATGGTGAGCAGGCGCTTGAGATCACAGAGACAATGGTAAGATCTGGTGCGATTGACATCGTGGTAGTCGATTCCGTGGCGGCGCTCGTTCCGAAGGCTGAGATCGATGGGGATATGGGAGATTCGCATGTAGGACTGCAGGCACGTCTGATGTCACAGGCACTCCGCAAACTGACAGCAGTTATCAGCAAGTCAAATTGTGTAGTGGTCTTTATTAACCAGCTTCGTGAGAAGGTTGGTGTGATGTTCGGAAATCCGGAGACGACTACCGGTGGACGCGCGCTGAAGTTTTATTCTTCGGTTCGTCTAGATGTCAGGAGGATTGAGTCACTCAAGCAGAGCGGTGAGGTAACAGGTAACAGAACAAGAGTTAAGGTTGTCAAGAATAAGATAGCGCCTCCGTTTAAGGAAGCTGAGTTTGATATCATGTTCGGGGAAGGAATATCAGTGGTAGGGGATATTCTCGACCTTGCGGCATCGCAGAATATTATCGTAAAGAGCGGTGCATGGTATGCATATGACGGAAATAAGATCGGTCAGGGACGTGAGAATGCCAAGCAGTATCTGAAGGATAATCCAGAAATCTGCAAAGAAGTAGAAAATAAAGTGCGCGAGCACTTCGGACTGCAGGGAGCGGAACAGGTTCCAGAGGCAGTTGAGAAGCCGGAAGGCAAGAGTAAGTCAAGGGCATCATCAAAGACTGCAGCTGAGAAGCCGGCTCAGGAAGCGGCAGCACAGACTGAGTAAAGCAGGTAGTGAGGTATGGTCATTACAGATATTGTGGAACTGTCGAAGACGAAGGTCAAAGTATGTGTTGATAATGATATCAGTTTTGCGCTTTATAAAAATGAGTTGAGAGAGTTTGCTGTCAAAAAGGACAGCGAACTTTCTCAGGAAATTTATGATATGATAATGAATGAGGTGCTGTTAAAGAGGGCAAAACTCAGATGTATGAACCTGTTAAAGAGCAGAGACTATACAGAGCACCAGCTTGTGATGAAACTAAGACAAGGACTTTATCCTGAAAAGATCATTGATGCTGCAGTTGCGTATGTAATTTCCTATGGCTATGTAGATGATTTCCGGTATGCCAAATCCTATATTGAATGCTCAGGTCAGGTAAAAAGCAGAAGACTGATTGAGAATGATCTTATGAGAAAAGGGATATCAAAAGAAAAAATCGAACGGGCATATGAACAGTGTTCCGAGGAGGATAACATTACAGCGGAAGAAGAATTGATTCATAAGCTTCTCGAAAAAAAGCATTTTGACCGACAGAATGCCACATACGAGGAATGTCAGAAGATGGTTGGATTTCTTTACCGAAAAGGTTTTGTGCTGGATCAAATATATAAGGTCATCGGACGGGCCGAGGAACAATACTATTGATATATAGTATATAATAAAAGAATAAATGCTTGACATCGCCCGGTTAAAAGAGTAAAATTAACATGTTGTAGTATCTGCAAAGATATGATAAAGTGACTATTCGGAATACTTTATAGATTTCAGCGACGAGCAGGAAACTGTGGAGGCACTGAACAGTTGCACAATGAAAATTTAATAAGGAGGTGCTCCTGTACATGCTATACGTATTAGAGGCAGTGATTATTATTGCAATATGTGTAGCGGGCTGCTTTTTTGCATTTTCGAACTACAAGAAAAATGTAGAGGCTACAATTGGAAATGCAGAGGACAAGGCGAGGGAGATTGTCGATGAAGCTCTTAAGACTGCTGAGACGAAGAAGCGCGAGGGACTTCTTGAGATTAAGGAGGAATCCATCAAGACCAAGAATGAGCTCGACAAGGAAATCAAGGAACGCAGGGCGGAAGCTCAGCGCTACGAGAGACGAGTCCAGCAGAAGGAGGAGAGCATTGACAAGAAGGCGGATGCCATCGAGAAGAAGGAAGCCAGCCTTGTCGCACGCGAAGAAGAGCTCGCAAAACAGAGTGCAGTTGTAGCAAGACTGAACGAAGAGCGGATACAGGAACTGGAGCGAATTTCAGGATTAACCTCTGAACAGGCAAAAGAGCATTTATTAAAAATTGTTGAAGACGAAGTAAAACATGAGACTGCAGTGATGGTCAAGGAATTGGAAAACAGGGCAAAAGAAGAAGCTGACAAGAAGGCAAAAGAATATGTTGTCACAGCGATTCAGAAATGTGCTGCAGACCATGTATCTGAGACAACGATTTCCGTTGTTCAGCTTCCTAATGATGAGATGAAGGGAAGGATCATCGGCAGGGAAGGGCGCAATATCAGGACATTGGAGACACTTACAGGTGTGGAACTGATCATTGATGATACGCCGGAGGCAGTAATTCTTTCAGGCTTTGATCCGATACGGAGAGAGGTTGCAAGGATTGCACTCGAGAAGTTGATTGTGGATGGACGGATTCATCCGGCAAGAATTGAAGAGATGGTTGAGAAAGCCCAGAGAGAAGTCGAGATCATGATCAAGGAAGAAGGCGAGGCGGCGACGTTGGAAGTTGGCGTGCATGGCATTCATCCAGAGCTGGTGAAGCTTTTAGGTAAGATGAAGTTTCGAACGAGTTATGGTCAGAACGCTTTGAAACATTCAATCGAGGTGGCTCACCTTACCGGACTGCTTGCTGCGGAGATGGGGCTTGATGTCAGAATGGCAAAGAGAGCCGGTTTGCTGCACGATATTGGTAAGGCAGTAGACCATGAGATGGAAGGTTCACATATACAGTTGGGTGCAGAGTTGTGCAGAAAGTACAAGGAATCATCGATTGTTATCAATGCTGTTGAATCGCATCACGGTGATGTGGAGGCACAGTCATTGATTGCCTGTCTGGTGCAGGCTGCTGATACAATTTCAGCTGCGAGACCGGGGGCAAGGCGTGAGACTCTCGAAACATATACAACCAGATTAAAACAACTAGAAGAAATAACCAACAATTTTAAAGGTGTAGACAAATCTTTTGCTATTCAGGCAGGTAGAGAGGTTCGTGTTATGGTAGTTCCTGAGCAGATTAATGATGCGGACATGATACTGTTGGCACGTGATATTTCCAGGCAGATCGAGGCAGAGCTTGAGTATCCGGGACAGATCAAGATAAACGTCATCAGGGAATCTCGTGTCGTTGAGTATGCGAAATAAGTTGAAATAATTAGACGAGCATTATGAAAACCATCAAAGTCACAAACGGATTTTGGTGGTTTTCTTGTTTTCTATAAAACATGGAGGAGGATTTATATGAATGCAGAAATAAAGAGAGTAAAAAGAGAACTTCAATGTGAGGGTGCAATTACAAAATATTATAAGGATACCGTTATTCTTCCAGATGGAAAGACAGAGATTTATGACTTTGTGGGACATAATGGTGCTGCTGCGGCAGTCGGCGTACTTCCAGACGGAAGACTTCTCATGGTGAGGCAGTATAGAAATGCTCTTGACAGATTTACATTGGAAATACCTGCAGGTGGACTGAATCCTGACGAACCCACGATTGATGCAGCTGCAAGAGAGCTGGAGGAGGAGACTGGATATCGGTGCAAGAAGATTGAAAAATTGATAACAATTCGGACGACCGTTGCATTCTGCAATGAGAAGATTGATATTTACCTTGCGACAGACCTTGCTAAGACAGAGCAGCATCTCGATGAAGACGAGTTTGTAAATGTAGAGATTCATACAGTTGAAGAGCTTGAAAAAATGATATACGCCGGGTTAATCGAGGATGCTAAAACGATTGCATCAATTCTGGCGTACAAGAATAAATATACAAAATAGTTCATAAGCTTAAATAAGTAGCTGCAGCATGGGTGAAGTGGCGGATGAACAAGTTTAATACCGAAGAACAGGTTGAGAAGTCAACAGTATGCAGTGTCGTTCCAGAGCAGGATGCGTATATTGATTATAGAAAACTTCATTATAAAAATACGATACCCGACAACAGGGTGCTTGTATTTCTTACAGGATTTTGTGTGGGTATGATATTTTTTTATTTGACAGGGGGACAAAATGCCAGTATAGGAAGTCTGCTTGACAGGGAGCACTTGGCACTGATGCAGAACTTTGAGGTAAATCGGTCGGGGCTTTTTGAGTATGTCATAGGTCTGCGTCTCAGACAACTCTTATTTGGTGTGATCTGTGCGCTGAGCAGCATAGGTGGTCTGATGGCGTATTCCATTATGGGCTGGTGTGGTTTTGAGGTTGGACTGATCATTTTTACACTGGTATATCAATATGGCATCAAGGGGATCTTGCTGACCTTTTCCATGGTTTTGCCACAAGGGATATTTTATGGTATTCTTTTCATGGTCATATTCCGCAAATATTGGATGAGTGACAAAAAAAGTTGTCATAATGAGATGACTGTAAAAAGTGAGCGCCAGCATCATAAAATAGAAACGATTAAAACGATTGTTCTAGTTATACTGATGTTTAGCATCGGAATATTGTGTGAAGTGTATATAAATCCTGAAATAATGAGAAAAATAGCATTACTCTTTCCTTGATTAAAGGTCGAAAAGGAGGTATATTGAACGCGATTTGGAACAAAAGGACGAAGTTTTTTGAAAATTGGTTAAAATAATTTTAAATTTTCTGAAAAAACATTTGATTTTATGTAAAATACAATATATAATAAGAGTAGGCATAAGGGGTAAATCAAATCTTTATGAGGAGGTT
>JAIEEY010000091.1:5402-11131 GCA_029067205.1 Lachnospiraceae bacterium
ATTTTATTTCTTATTTACATAATATAAAGAAAACTTCGAACAATACTGAATTATCATACAAGAGGGATTTAGGCAAGCTGCGCCAGTATTTAGAAGAAAAGGAGATCGTGGATGTGAAGGAGATCACATCAGAGATCCTGCAATCCTATATTGTGTATTTAGGTGACAATCATTTTGCAGCTGCAACCATATCCAGAAATGTCGCTTCTATAAAGGCTTTCTTCCACTATCTGTGCAAAGAGGGCATTGTAGAAAAAGATGTATCTGATGGGTTGAAAGCGCCAAAGATTGAGAAGAAGATGCCTGAGATACTGACTCCGGAGGAAGTTATATGGCTTCTGGAGCAGCCAAAGGGAGACACTCCCAAAGAGATTCGCGATAAAGCAATGTTAGAGCTTTTATACGCGACAGGAATTCGCGTGACGGAACTGATCACCCTAAAGGTTTCCGATGTGAATATGCAGATGGGTTTTATCATCTGCAGGGATGGCAGCAGGGAGAGAGTGATTCCATTCGGTGCTGCCGCTAAGAAAGCAATGACAAATTATCTTGAAAAAGCGCGTGATGTAATGCTGTTTGACCTGCACTCTGAGATTTTGTTTGTGAACTGTTCAGGACAGCCGATGAGTAGACAAGGCTTCTGGAAGTTGATCAAATATTATGCAAAGAAAGCTGGCATTATGGCTGATATTACACCACATACTCTTCGCCATTCGTTTGCTGCGCATCTGGTAGAGAATGGCGCAGATTTGAGAAGTGTTCAGGAGATGCTTGGCCATTCTGACATTTCTACGACACAGGTATATACGAACCTGACGCACAACCGTATCAGAGAAGTATATGCTAAGGCTCATCCAAGAGGATAAAGTTGCATAAAAAACGCAGGCCGCAGGCTTGCGTTTTTTATGCGTATTTTTAATGTAAGAAATCAAATAAAATCCGCAATTCTGTAAATTAAATCTTCCGTATCTTTCCAGCCAAGACAGGGATCTGTAATTGATTTTCCGTAAATATGTTCGCCGATCTTCTGACAGCCCTCCTTGATGTAACTCTCGACCATGACGCCCTTTACCAGATTTGCCAGCTCGCTGTTGTTTCTGCGGGAATGCATTACCTCGTGGACAATGCGGATCTGTTCCTTGAACTGTTTGTTGGAGTTGCTGTGGTTTGCGTCAACAATACATGCTGGATTGACTAAGTCGCGCTCGTTGTATTTTTCCAGCAAACGGATCAGATCCTCGTAATGATAGTTTGGAATATTACTGCCGTGCTTGTTGACTGCACCGCGTAAAATGGTATGTGCAAGAGGATTTCCTGTCGTATTGACTTCCCATCCGCGATAAATAAACGGGTGGGGATGCTGAGCTGCATACACCGAATTCAGCATGACACTGAAATCACCGCTTGTCGGGTTTTTCATACCCGCAGGTACATCAAAGCCACTGACAACAAGGCGGTGCTGCTGATCTTCCACGGAGCGGGCGCCAATCGCCACATATGAGAGAATATCGGATACATATCCCCAGTTTTCAGGGTAGAGCATTTCGTCAGCAGCGGTGAGTTCTGATTCAGCCATAACGCGCAGCTGCATCTTTCGCATCGCGATAATACCTTTCAGAAAATCGGTTCCTTTTTCGGGATCTGGCTGGTGCACGATTCCTTTGTAACCATCACCGGTTGTTCTGGGTTTATTGGTGTATACCCTGGGAATAAGGATTAGTTTGTCATTGACCTTTTCGTTGACTTTGGCAAGTCTTGAGACATACTCACACACGGCGTCTTCGTTGTCAGCAGAGCAGGGACCTATGATCACAAGAAACTTGTCCGATTTACCAGTAAAGATATCGCTGATCGCCTGATCTCTTTTTTTCTTTAACTCCTGCATCGCATCAGGGACAGGATACTCATCCCTGATCTGATCAGGAGTTGGAAGTTTTTTTATAAATTCAAAACTCATTGTTGAACTCCTTTCGTATTTTAAGGACAGCTTATGAAAGGCTGACCACTATTCCTTATCATATAACAAATAACGTCTCAACGCAAGAATAATTAGAAAATCTAAAAATATCTGACTGACCAGGGTACCATAGATGTACCCGGAAAAACCGATCGAAGGAACCGCCAGAAATACGAAAACAAGCCGGAGAAGAATACTTGCCAGGTTAAACAGGAAAGTAATTCCAGTTTTGCCCAGTCCATGAAGGATACTGCAAAGTGTGCCAGACATATATAGAAAAGGGCATACAAAAGAAAGTGCACGGATCTGGCTGGCTGCAATATCACTGTCAAATAGGGTTTTTCCGAGAACATCTGCGAATGTGAAGAAAAACAGAAAGCATGCCACCCCGAGTAAAAAGCAGAGCCCGATTGTCAGATAGATCGTTTTCTGTATCCGTTTCGTGTTGCCCTGCGCCTGAGCTTCTGATACGGATGGCAGCAGCAGGGAAGCGGCGGAACCGGTAAAAGCACATGGGAACATAATGAGTGGAATCGCCATTCCAGAAAAGACGCCATAGATAGACAGGGCGTTGGAAGTAGTGAGTCCGCTGGTAACAAGCATTTTAGGAAGCTGTATGGTTTCTATGGTAGAGATGAAGCTGATGCATATTCTGTTAAGGCTGATAGGCAGCGCCAATGACAGGATTGAGATTCCTTTCGTGCAGGAAAGTGACCTGCGTATGGAAAAGTCCTCTGGTTTGATCGCAAGCATAAAACACGAAAAAATCGCCGAAGAAAATTCGCCGGCAAGAAGTCCTACACAGATGTAGGATAAAGACATGTTTAAACCTGCCTCCATAGAGAGTCTGGACAAAATATAGACAGTGAGTACACGGCACGACTGCTCTATGATCATGGACCATGCTGGAATAGCGGCTCTTTTCCGTCCATAGAAGAAACCGTTGATGCAAGAATGTACTGTGGCGAGCGGGAAGGACAGGGCACTGATGCGCAGCAGTGGGATGCATCGCCTCTCACCGATCATGCTGACTGCGATAAAAGGCGCGTGATTGAAGATCACATAAGCCATGGAGCCCGAGAGTAAAACAGAGATTGCGATTCCCGTAAAAAGATAACTGTATGCCTCTGATGACTGATTCTTTTTGGAGGCAGCAACAAAACGGGTGATGGCATTCTGGATACCAGCAGCACATACAGCATGCACAAGCATCATGACAGGTGAAATAAGTCCAAAAACGCCAAGACTTTCTTCATTAAAGATTCTGGAGAGAAAAATTCGGTAAAAAAATCCGATCAATTTTGTGATAATACCAGCGGCAGTGAGGAAAAAAGTGCCAGTGATGACAGGATTTTTCAAGTATTTTGGATTGAGATAAGAACGAAGCTGTTTTGTAGATAGATTAGAATACATAGGATAGCTCCGGCTGATTTACTTTCTATAATGTATGGGATATTTTGACAAATATGTCTATAAATTTTTACGGCTCCTTATGTGGAATCAAAAGTTTAAGTAAAAATATATGGAATTGAATGAGTGTATATGGTAAGATAATGGCATTAATGAAACTGGAAAATTGATTCGTGTTAGAAAATTCCCGAAGAAAGGCTGGAATAACGATGGGAAAAAAAGTAGTTGTCGGAATGTCAGGCGGGGTGGATTCGTCGGTGGCAGCGTACTTGTTAAAAGAGCAGGGATATGATGTCATAGGTGTGACAATGCAGATCTGGCAGAATGAGGAGCAGAGTGTGTTGGAAGAAAATGGTGGCTGCTGTGGGCTGAGTGCAGTGGAAGATGCAAGGAAAGTGGCGGCAAGACTTGATATCCCATATTATGTATTGAATTTCAAGAAAGAGTTTCGAGACTGTGTGATCCATCCATTTGTGGAGGACTATCTGCATGGTAGAACGCCCAATCCCTGTATTCTCTGCAACAGACATGTGAAGTGGGAGGCTCTTTTAAGGCGGAGTATAGAGCTTGGGGCAGACTACATCGCGACAGGGCATTATGCCCGTATCGCACAATTGGAAAATGGGAGATATACAATACGCAATTCTGTCACAGCCAAAAAAGACCAGACCTATGCTCTCTACAATCTCACACAATATCAGCTGGCGCACACACTGATGCCCGTAGGCGACTATGAGAAGGACACAATCAGAGGGATTGCACAGAGGATCGGTCTTCCCGTGGCCGCAAAGCCAGACAGTCAGGATATCTGCTTTGTGCCGGACAATGATTACGCGGCTGTAATACAAAAGGAGGCAGGCGATCGAATACCAGTTCCGGGGAGCTTTGTAACCGCAGAAGGTGAAATCTTAGGACGGCATAAGGGAATTATTCATTATACAGTAGGACAAAGAAAGGGACTGAATCTTGCGATGGGATATCCTGTGTTTGTGACGGAGATCAGACCAGAGACGAATGAAGTGGTGATCGGAGAAGCAGAAGATGTCCTTGCGGATTCCCTGGTTTGTGATGATTTGAATTTCATGGCAATTGAGGATATCATAGAGCCAATGGAGGTGACAGCAAAGATCCGTTATTCGCATATAGGAGAATCCTGCGTGATTGAAAAACTGCAGAATGGACAGGTAAAATGCAGCTTTCAAAAGCCTGTCAGGGCTGTGACACCCGGACAGGCAGTCGTGTTTTACCAAAAGGATTATGTCCTCGGTGGAGGAACGATTGTCAGTGGTGCAAAATTGTCATAATTTAAAATATTCAGGTATGCGGGACTGGAAGATACAGTAGTATTGGAAACAGCATGCTTTTAAAATGTCACATGCCTTGTCAAAGTGGGAGGCAATATCAGTGGGAGTGTGGGCGTCGGAACCGATCGTGATGATTTCGCCGCCAAGATCGTGATATCGTTTCAGGATATCCACACATGGATTGGGTTGTCCAAGTCCAACGCGAAAGCCGTGTGTGTTTAGCTCTATTCCCTTTTCGTTTTCGATTAAATGCGTCAGAATCTGGTCAAATACATCGGCGTGCTTTGCATAGGTGTACTGCTCATTTTTGGTCGGCCCATACCGAACCACATAGTCAAGATGGCCGAACACATCAAAATAGGAAAGTGATTTTACACATTCCAGAACAGTCTGAAAATATTCATGGTGTGCCTCATCTTCACTGCGTCCCTCAAAAAAGGCAGGGTAATATGGATCTTTTCGGTTGCATAAATGTGAGGACCCAATGATAAAATCAAAGTCATGCGACTTGGAATACACGGCAAGCTGGCGTTTTAAATGGGGCTGTAAGCCGAGTTCTACGCCAAAACCAACCGAAATCTGGTCTTTGTATTTCTCCCTGAGTTTCAGAAGTTCATATAAATAAGAGTCTGTGTTTAAGTCAAAGATATCCTCCTCGCCGGGCGCATAGACATAATCCGGATCGTAATGTTCTGTGATACAGATGTGCGTTAATCCAAGTGAGATGGCTTTTTGTATCATTTCTTCCATCGAGGCATCGCTGTCCCCGGAAAAGCTTGTGTGCATATGAAAATCAGCTTTTATTGCCATAGAAAAATTCTCCTTTATTGTCAAATATACTTTTCAGTTTAACACATATCGTAAAAAATTAATATGTAAAAGTGTGTTCCCTTGAAAAATTGGATAAAAATTTTCTTAATAATGAAGGCAAAATTAATGTTGATAAATTTGTAAAAAAAGAAAAAATAATGGGTGTATTTAAGAAAATTGGTCAGGTAGCTGGAACAGCTTTTATGGTTATAGGTGCAGTTTTTGCTATTTTAGATGCTATTGCTAAT
>JAIEEY010000092.1 GCA_029067205.1 Lachnospiraceae bacterium
TTGTTAACACCTATTACGATTTTATATAATAACAAAGAGTTCGCGACTTGTCAAGTCTCGAACCCTTGTTTTTATAAATTTTATATTTTTTTCCGCATGTCCCTCACAAGTTCCTGGATTTCTCCACACATGCACCAATCGCATCAATAACCGCCGCGCGCATTCCTTTCTCCTCAAGCACCTTGACCGCCTCAATTGTCGTTCCCGCCGGCGAACACACCATATCCTTAAGCTCACCTGGATGCATACCAGTCTCAAGCACCATCTTAGCACTGCCCAGCACAGATTGTGCCGCAAACTCATACGCCTGTTTTCTCGGCATTCCTGCCCTGACTGCCGCATCCGCCATCGCCTCGATCAATATAAATACATATGCCGGAGCGCTTCCTGCCACCCCGATAAACGCCTCCATCAGTCGTTCGGGGAGAATGCTCGCCTTGCCAAAACTGTTCATGATCTTGAGCGCAAGCTCTTGATCGCCAGCGTAAACACCCCTATCAGAAAATGTTTCTTTCAGGCAGATGCAGGTGCAGCCTTCTCCCACCATGGCAGGCGTATTGGGCATACAGCGTATGATTCTGAGTGTCTTGCCAAATTCCTGTTCCATCCAGTCAATTGATTTGCCTGCTACAATGGATATCACAAGCATACCCTCTCCATCTATGAGGTCTTTTATCTCTGCAATCACTTCTGGCAAAAATATCGGCTTCACAGCAAGAATCAACACATCTGCCTGTCTTGCAGTCTCCCTGTTGTCCGTTCCCGTAGCTATACCATATTTTTCACTGACCTTGTCTGCCGTCTCCTGCGTTTTTGCAGAGCCTATGATTTCCTCTGTGCAAAACGCATCCGTCCCAAGCATTCCTCCAATCATGGCAGTCGCCATATTTCCAAGTCCTATAAAACCTATTTTCATAATCCTGTGTCCTTTTCCTCTCCAAATGTTTTATATATAATTATCTGATTTCTTCTTGATGTTTTTTAATGACTGTCACCACTTTTTTCTGCGCTGCCGCGACGCCTCGTACATCAGTATTGTCGCCGCTGCCGCCGCGTTGAGCGACTCGACCTGACCAGCCATCGGAATCTTGATGCACCGCGACGCCCGCCCCGTTGTCTCACGCTGAAGCCCGTTTCCCTCATTTCCTATCAGAAATGCAGTTGGTTTCGTGTAATCCAGTTCATCGTAATCCACACTGTCATCAAGATGCGCCGCATAGACCAGCACGCCTTTATCCCTCAGCAAATCAATTGCCTCACCCATATTTTCCACAATAATAAACGGAACCCTGTATATCGAGCCCATCGTTGCACGAATCACCTTGGGATTAAAAATATCCACCGTCTGCCTTGTCATGACCACTCCGTCGACGCCAGCCCCTTCGCCGGCGCGAAGAATCGTTCCAAGGTTTCCCGGATCCTGCAGATCTTCCAGAAGCACGAGAAACGGCACCTTCTGCGAATCTGCTATCCACTTGTCAACACTGTCTGTCAGCTCATAGTGCGGCATGGCCAGCACGCAGAGCAAACCCTGCGGTGTCTGTGTATCAGAGACCTTCCGAAACACCTCATCTGTAAGCACTTCATACTGATATTTTTTTAATCGTTCCTTTGATTCTGAGTCATTTGCATGCATACTCTTATGCAAAAAAGATTCCGACACGTACACTTCTTTGATCCATTGCTCAGGTGCCTCGCGAAACATGCGGATACCTTCAACGACAAAAAGCCGCTCTTCCCTGCGCATTTTTGCCTTTTGTACCAGTGCCGTGAGTCTTTTCACTTTACTGTTTGCTGTACTTGATATCATATCTGACCTACCGTTTCCTATCCAAAGCCGCTTTTGCAAAGTTATGTTTGTTCTGCTCTAACAACCGCTCTGCAACCTCATTGCCAGCCATCACCATCAGATGGTCTGTCTCCCTGATAATATAATCCGCCGAGGGCATCACACGCATTTCCTCCTCATGCTTTTTCTTAATGCCAAGTATGGAAATCTTGTATTTTGCGGCAATGTCGGACTCCCTGATGCTCTTGCCAACCCATTCTTTGACAGGCGGCATCTCATAGATTCCAAAAGCACCTGGCAGGTCTATGTAATCAAAAATATTGTCAAGGCTGTACCGCTCTGCCCATTTTTCCGCAATATCCTTTTCCGGGTATATGACCTCATCCGCCCCGTTTCTCAACAAAAATTTTGCCTGAATATCCCTGGTCGCCTTGCTGATCACCCGCTTTGCTCCAAGCTCCTTCACAAGACTTGTGATCTCCAGACTGCTCTGGAAATTTGTACCGATACACACAAACACAACATCAAAGTTTCTGACTCCAATGCTTTTTAGAACCTCCTCGCTCGTACAGTCACCGATTCTGGTACTCGTCGCATAGGGTACCATGTCCTCTAACTTTTCCTCATTCTCGTCCACGATCATGACGTCATGTCCATGCTCCAGAAAATTTGCAGCAAGATGATGCCCAAAACGTCCCATGCCTATTATCAATATTGATTTCATAATCATTCTCCTATCCTACAATTATCTTTTCCTGAGGCTGCCGAACCGATGCCGATGTCTTCTTCTGCGCAAAAATCAGCGCAAAGGAAAGGCTTCCCAGCCGCCCACAGTACATCAGTACTATAATAATAACACGTGATATCATGTTCAGCTCCCTTGTGATACCCACTGTCATTCCAGCGGTTCCAATTGCTGAAAGCACTTCAAACAACACGTCCTCAAAATTCAATAACGGTTGTAATGTCATAATAGTAATCGTCGCTATGATTGTCAGTGTCGCATTGATGACAACAACCGCGTTTGCCTTCTTCACCACCTCGTCAGTCAGCCGCCTTCCAAAAAGATTGATATCCTCCTTATTCAGCACCATCGCCACTGCGTAGAACAAAAGCACAACCATCGTTGTCGTCTTGGCACCGCCGGCTGTAGAACCTGGACTTCCTCCAATAAACATCAGAACCATTGTTATAATTTTGCCGGAATTGGACAGTGCTGCTGTATCAACAGAGTTAAATCCCGCTGTCCTTGGTGTAACGGAGGAAAACAGCGCTCCCAGAAATTTCTCGAGAGGACTCATACCTGCAAATGCTGCCTGATTCTCTGTAATCAGAAACAGGATCGTCCCTACCGCAGTCAAAACCAGTGTAGTCGTGATCACAATCTTGCTGTGCAGCAGATATTTTCGAAAATGCCACTTGTTCCGCATCACATCATCCCACACGATAAAACCAATGCCGCCCACAAGAATCAATGTCACAACAACAAGATTGACAACGATATCTCCCTCAAACGCGGCAAGCGAGGAATATGCCTCATTCACGCCCATCAGGTCAAACCCGCCGTTGCAAAAAGCAGAGACTGCATGAAATATCGAGAAATAAATCCCCCTCACAGCACCGAACCGCGGAATAAAACGGAATGCAAGCACTACTGTCCCCAATCCCTCAATGCAGAGTGCACCCTGTACAATCTTTTTGACAAGGCGGACAACCCCTGCAATTTCAAGGGTGTTGACGCTCTCCTGCAGCTGTTCCCGCTCCTGCAGCCCGATGCGCTTCTTGAGCAGCACCGATATATATGCGCCGATTGTCATGAATCCCAAACCGCCGACCTGTATCATGCACAATATGACGATCTGACCAAAGGTTGTCCAGTTTTGATACGTATCTGCAACGATGAGCCCCGTGACACAGGTCGCTGATGTGGCTGTAAATAGCGAATTTAACAGGTTTCCATGACCTGATTTATTCGCTATCGGCAGTGTGAGCAGCAATGCCCCTGCCAGAATAATCAGCACAAAGCCAGATGCAATCAGTCTCGTTGTTGATTTTTTCGCCTTTGGCTTCTTATTATTAAATTCTAATACCATGATATTTTTTATCCTTCTTATTCAATATGTAAATCATAAAAACCAAATTTAATTATATCACTTTTAATATAGAAAACAATCCGTAAATTGTGAATATCTTTACCTTACGCGCGCCGCGATGAGCCACTTCAGTGACATATTTTCCATGCAAAAAACTGTCATATTTGCTTTTTCGCATCAGCATCGGCGTATGCATAAAAATCGAGCAGAGAGATTTTCTTCTTCCCTGCCCGACTGTTCCTTTTCCTTTCATGTATTATCTCGACATTTTCATACTAATGTCATACTGGTATTCATCAATATCCTTTTGCATATTGAGTGCTTCCTCGATATCATAATCGATAAATGAACCGTGCTTGTAAGCAACGACTCTGTTTGACTTGCCATCGCAGAGAATGTCTGCCGCATAAGCCCCCATGATGGACGCATAATACCTGTCCTTACAAGTTGGATTACCGCCGCGCTGCAGATAGCCTAGAATGGTAGCTCTTGTCTCAATACCTGTGGCAGCCTCAATCCTCCTTGCCATGGAAGTTGAATGACCGATACCCTCGGCATTTATAATAAGGTGATGTGTCTTTCCTTTCTTTCTGCTCCTTATGATATTGTTAATCAGCTGCTGCTCGTCAAAAGTGTACTTCTCCGGAATAAGAATGTCCTCTGCACCGGTTGCAACGCCTGTCCAGAGTGCAATATAACCAGCATGCCTTCCCATAACCTCTATGATAGAACATCTCTCATGAGAGGATGATGTATCTCTTACCTTATCGATTGCCTCCATCGCTGTATTAATCGCCGTATCGAAACCGATTGTATACTCTGTACATGCAATGTCAAGGTCGATTGTCCCTGGCACACCGACTGTGTTGATGCCGTGCCTTGCAAGTCCCTGTGCGCCTCTGTAAGAACCGTCACCACCGATTACCACGAGTCCGTCAATCCCATGCTTACGACAAATCTGAGCAGCCATTTCCTGTATATTGGGATCCTTAAATTCAAGACATCTCGCTGTACCGAGAATCGTACCGCCCTTCTGTATGATATCCGATACACTGTGTGCCTCCATGTCAATGATCTCCTCATTGAGCAATCCCATGTAGCCCCGCTTAATACCTTTTACTTTTACATTGTTTGTCAGAGCCTTTCTCACCACTGCGCGCAGCGCAGCATTCATTCCTGGTGCGTCTCCCCCACTTGTCAATACACCTATCGCCTTAATATCACTTGACATCTCATTATACCTCCTATACATTACTGCCTGAATTGTTACATTACTGTTCACTCCGTCCTAGTAATGTGTAAAAATCCATACAAAATTTGCTCCGCAAATGGATTTTTATACATCCGTTATACGTTTTCTTATGGATTTAGCAGTATATGCTAAGTCCTGTCTAAACAGCAATATTGTTACTTTATAATATCAATGTTATTTTTCGCTACACTGATTGTACCCTTTTTTTTACAAGAATACAATACTCTTTGATAAAAAAATATCATATGATCAGCTTACCACCTTGACATTTTCCTCTCCAAACAAGCCGCGGAGCCTGTCAAGAACGGTACTGTCTGCCTTGATGTTTCGGTTGGGAGGGAGTGTCTTTTTCTGACGTGTTTCTTCTATATATATAATGACATTATCAATTCCCTCTGAGTCATAAATCGCATCAAAGAGTTCCGCTTCCTTATTAACATAGGTATTCATGTCCGGAAATTTAAGCCACACCTTTCTTGGAATCTCATCAAAGGAGGTAATGCTCTCACAGATCAGTTTGCCGTCGCGCTCGTCCTCCACCTGCACCCTGCCCTCGATAAACACCTTATTTTCCTCCAGAAGCTTTGACGAATACTTCTCATATGCATTTGGAAATACGACGACTTCTATGCTGCCTACGAGATCTTCCACGGTGAGAAATGCCATAATCTTATCCTGCTTGGTGTACTTGATCTTCTTGTCCATGATCATACCGCCAATCGTAGCCTTGGTTTTGTCCTGAACATGTGTGAGCCCTGTCTCCTCATCGAGGTAAAAGTCAGAGGTCTTTGCCGTGATGCGCTTCTCCCATACAGACTGATATTCCTGCATCGGGTGTCCGCTCACATAGAATCCCAGCACTTCTTTTTCAAAGCTTAACAGCAGCTCCTTCTCATACTCACCGACATCGGGCATCTTGATTTCCAGCTCTTTTTTATCCTCCTCCGAAACAATGTCAAACAGCGACATCTGACCTGCCGTTACACCGCGTTTGCTGTGCGTGATACTGTCCAGAATCGTCGCATAGACACTCATCAGCTGTTTCCTGGTCGCACCAAAGCTGTCAAAAGCCCCCGCCTTGATAAAATTCTCGATCGCACGCTTATTGACATCATAAGTCTGCGTTCTCTCAATGAAGTCCTTGAGGTTTTGATAGTTTCCATGTGCTTCCCGATCCTCCACGATTCTTTCGATCACTGTCCTGCCCACACTCTTGATCGCATTCAGCGCATAGCGTATCGCACCATTTGATACCGAAAAACCACATTCTCCCTCGTTGATATCAGGCGGCAGGATATGGATATCCATACTCTTGCAGATCATAATGTACTCCGATACCTTGGACGCATTGTCAATGACAGAGGTCAGCAATGCTGCCATGAATTCCACCGGATAGTAATATTTCAAATATGCAGTCTGGTAAGCCACCACTGCATAACAAGCCGCATGGGATTTGTTAAATGCATACTTGGCAAAATCCATCATCGTCCCGTAAATCTGGTCTGCCACCGCCTCCGAAATACCGCATGATGCACACCCTGGCACACCCTCCTCAGGATTGCCGTGCACAAAATTCTTGCGCTCCTGCTCCATGACGTATGCCTTCTTCTTGCTCATCGCACGCCGCACAAGGTCGCTCCGCCCTAATGTATAACCGCCCAGATCACGCACAATCTGCATAACCTGCTCCTGATAGACAATACAGCCGTATGTAGGCGCCAGGATCGGCTCGAGCTGCGGACAGGCATAAGTGACTGCATCATGATTATTTTTTCCCCTGATATATGCCGGAATAAAATCCATAGGACCTGGCCGATACAATGAAATTCCTGCAATGACATCCTCGAGATTCTGCGGTTTCAGCTCCTTCATAAAATTCTTCATGCCCTGACTTTCAAGCTGGAACACGCCGTCCGTCTTTCCGGTTCCGAGAGAGACGAGCACCTTCTTGTCATCATAGTCAATGTTATCCACATCAATATGGATTCCCGTCGTTTTTTCCACATTATCCACCGCATCTTTGATGACTGTCAATGTCCGAAGCCCCAGAAAATCCATTTTTAACAGACCAAGCTCCTCAATCGTGGTCATTGTGAACTGTGTCGTGATCGCCCCGTCACTGCCGCGCGACAGCGGCACAAACTCGTCCGCCGGCTTCTGACAGATCACAACACCTGCTGCGTGCATGGAAGTGTGGCGCGGAAGCCCTTCCAGCTTTAAACACATATCAATCAGATAGTGAACCTGTTCATCCTCCTTATAGAGCGTCCGAAACTCGGGATTCATCTCCAAAGCACGCGTGATACTCGCCGGTGCATTGCCCTCATTTGGTATCATCTTGGCAATCCCATCAACGTAGTTATATGGAAGGTCGAGCGCACGTCCGACATCACGGATCACGCCCTTTGCCGCCATCGTACCAAAGGTCACGATCTGCACGACTTTGTCATGTCCATACTTTTCACTGACATAGTCGATCACCTCCTGCCTGCGCTCATAGCAGAAATCAATATCAATATCCGGCATGGACACGCGCTCCGGATTCAGGAAACGCTCAAACAGCAGACTATAGCGTATCGGATCGATATTTGTGATATGCAGACAATACGAAACAATGCTTCCCGCCGCAGAACCGCGCCCCGGTCCGACTGGAATGTTATGCTCCCGCGCCCAGTTGATAAAATCCCACACGATCAGGAAATAGTCAACATACCCCATCTTCCGGATCACGCCAAGCTCATAATCCAGCTTTTCCCTGATCTCACCGTCATCATTGGGATAACGCTCCGCTAATCCATCTGTGCAGAGCTTGTTGAGATAGCTCCACGAATCATAGTCTTGCGGCACATCAAATTTTGGCAGCTTCGTCACGCCAAATTCAATCTCCACATTGCATCGGTCAGCAATCATCGCTGTATTGTCAATCGCCTGCTGTGCATAGGGAAAAAGCTCCCGCATCTCCATCTCGCTCTTGACGTAATACTGCCCCCCGTCGTAGCGCATTCTGTCCTCATCGGAAACCTTTTTCGCCGTCTGGATACAGAGCAGGATATCGTGCGACTGGGTATCTTCCTTATAAGTATAATGAATATCGTTCGTCGCAACTAACGGAATATCAAGCTCCTTGCTCATGCGCAGAAGCGCCGTGTTGACTGTCCGCTGGTCAGAAATTCCATGATCCTGCAGCTCAAAGAAATAGTTCCCTTTTCCAAAACAATTTTCGTATTTCAGTGCTGTCTTTTTCGCCTCCTGATAAAGCCCTTTTGCCAGCAATCTCGGCACTTCGCCTGCAAGGCATGCAGAGAGTGCAATAATGCCCTCATGATATTGCTCCAGAACCTCCATATCCACACGCGGCTTGTAGTAATATCCCTCTGTAAATCCCTTGCTGACAATTTTCATCAGATTGGCATAGCCGACGTTATTTTCCGCCAGCAGCACAAGATGGTGGTAGCGCTCCTCACCACCGCCAACTTCCTTGTCAAAACGCGAGTTCGGCGCAACATAGACTTCGCAGCCAAGAATCGGTTTGATGCCGCTCGCCTTCGCTTCCTTATAGAAATCAATCACGCCGTACATGACACCGTGGTCTGTGATCGCCGCGCTGTCCATGCCAAGCTCCTTGACACGTTTTACATATTCTTTGATCTTATTGGAGCCGTCAAGCAGACTGTACTCCGTATGTACATGCAAATGTGTAAATGCCATATTTTCCCTCCTAGACTCCATCCCAAAACCTTCTATTATTTAAAATTTCTCTCCATCTTTTTCCACATATCTTCAATCTCCTTTATTATTTCCTTTTTGACCTCTGTTCAGCCGCTCCCTGCAGCTATATCTATAATATCATACTACCACTGCTCAATTCAACGTACCATCAATTCATTCCATTCGTTCACTTGACCACATACCTTAAATCAAACCGAATCCTTTCGCCCACCACTGCTGGTATCTGATGCGCATTCTGTTCCAGAATATCACAGATCTCCTGCGCCTGTTGTCTGGATATTCTCGCGTACAAATTCCTTTCACAGATTTTTGACAATATGACACTATGCCACGCATCCGAAAGTTCTGCCTCGCAATACAGCATGAGCAGATATGGCAGTCTTAGCCATGGAGGCGCACACAACAGCAGCTTCAGAAAACATTCCCCCGAAGCCCTCTCCCGACTTTGCATAAACCCATTATACAGACTTAATGCACTATATAAAATCTGGTATTTTTGAATCAGACGGTATGCCTGTCTTGCCAGAACCGGACTGTCGCCAGACAAAAAACGCCAGTACACCGTCTCACCTGACTCTTCTGCCAGATTTCCGTATGCAATGAGCGCCGCCTTGCAAATCTGTTCATCCGTATTTTCCAAGAAAGGAAGGACAGCCTTAATCTCCTGTTTCGTTCCGTTTTCCCCGATTCCCAACAGCACGGTCTTGGAAACATGACGTTTCAGCTCCTGCAGATAGTATGACGTAACATCCATTCCCTTTCGTTTGGCAAGAATATAGACTGCATTTTCCCGTATGCGTTTTGACGAGTCAAGCAGCATTTTTTCCAGTCCTTCCCACGCACTCTTCTCCCTTTCATAGCGGTACAGCAGCACATGATATCTCACAATGGCACTTTTTGATGCCAGATATTCCTCTGCTTTTTCGCTATTCCATTCATAATGCTGTAAAATCCCTAAGATCAGCAGTCTTTTCCCATAACTGGCTTTTTCTGCCGATAGCAATCTCTCCATCTGTCCGCGCTCCAGCACCTTATTCTGATTCACAAAACGATAGACAGCATTTTTCACAGAAATCTCATAGTGACAGATCGCATCAAGTTCCTCGTCCGCCGCCACGCAAAGTTTCTGCCCCATCACATGCTCCATCTGCTCCTGCAAGTCATGAAGTCTGCCCGCATCACGCCTGCCGGAATATGTAACCTTCTCGAGCATCGGAAGTGCATTGAACAGTTCTTGAAGCGTGCAGTCATTCACCCGCTGCCAAACCACATCAAACGCCTTCTCCCGAACCGGTGCAACCCAATCATTCATGCGCAGAATCAAAAAGGGCAGAGCCCCCTCCACATGTCCAAGCAGTTCCACACACCACTGTCTGCTGTATCCATTTGAAATAAAAGTTCCAAACTTCAACAACGCTTCATACTGCCCATCACTCAGATGCAAAAAATTTTCTCTGCTAAAATCAATGTCCCAGTCTGCCATATCAGATACGTAAAAGTCCCACCGCCAGCTTCTAAAATTTTCTGATAACCAGAGCAGGTCTTTTACAGATATATTGGACAATATTTCCTCGTCTATTGCAGCCGCTTCGGTCTGCATCTGTTTTTCATCCGAAAAAACAAATATTCTCTGCAATGCACCAAGATAACTCCTATTCCCATTTTTGCACTCTGGAAATGCAGTATCTTTGATATATTGTAAAATGCGCTTTTTATCCTGAACATACATTTTCTTAATCCCTCTCTGTTAACGAATCTTACAACACCATCACCAGCGTTCCTGCCCCAATCAGAACACAGCCGACAAACGACTTGGCGCTAAACTGCTCATGCAGAAATACAAAGCCAAGCACCAGCGTTATGACCACACTGAGCTTATCGATCGGAACGACCTTGGAAACCTCACCAATCTGCAGCGCGCGGTAATAGCACAGCCATGACGCCCCAGTTGCCAATCCTGACAGAATAAGAAAAATCCAACTTTTCCTGCTGATCTGTAATATCCCACTCTGCGTATTGGTTAAAAAGACCATGCCCCAAGCCATGACTACAACAACTACTGTCCTAACAGCAGTCGCAAGATTGGAGTTCACACCCTCAATACCGACTTTTGCCAAAATCGAAGTCAATGCCGCAAACACCGCGGATAACAACGCAAATAAAAGCCACATAATCCTTTTCCTTCTTTCCTGTTATTGTTCGTGATTGTTGCCAAAGTACATTCTTTTGTATTTTCCAATGGCATTTTCATTTTCTTCAATCACATCCAGGACAGCATCCCTTTTGACAGACAAATCTCCTATATCCTCTCTACTTCCTTTTGTAAAAGTTCCTCGACCTTTGTGACTGGAATCCCCTGCTGCTCTGCATACTTTAGAATATTAGCAAGTTCTTCTGAAATATACTTTTCAGGCTCATTCTTGGAAATGGAAATAAATACATCATATGTTGCATATTGTTTTGGTTGATGAACCCTCATCCCCTCCATGAATTCTTCCAAATCCCCTTCATAAACAGTAATTTCCTTCACACCTGCAGATGCAAAATACATGACCTCATCCAGCGCCTTTGTTTCCACTTCTGTCCTTCCTTTGGGGACACAGACAGCAATGTGAGGCTTGCGAAACATTCTTTTTCCCCATGTCTTTTCGACCATATACCGAAACATGCCAGATGCCACAGTATAATCCGCAATCATTCCCCGCCGCAGGGGAGAAATAACCTGAACATCCTCTATATTTTTCCTGCTGATCTCTTCTGCCTCTTTGCCGATTGCAAGAATTTTCCCGTCGGACTTTGTAAATGCTACAAGGGATTTCTCCTTCAGTACCATACCCTTATCTTTTAGATGAATTTCTATGTCAGCGGGTTCATAACTGTTTAACTCTACCATATTGATTCCTCTCAATCGAAACAGCCTTACCAAGCATTTCATCCATAACCATTTCCGGTAAAAACAAATCATACAATTTCGTCTCGAAAATACGTACCTCTTTTATTCCCGAAAAACAACTCTACTATATTTATTATAGCCAATGCCCTATCTGGTTACAAGTTTTCTTTTTCTGATAAACATTTTTATGCATTTCATGTGCAATTTTCATTACTATTTTCTTATGACCAGCAGTCTGTCTGCTCCCTTTTGAAACCGGTAGTTTGTCTCCTTTATTTCCACTGGATATCTCTTCTTGAAATACTCAATCACATCGCTGATCATCTCGGTCTGTTCCGCATCCAGATCCGCAATCGAATAAATCCTAATCTCCTTGCATACTCTGAGCATTTCCGTCATTGCCTGAATACGAAAATCATACCCTAATGATGTGTACATCAGCAGGAAATGCGAGCTCAGCCCTATAGCATAATAATTGTCTGTCGCTGGTATGCACTCGGGGAACGTGTGAAAAGTATGCCGCTTTTTTATTACTTGGCATTCTCAATTTAGTATGTTATAAATTACTAATCTGAATCTTATTTATTTCAAAGCAGAGGTATCCATTATGTTCATCGGGAATTTTTATGCTCTTTTAAGGACAAATATGATATCACACAGAGGAAATAATGGAAAATGCTACTATAGCGCTTCTGTCATTGAATGTCCTCAAACCACGACACCTCATACAGCATGTCCCACATCACAAGCGACTTCCTGTACTCGATTTCCAAAACAAAATCAAAATAGCAAGAATCCCGGTCAAAGAGCCTGTACATTCTCGCATGATACCGGTCTGCGCCATCTTCTCTGCGCGCTTCCTCACACTCCAAAAATTCCAGTTCCCCATAATCCAATTCCCTGACATCGCACTCTCTGCAGATTTCTTCGCTTTCCTTCACAGACAGCTCGCACTTCACGATTTTTGGCTCCACCAGCTCAATCCTTCCCTCCCACGACTGGTGCGCCTGCTCTCATCCGCCTTTTTCGTCAACGCATTAATCGTGTCAACCACAACAGAGCCGTCCGCAGTGTCCATCAATTTTTGTGTATTCTTCTCTATGATATCCATTCTCCCTCCAAATCAGCCTGTCAGCTTCAACCACAAAACTTTCACATTTACTTACAATATACAGGAAAGCACATTGAAACACAATATTAGAAACCAATATTTGCATGCACCTATTGAATCTATGTTTAAAACGTGATAGGATTAATTTGATAATATCAATTGAATAATGTGATTATTCTTTATTGTATGGAGGTGCTTTTATGAAAGGAAAAGAAGTCGTTTTTCAAAATGTAAAAAGTCAGGAAGGGTTTACACTCCGAAATCAGGAACGCGAACTCCACGATTTCGAAGAGAGCGATATCGAATTTTATCTCGATGACATGTTCATCACACCAGGACAATTTGTAGTTCTGACCGCTCCAGTGGCACAGGATAAGATTCGGTTTGTCCAGTCTACTGTGCACCGCAATGGAGAGCTTGAAGTTGAATTGGGAGTGGAGGAAGAAGGGACACAGCTCTATTATAAGATTTGTTCCGAAGAGGAGTGCTGTCAAATATTTCTCGACTTTTATCATAATGCATTTAGTCCCGTTCTGAAGGAGTACAAGCCAGTCGAATTTTTGTAAAAATCTGATGAAACAGATAACAACGAGGTAAAGTTTGAAAGAAGATCGCTTTCAAACTATTGAATAGTATGCGTGACAGAGCACGCAAGGAGGGTATAGAGTATGTTAGAGAACCAAAACATTTTACTGCCGCCCTGGCTGGCCTATCCAGAGATTGAGCGCCACTCGATCGGCTGGAGAATGGGCTATGGCGAGGACTATATCGGTAAATGGAGCAGATGGTATCAAAAACTCCCAGCCAAAAAGAGCGCTGATTATCAGGAACTTTTCCCCGAACCGCCTACATGGAAAGGCTTCTGGAATGACACGGACGAATGTATCTGTTACGAACACGGCGAATTTTGCATCAAATTGTGGAGAAAAGACGGCATTCCAAAATATTCGCTGGAACAGGTACGCAAAGACTACCGCGCAGGAAAGAATCTGAAATATTGTATGTTCTGGAAGACACAGCCTGCGTCAGACCGCACTCTCAGCAGAGGCTGTCTGAGCCAGTGGTACAAATCCCACTTCTTTTCCGTCGTAACCCACTACTGCTGCATGGAACAGTTCATGATGTCCCAGAAAGCGAAATTGTTTGGCGACGATGAGATTCTGCAACAGATCTTATCCTGCGAAGATCCCAAGAAAATAAAAGCGCTTGGCCAAAAAGTGAGGAACTTCGATGAAACTGTCTGGGGCGAAGTGAAATACTCCATTGTGCTGAACGGAAATTATAAAAAATTTTCACAGAATCTCCAGCTGAAAAATTTCCTGTTACAGACAGGAGACAAGATTTTAGTTGAGGCAAGCCCCTATGACGGCGTCTGGGGCATTAAGATGGCAGAATCCGATGAAAACGCACAAAATCCCCTCAAATGGCGCGGTCAAAACCTGCTCGGCTTCGCGCTGATGGAGGTTCGCGACGTACTCAGGGAAATTTGCAAAAATGAGTCACTCGCGCTGCCAGTCGAGTCTAAATAACCCCCGCACCCTATATCACATTTTCGGCGGCTGCCCGGATCGCATAAAAACACTGTATCGTCTCACCTTCGTTTTCCATGCCATCCTTCATTTTGAGCAGCCGTCTCTTTCCAACACGCCTGTCCAAAAGCGCAAAGATCCTGACAAGTATATCCTCGCTGATAAGGCTTTTTTCAATACTCTGATTGTCAAATTCGTGAAAGGCACAGTAAAAACAACGCTGGTCAAACACGCCAAGCTGTATGGCAGTGTCATCCATATATGCAAATTCCATTTTCATGCGGAGTGGATATCTGTCGTCCTTGGGGAAGAGATGCGCTTTACACCAGTTATTCCAATAACAGCCCTTGATGATTTCCTTCCCGTCCAACCGGATCGCCGCCCTTCCCTCATGGTCAGGACTTCTGCTGTATGATGTCGCATAATATTGAATATGTCCCCTCAGCGAATCCGCAAGATATTCGTTTTCTAACTAT
>JAIEEY010000093.1:0-10713 GCA_029067205.1 Lachnospiraceae bacterium
GTCATATCCTTTGTCCGTTCATAGTTCTGTTCCCTGATTTTATGAATATCCTCAATCGTAAAATCAGGACTAATAACCAATGCTTCCATGATCAGTCCTCACTTTCCAATAATACAGATGGATTGATAATATCTATTCCTTTATAACCCTCCAGATTAGTAATTGCCCTTACGCCTCTGATTGTTTTTATATTCACAATATGCCTAAAATTCCATGATATGATGCAATCGCAGGCATTAACGACAGCGGCAGCAATATGCTGACAATCGTCATAACTTTTCGGTTTCAGTATCCCCATATCAATAATCTTTTGCGCCAGTTCTACGATTTCTTCATTGATTTCCAATTTTATATATTCAATATCGCTTAAATAATCATACAGCATGCTCCTTTTAGGTTCAGAGCATTTCTCTATTTCATCTATTGTTACCTGAGAAAGATATATTTCATATTTCCCATTTACAAAATCTTTCCATAATTCCAATGTATCTTTCATACGTTCTGGAGCATCTTCCTGTGAAAGATAACTGATAACCGATGTATCTCAGTATATTTTAATTTCCGCATATTGCACACCTCATAACTTTGCCAAATTGTCCTCTCACAAATATAATACCCTTTCTCTGTTTTTCAATCAACACTATTCACTTGATTTTCTATAAATTTCATTCCTTCTTCAACCCAAAACAGTTTACACACCGCGAAACTGATTACTTTTAAAAAGTATGTTATACTCAAATCAACTAATCTTGTGTTATGGAGATGATTGCAATGGGAAAAGCGACTTTTTATTATAAGCAGTCTAATGCACCTGCACCAAACAAACCTAATCATATCATATCATATAGGTTCTACCATTCTAATTATACTGCACACCAATTGGATTTACAGTATGACGCCGACTGCAAACCACCAGCCAAATATTTTCTCTGTTGCAGCACTGTAAATTCTGGCGGTTTGCAGTATAGTTATAATGGACAGGTATTACTTGAGTCACGAAAAGATAGTAATAGATGGGCATTTATTGGTGGTGGATTGTTTCTCAATGAAACGTTATTGGAATGTGTGAAAAGAGAAACTTTTGAAGAAACAGGAATTATACTATCTGATGAAGATATTAAATTCTGTAAATTATATGATGACCCATCTATCATTATTGCATACCCAGATGGCAACGTTATTAGGTCTATAATGGCTTTATATACAACCACTCTTAAAAAATGCCAAATTTAAAATGCAGTGAAGAGTCGACTGAACTTAGGTTTTTTTCAAAGGAAGAATTGAAAAGAATAAAAATAGTGGAAACTCATACACCAATTTTAGTTGACTATTTTATGTAAAAGTTCATTCTCAACATGAAGGTAGGACTTTTAGTTACACTTTGGTTACACTTACAAGATGATGTGCCAGAAAGTTCCTTTCTATCAGTTTTTTAAAGTAATAATACTTCAAGTCCCATCTTCCGCAGTAAATGCGATAAATGTGGTTAAAAAAGCCGTGTTTATCGCATTTTTGTGTTTAGTGTTACAGAATATGTTGCTGTTTCCTAATTATAAACAAACTATACTCACGGCAAATTTCATTTACCGTGAGTATAACTGCATAGTCAATCGATTAGGGGATGCACTTTTCCTCTAAGTGCTTGTGTGCATAAACAGTTTCGGCTAGTGGGTATCTTGTAGGTTCTTTTATTATGATTTTGGTGTAATCCTTAAAATGTCATTGGGTGTGCAGTCCAGGATTAGACATAATGTTACCAAAGTGTTCACAGTCACGCTCTTATTCTTCCGCAAAGCATCTAAAGTCCCCGTCGAAAAATCATGTTCGTGAATGAGTTGATATTGTGTTATTCCTTTTCTTTCTAATGTCTTCCACAATGGACTATAATCAAACATATACATACCCCTTGTATTCAAGTATATGTGATATTTTGCCGTTGCACATTGCCGAATATTCGGCTATAATTAACCTGTTATCAAAAAGTAGAGGAGGTATATAAACCGTTATGAGTAAAAAAACACTACGTTTTCCAGATTTTCCGAAAAATCCAGACCCAAGAGATGCCTTAGTGGATC
This sequence comes from Lachnospiraceae bacterium, assembly GCA_029067205.1. GTDB lineage: Bacteria > Bacillota > Clostridia > Lachnospirales > Lachnospiraceae > COE1. The sequence continues at coordinate 2,076 of JAIEEY010000093.1, forward strand.
GGGCTGTAAAGAATGCTGCGGATTTATATCTTGCAGAAGTTGCAACAAATAACCAATGCGACTTTATATCTGCAAATTGGGCGACTATGGTGCCTATAATACAGAATTTGATTACAACTGGTATTTTGCAAGGTTGGGAACTGCGAGGGCTGGATTGTATAGATTGTCCTTACGATAAAACATAAAAGAATGGCGAATCTGTTATTTTTAGTTGTAAGCCAGGAAAGTTTCCCCAGAATCCTCTATGTAAGCCTAAGTGCGTCGCACGCAATACTTTGTTGTGTATCGGCTAAACAATCTGTTGCTTTTCAGATCTATCAATGTCTGATAAAATAAAAACAAATACCTGAAAAATGATAGATAAGGAGCAGCTAACAATATGAAAGAAAACATTGGAGAATTAATCTGTCAGTATCGGCAGAACAGGAAAATGACGCAAGAGGAATTTGCTTCCCGGCTGGGAGTGACACCGCAGGCAGTAAGTAAATGGGAAAGAGGAAATGGTCTACTGGATATATCACTTGTAAAGAGCATCTGCCAAATACTGGACATCAGTGCCAACGCACTGCTTGGAATTGCCGATTGCAAAGTGGTTGAAAATAACAATGCGATTATGGAGCAGGAAATTAGAAACAATATGTTTGCTGAACCGCTTTTGTTGGAGTTTGGAGAAGGGATGATTGATTTATCGCATACTTTCCTACGATAAAGTGCTCTATGAGGAAGAACTGGAAGAGGGGGGATGCGGATGCTTATAGGAAAATGATTGACAACGTTTCAACTAAATGTCAGGAGTATTATGCTGACATCTTAAACAAGCAGATTGTGAAAATTATGATTGATAATATTAAAGAATTTTTCCTTGGCGTGGTAGTGGGACTTGTGCCAGAGAAAATTGGTTATCTCCAAGTGCAGCGTAAATTACAGAAAATACTGCGGGAGGGTAAATCCATCCGAGATATGCTGCATATTCTGGAAGAATTGGAAGAGGCGCTGTAGGGTGCCTCTTTTTGCCAATCGACCGCCAAAACAAAAAGAATGCAAACCTCATTAAAAATCAACGAAACTTGCATTCTCTATTATCTCGCTCATTTATGCAACCACATACTTCTCCAGTTTCGCCATGAGCTCCGCTCTCTCTTCCAGCTCCGCATGAATATCAAGAAGCAGCGGTTTTCTACAGTCACAGCTCAATACGCCAAGCAGTGATTTTGCATCAAGATATGTATTCTTGTTACTGATCAGGTCAATATCATAAGGCGCACTCCTCGTAATATTAACAAAATCCCGAACCTTGTCTACCGAATCAAGCAAAACTTTTACTCCCATGATTAACTCCTTTTCTCACATTCCTCTGCTTTTCCCTATGCACACATTCCCGCAACAGTTCGTCCGCTGCTGCCTTTCCATTATCGCTTATTTTTGCACAATGTGCAAGACCTTACTTTCTTTTCTCCCTTTTACTGCATATCTACTATATTTGCGACTTATTTTTATGAAAATTCACCATATTGAGCATGTGTTTTTTATCATTATCATAGTATCTAAAATGTATTTGCATCTTTATGCATTTTGGGGATTCTCATTTTGTTTTACCCGTTCTGTACAGCACATACAAATCTGGTGCAAAATCAATTACCCGGCACTCTGTCCAGCTTTTTCCTATAAATATTTTTTTGCTATAAATATTTTTTCAACTCTGCAATGATTGCTTCATACTCTGCGTCAGACAACATCTTTCTCTTCGGGTCCATAGCAAACGTACTCCCCCACTCAAACTCATCTTCCCTGTATTTTGGAACCAGATGAAAATGAAGATGATGCCCTGTATCGCCATAGGCGCCATAATTCACTTTATCCGGCGAAAATGCCTTGTGAATCGCCTCTGCAACATGGTTCACATCTCGGAAAAATGCATTTCTCTCCTCCTCGGAAAGCTCGATCATCTCACTTACATGATGCTTGCTCGCCACAATCACTCTTCCCTTATGGCTCTGCTCCTTGAACAAATACACCTTTGTCGCATCCAGTTCGCAGATCTTGATGCCAAACTTGTCTACCAGTTCCCCTTCCACACAATATGCACAATTATTATCTACCATAATGATATGCCTCCTTTATCCACTTTTATTCTTACTAATGCTTTAATATTTCAAAATGCCGCTCCAAAAGCTCCACGACAGCATCTTTATCCTCCAGCTTGTCCAATATGACACAGGACCCAAACACGTCATCATACTGGAAAATCAGTTTGTATGGATCACCCTTGATCATAAACTGGGCATCTCCCTCATAGGGCTGAAATACTTCCTTTCCCATCTCCTCTGCAACGCTCTGCACCAGCAGGCGGATCGGTTCCGAAGCCCAGCCGTCCGTGTCCAAAACAATCCAGCCATCCTCCTCTGTGATCATATTAATCTTATATAGCATTCTCAACACCCCCTTTATGTGTCTGTGCACAAAGAGGCACCACATACCTCGTGATGCCTCATTCCTGTTCCTATCATACGCTGTTACGAAACTTAGATTTTCTTAACCTGCGTCCTCTGGCAGATTTATTTCTGTACCAGATGAATTGCAAATCCGCCTATCTCCTCGTCCAGATAGATCGCTGTGAGCTTGCCGTTCTTTACGACCGCAGAGTCCTCAATGAACTTCACATGCTTTACGGACTCCAAATAGTTCTTTGCGCGTGCTACGCTGTTGGTGCCAATCGCGATATGTCCGTTTGCGCCGCGTCCGATCTTCTTCATCGCCTCAACTTCAATGCCTGCAAAGATAGAGCTGTTTCCTGCCTTCTTGGTGAAACCAAACAACTCATCATATCTGGAAGCCACTGCATCTGCTGCCGCCTCGTCCTCACAGTTTACGCCGATATGTCTGAGCTCAAAACCTAACATCGTGCGCACTGCTTCCTCTGTAAGTGCCTGAATCTCATCATACTTTCCTGCTGTCACGAGATCTTTCTTAACCATCCAGGAACCACCGCACGCGATGATCTTGTCAAATGCAAGATACTCACAGATGTTCTTTGCAGTGATACCGCCTGTCGGCATAAATTTCATCTGTGTATAAGGAGCCGCCATGGACTTGATCATATTTAATCCACCTGCTGCCTCTGCCGGGAAGAACTTCACTACTTCCAGGCCAAGCTCGATCGCCTGCTCTACATCGGAAGGGTTTGATGTGCCTGGTGTCACAGGAACACCTTTCTCAATACAGTATTTTACAATCTTAGGATTCAGACCAGGGCTGACGATGAATTTCGCACCTGCGTTCACTGCGCGGTCAACCTGCTCTGTTGTAAGGACTGTACCTGCGCCAACTAACATCTCAGGAAACTCACTTGCCATGATCCTGATTGACTCCTCTGCCGCAGCTGTTCTAAAAGTCACCTCTGCGCAGGGAAGACCACCCTTGATCAACGCTTCTGCCAATGGCTTTGCGTCTTTCGCATCATCTAACACAACAACCGGCACAATACCGATTTTACTGATTTTCTCTAATACTTCGTTCATACTTTTCCTCTTTTCCATGTTATCATTTACGTTGTCCCCGCGTTCTTTCAATGTGAAGTTTCAGCTTCCGTCAGTCGGCGTCTTTTGCCAACTTAGACAAAAATGCTCTTCACGATTTTATTGGGGCTGTTTTCCGATATATGCCAGGATACCGCCGTCAACATAAAGTATGTGTCCATTTACGCCGTTCGATGCATCTGATGCAAGGAATACAGCTGGTCCACCAAGCTCATCCGGCTGCAGCCATCTATTTGCCGGTGTCTTTGCACAGATAAAGGTATCAAAGGGGTGTCTGCTTCCATCCGGCTGTTTCTCTCTCAGTGGAGCTGTCTGCGGTGTCTCGATATAGCCCGGTCCGATACCATTACACTGAATATTGAACCCGCCGTACTCAGAACAGATATTCTTTGTGAGCATCTTCAAACCGCCCTTAGCCGCTGCATATGCAGATACGGTCTCGCGTCCAAGTTCTGACATCATAGAACAGATGTTTATAATCTTGCCATGTCCTTTCTTGATCATAGAAGGGATTACTGCCTTTGATACGATGAACGGAGCATTCAAGTCTACATCGATCACCTGTCTGAACTCAGCCGCTGTCATCTCGCACATCGGGATTCTCTTGATAATACCTGCATTGTTTACAAGGATATCGATCACGCCAACTTCCTTTTCAATCGCTGCCACCAACTCATTGACTGCGTCCTCATTTGTAACATCACATACATATCCGTGAGCGTCAATGCCCTCTTCCTTGTATGCGGCAAGTCCCTTGTCCACAAGCTCCTGCTTGATATCGTTAAATACGATCGTAGCGCCAGCGTTTGCCATCGCCTTTGCGATCGCAAAACCAATACCATAAGAAGCACCTGTTACAAGTGCAATCTTGCCCTCCAGTGAAAACGGATTTGTGTTTGCCATTTTTTCTTTCCTCCTATATATGATTCATTTTCATTCTCTTAACGCTGTACTCGTCCTGATGCGTCGCCGCCTGCAAGTGTCTCAACTTCCTTCCTTGATACCAGATTGAAGTCACCAGGAATGGTGTGCTTCAATGCAGATGCAGCCACACCAAATTCCAATGCAGCCTTGAAATCCTTGCCGTCCAGCAGTCCGCAGATCACGCCGCCTGCAAAGGAATCACCGCCACCAACGCGGTCAACGATCGGGTGAATGCTGTACTCTTTGGAGTGATAAAATTCCTTTGTATCTCTGGAGTAGATGCATGCCGACCAGCCATTGTCAGAAGCAGAATGGCTTACTCTAAGGGAAGAAATGCAGTACTCGAAATTGTAATCTGCAACCATCTGCTCAAAGATTGACTTGTAGCCTGCAAGCTCAAGATCACCGCTTGTCACGTCCGTATTGCCTGGCTTGTAACCCAATACCAGCTCTGCATCTTCCTCATTTCCAATGCAGACATCGACATACTGCATCAGGTTCTTCATAATCTTCTGCGCCTTCTCAGAAGACCATAATTTCTTTCTGAAATTCAGGTCTACAGAAACCTTCACGCCGTGCTTCTTAGCAGCCTTTAAGGCTTCCTCTGTGAGCACTGCCGCGGAATCAGACACCGCTGGTGTGATTCCCGTGAAATGGAACCAGTCAACCCCCTCGAAAATCTTGTCAAAATCAAAATCAGCAGCTGTCGCCGTAGAGATTGAAGAGTGCGCCCTGTCGTATACAACCTTGGAAGGTCTCATCGCGGAACCGGACTCCAGATAGTAAATACCAAGTCTCTCGCCGCACTTTGCAATGTTTGCCGTGCCAACGCCGTATTTCCTCAAAGCGGCAATTGCGCACTCACCTAACTCATTGTCTGGTACTGCTGTCACAAAGCTTGCATCATGTCCGTAATTTGCCAGCGATACTGCTACATTTGCCTCACCGCCGCCATAGTTGATGTCAAACTCGTCTGCCTGAATAAACTTCTCATTGTTGGGTGTAGAAAGTCTTAACATAATCTCGCCCATAGTAACTACTTTTTTTGCCATGATATTATTTCCTCCATATATCTTTGAGTCCTCTCAGAAACATGTTTTTTCCACTCACACAAAAACTTCCGAGAACCACTCTATTTACTGATTTTATTGTATCCATTTAAAGCCACCACAGATGCGGATATTTTAAATATTTCCTGATCTGCTGCATTTTATCTGTCATCAGAGTGTAACACCCTGCTTAAAGATCGCCATATCGTGGAATCCCGCAAGCTCACTCTTTACTTCCTTGCCGGAAGCAATTGCAACCACCTCGTCAAACAGCCTCTGCCCTGCCACATCCAGACTCTCACCTTCGGCAACGACTCCGGCATTAAAGTCGATCCAGTTGTCCTTTTTGCCCGCAAGCCTTGAATTGCTCGAAATCTTCATCGTAGGAACCGGACATGCAAACGGCGTGCCCCGTCCTGTTGTAAATAGTACAATATGTGCACCACTTGCCGCAAGCGCTGTCGCCGCAACAAGGTCATTTCCAGGAGCGCTCAGCAGATTCAGCCCCGGCGTACTCACCATCTCACCATAAGCAAGCACACCCTTTACAATCGCACTTCCGGACTTCTGCGTACAGCCAAGGGACTTGTCCTCCAGCGTGGAAATACCGCCCTTCTTGTTGCCCGGTGAAGGGTTTTCATAGATTGTCTGGTTATGACTCTTGAAATAATTCTTGAAATCATTGATCAGGTCAACAGTCTTGTTAAATAACTCCTCATTTGCACAGCGGTTCATGAGAATGGTCTCCGCGCCAAACATCTCCGGAACCTCTGTGAGAATGGTCGTACCCTTCTTGCTGATCAGTATATCGGAAAAGCGTCCGACAGTTGGATTTGCCGTAATCCCCGAGAATCCGTCGCTGCCGCCGCACTTCATGCCGATGACAAGCCTGGAAACACTGATTGGCTCCCGCTTGAACTGTGCAGCATACTCAGCCAGTCCCTTCACGATCTCGACGCCCTCGGCAATCTCGTCGTCGCTCTCCTGTGCTACAAGGAATTTCACCCTGTCGGGATTGATCTCTCCCATATATCCCTTTAAGACATCAATATTACTGTTCTCACAGCCAAGTCCCAGCACCAGCACTCCGCCTGCATTGGGGTGGTTGATCAGATTGGCAAGAATCTGCCTCGTGTGCTCCTGATCCTCTCCCATCTGGGAACATCCATACGGGTGCGGAAATGCGCACACTGCCTCAATATTTTCCCGCACAAGCCCTTTGGAGAGTTCTGCAATCTTGCTCGCCACATTGTTGACACAGCCAACCGTAGGAATGATCCAGATTTCATTTCGGACACCGACCTTGTCATTCTCACGGTTGTACCCCATAAAGGTGACATCTTCCGTAAACTTTTCCTCTGCAAAATCCGGCTCATAACTGTAGTCAAGCAGATCTCCCAAGCCGGTCTTTAAATTGTGCGTGTGAATCCACTCACCTTTTTTTACCGCAGCTGTGGCATTCCCAATGCGGAAACCATATTTGATCACAGGCGTTCCCTCTGCGATATCCACAAGCGCAAACTTGTGCCCCGCAGGAATTTCCATCGTCGTGGTAACATCAGCACCGTCTACATTGACAGTGGTGTCCGCCGGAATCACTTCCAGCGCCACAGCCACATTGTCATTTTCATTAATCTTAATAAAATTTGCCATATCTATATCCTTTTTAATGAAATCAATTAAAAGTTCTTCTCAATTGCCTTTCTCATGCCAAGTGTCCTGATCTCTTCCAGATAGCCTGTCACTGCATCGGCAAGACCAGCAACCTGTGTCAGATCCTGTCCATGGAAATCCGTATTGCTCAGATATGCCTGAACAAACTCTGCGGAAGGCTTTGCGCTGTTTGCAGCAAAGAACTCGAGCACAGCCATATCGTCCATGATATTGTATTCCTGGCCATCTCTATGTCCGATCAGCGCCTTCTCGCGGATCTCACTTCCTGTATAGAACGCCATCAGTGCCGCGATCGAGAATGTCAGGTGCTTTGGAAGCTCGCCTTTTCTCTCCACATAGCCCAGCAGAGACGGCATACATCTTGCCCTCCACTTCGATACGGAATTCAATGAGATCGAAAGCAGCGCATGTTTAATATATGGATTCTTAAATCTGCCATCCACGGCCTCCGCAAAATCAAGCAGATCCTGTTTGGGCAGATCCAGTGTCGGAATCACTTCATCATAAATCGTCTTATGCATGAAATCACCGATCAGCTCGTCCTCCATGGACTCTCTCACATAGTCATTTCCTGCAAGGTAGGAAGCCAGGACAAAGGAAGTATGTGCCCCGTTTAAGATACGCACTTTTCTCTGCTTATATGGCTTCTGATTGTCTGTAAAGATGACCGGGCAGCCTGCATCGGGAAGAGGGAACTCCTTGCTGATATCCTTTGCACTCTCGATTACCCAGAGGCCAAACGGCTCCGCTGTGACAACGATATTATCGCGATAGCCAAACTCTTTCCAGAGTTCCTCCGCGTCGTCTCTGGGATAGCCTGTAACAATGCGGTCAACCAGTGTAGACGTAAATACGCAGGCATCATCAAGCCATGTCAGGAAACCATCTTCCAGATTCCAGAGTTTTGCAAACTTGACAACGCACTCCTTTAAATGGATACCATTGTCATCGATCAGCTCCACCGGAAGCATCACAAGTCCCTTGTCTGCTGCGCCGTCAAAGTGTTTATATCTTGTATAGAGGAATTTGCAAAGCTTGCCCGGATATGTCTTGGGCGGCTCTGATTCAAATTTGTCAGAATCATCAAATACGATACCGGCCTCCGTCGTGTTAGACACGACATATCGCAATGTGTCTAACTTGGCGTACTCACTATATTTTCCATATTCCTCGTAGGCATCTACCACATCGGCAACACTCGTCACCACGCGCTTGATCACCTTTGGCTCGCCGTCAACCATGCCTCTTAAGCATACTGTGTACTGGCAGTCCTGGTCATGAAACATGTTGAGAATCCCAGCACCATCAATGGGCTTGACCAGCACAATGTCCCCGTCAAATTTGCCCTGTTCATTTGCAATATCAATAAAATAATCAACAAATGCACGTAAGAAATTGCCTTCACCAAACTGAAGTACCTTAATCGGTCTCTCTTTTTTTCCGGTCTTTGCCGCA
>JAIEEY010000093.1:10723-15068 GCA_029067205.1 Lachnospiraceae bacterium
TTTAATAATTCCATGTCACTTTCTCCTATCAATCTTTCATTCATTGCTTTGTTACTTGTTTTTGTAAGTGCTTACATTTTGTATTTTATATCGTTCTTAGCAGAAAGTCAACTATATTCGGAATACTTTTCCAGTCTTTTTTCACATGCTTTGAACATTTTCATGAAAGTAGTTACATTTTCAATGCTCCATCCGCTGCCTGATCTTGTCAACTGCCTTCCACCGCCGCATGCGCTCCTGCTGATCCCGCGCAAGAACTTCCACCATGAAAACGCTGATCTCCCAGAAAATCTGCTTTGTCTCATCGTTCATACCTGAATACTCCTGCATGATCGTATGAAGCTTTTTGGCAACCTCCCCACCCTTTACATTCCTGAGATCCGTCAGCGTTTTGGCTTCTGTAATCTCTATCATCTTAAAAAGACTGTCAATAAAATCCCCCACCTGCTCAATCCCCAAATCAAAAATCCAGTTGTTGATGCGGTCGTACAATTCCTTGCGCTTCGGCTGCTGCGCCCCGGAACGCTCAAAGCGGTCTCCCTCAACACACCACGAAAAACAGATATGCTGCTGTACACCAATCTCCGTGCTCCTGATCAGCTCATAGTCCTCCTTCTGCTCCATCAGCATGCCCACAAACGATTCGTCCGGGACAATCTTTAATACTTTATCTTTGATGCCATCATAATCGAGCTTTTCCATAAAATCCGGCCGAAATCCTGGTCCGTCCATATTATATATCCTGCCGATTCTATGTTTGATATTTTCATCACAGGTCATTGCCGCATATACCGCCAGATTTCCGCCTTTGGAATGACCTCCCAGGTAAAATCTGAGACTGCGCTTTCTGGCAAGAAGCTTTGCCACCTGGTTCACATACTCTGTACTTCTCAGCTGGGCACCCACAGGCGTGCGGTACGCCATATAGAAATCTTCCTTCCACCCAATCAGTGCATCATCCGTCCCCCGGAAAGACAGAAACGTGTCCCCATTTCCCAGCAGAAATGTCACTGCGCAAAACTGTGTACCTTCCCTGGAGTCCATCTCTTCCACCAAGTAATTTGCCTTTGTATTCCTGTATCTGCGTGAGAAAGCCGTTTTATAAAATAGTTCCCTGTTTTTGTCAAGCTCCCACCTCACAGAGATAAAATTACGCCAGTCCATCCTCTGTGCCACATCACACAATGCGACTGCCGGCTTATTTTCGTCTATTTTGGGAACAATCCCATCAAAAATAAAATAAGACAGATGGGAAAGAACAAGTCCGTCAATTTCACAAAAGGGCTTTTCCGTAAAGGTAAAGCCCCCAAATTCATAAACGTATGAGATAATGTCTCCCATATAAAACCCTCCGAAAAATCAATACAACTCTCCGTCATAGTATGTAAGCAGCTGCCCTACAACGTCATTGTACTGAAGCATTCCTTCCTCCACACCGTTTAATTTTAGTGTTGTATCCATGAGTGTGTCAGAAACCTTTTTTACTGTAGAGGTCTTCACAACTGCTGTTTTCTCGACCTCCTGCCAGTTTTCTTCTGTCAGGAAAATATTGTCGCCTGCCACTCCGCCACTGATTCGCACATGACTTTTATAGATATTCTGGTTCTTTCCAATCGAATCATAAAAATCATTATTTACATAACTCAGAACACTGAGATAACCACAATACTGCAGGAACAAATCATCCGAATGAATGCATGCCAGATACCCAATCATATTTGCATCATCCTCGTAGATAAATCCCTTTGTATGTGCAAGTTCATGACAAATTGTCGGTGCTACATTCGTGATATACATTACAGAGTTGATATTTGCCTCCATAGAAAACGGGAAATAATATCCCATTATGTACTGCTGACTGAAAAAACCAGAAAAACTCAAATATTTCGGCGTGACATAGAAACCAGAAAGCTGGTCGTAATCCTCACCAAGCTTTATCATCGCCTGTCTTGAAGCCTCTACCAAATCACCTTCATAATATGCATCACCACTGTCGTCATGAGGAATCATCTTTTCCAATTCATTGCATCTTTCAACAATATAATCCCTCAGAATCGCCAGCTCTTTCTTGGTATAAGTCCTTTCATTTGCTGCAGCGTCATTTTTTGTATGTACCTGTGTCACCGCCTGGTCAGAAATGCTCACAACCATCAGATCCGCTTCCGTATGATCCACCAGATATTTATCAGAAAAACTCGTGCCATGATACAGGATAAAGCAGTTCAAAGTCATCACATAGCAGACAGCCAATGCTGTCCACGCATAAAATTTATCAAAACCTTTGACTGCCTTTTTGTATTTTTGCCTGCATATAAGGTTCACAAACCAGAATCCTATTCCGAATACCGTGACTGCCACTGCCAGAATCAGCATGATCTCTCCGATACTGAACGGCACTTTGCTTGTGAGACGTGCGTATGTATTCAGCCAGACAGGAAAAATATATTTGATATACCAGTCACTGAACTTCACGCTCTGCCATGACGCCGCGTTCATTATCATGACACCCACTACACCAACTGCATATATCATTTTGTGCACTTTCACCTTATGGTTCGCTTTTTCTCCTGTATTATCCATATTTTTTCCCTCCAGTAGATGTTTTGTTCTGTTGTTTATTATACAGAATATCACATTATTGTTATGAAAATATAGATAAATTATGAACAATTACCAACATCGAAAAACCATTTTATGGAAGTACTATAAATTCTTCGTACCTCGCCGCATCAATACGGCTTACATTAGTCTCCATATATACCCCGTCCTCGCGGTACTCTGTCTTGTGCACCACGGCGTTATCATTGAGATATGACACAATGTCACCCCTTTTATATGGAATGATAAATTCACAATCCCTGTATCTCCCTGCCAGCTTTCCTGTGATAAGCGTCAAAAGGGTATCGATACCATTACGCGACTTGGCGGACATATACAACTTATCGTCACCCTGCACAGTTGCAAAAGTTCCCATTCCACACAAATCCGCTTTATTAAACACATAGATCATCGGAATCTGGGCAGCATCGAGTTCTTTTAAGGTATCTTCTGTCACTTTGATATGCTCCATATAATTCTCATCCGAATAGTCAACAACCTGAATCAGCAAGTCTGCCTCCCTGACCTCCTCTAGGGTTGAACGAAACGCTTTCACAAGATTATGCGGCAGATTTGAAATAAATCCTACTGTATCGGACAGCAAGAATGCATTTTGGTCTGACGGCGCTATCCTCCTTACAGTGGTATCCAATGTGGCAAAAAGCATATCTTCCTCGTAGACTTTCTTTTCCTCATCACCAACATAAGCTTCCAGCATGGCATTCATGATCGTGGACTTTCCCGCATTGGTATAGCCGACCAGCGCCACTCTTGGAATCCCTGACTCCGCTCTCTTTTTGCGCTGTGTCTCCCGCTCACCCGCAATCTCCTCCAACTCCCGTCTCATGCTTGTCAGCCGCTGTTCCAGCCTCCGCCTGTCCAGCTCGAGTTTCTTCTCCCCGGCTCCTTTATTACTCATCGCACCGCTGGCACCACCCTGCCTTGACAGGGCATCATGAAGTCCTACCAGCCGCGGAAGCATATACTGCAGCCTTGCCACCTCCACCTGCAGTCTCGCCTCCCTTGTCCTTGCCCTCGCGGAAAAGATTTCCAGAATCAACGTCGTCCTGTCCATGACCGGACAATCCAGTTCCCGGCTCAGGTTTCTGAGCTGTATTGGTGACAACCCATTGTCAAACACTACGATGTCCGCCTCGAGCATTTTGACCATCTCGCGAACTTCCTGAACCTTTCCAGCGCCGATATATGTGGCAGTATTGGCAGACTCCATATTCTGCTCAATGCGTCCCACTGGCTCCAGATCACACGCCTTAACCAGACTGACCATCTCATCCATGGCAAAATTGAAGCTTCCTTTTCCTTTGTTTCCATTTGTGTTTGTTGTGATATTCATACCTACAATTAGCGCTTTGTCCATATATTCCTCCCTCTCTGCACTGTATCTTAGAAACGGTTCCCTGGAAAGGGAAATATCCCCCAGAAACGATTCCTAAACATTTGCAAATCATTAATCCCAATGTTCCCTAATCATTAGTATAATGCTTTTCTGGCTATATTTACACATCTTTTTCAATAAATCAGCAAAATTTTAATGTTCACGATACTATTCACTCATCAACAAAAGTAATGGAAATCATGCGTCAAATTCAGAAATAAAAAAAGCTTCTTCCGGCAGCAAAGAATTGGGAGGATACTGTCATGAAAAAGCTTTCTTCAAAGGATTACTATATTGAAAAAGAGTTAAGTGAAAAGCATTCGCGATTGAATTATCACGAATCTATAAATA
>JAIEEY010000094.1 GCA_029067205.1 Lachnospiraceae bacterium
TCTGGGGATATTCTGCGTCCAATCAGACAAATCGTGATCTGTCAACTAATATAGATGTTATTTGAAACACGCCAAAAATTTCTATGCCGCATCCTCCAGCAGTTTAAGTTCCGTTACTCCGAGTGAGGACAGTTCTGCAATTGCATTTTTCGTATCAAAAGATGCTGTCACGGGAGCTGTCAGCGCCTGTGTAAGCTGCGCACCTGCACCTGTCAGCATTGCGCCCGTTTTCATCACACCTCCAAAGGCGTTCTGTGCCGGAGATGTAAGGTTGTCAATTAAGTTAAGGATTACGCTTAACTTAAATATAGATTCAAGTCCCATTGCCTTCTCTATCCTCCCATACGCCTACCTGCGCGAGGTAATTGCTTCAATGCATTTCAATCCACACTCCCACGCAGGGAGTGACCAGACCATGCGGCGTTTGTTGAGTTTGGCACTGATTTCAATCCACACTCCCACGCAGGGAGTGACCAATCCAATCCCCAAAGATTTTCAAGGTGTTTCAAATTTCAATCCACACTCCCACGCAGGGAGTGACACAGCAACTTAACTATATTAAGTGCAAAATTGCAGATTTCAATCCACACTCCCACGCAGGGAGTGACATGATCACGGAAGCAATACAGGATGGGATCAACAATTTCAATCCACACTCCCACGCAGGGAGTGACGCAAAAGGAGCATTGGGTATTGCTAGCCCGTCAAAATTTCAATCCACACTCCCACGCAGGGAGTGACGGCAAAAGGAAACGAAGTCATAACTAAATTTGTATTTCAATCCACACTCCCACGCAGGGAGTGACGGCAAAAGGAAACGAAGTCATAACTAAATTTGTATTTCAATCCACACTCCCACGCAGGGAGTGACAGAATGGAGGAAATGTCAATGAGAAGAAAAACAATTTCAATCCACACTCCCACGCAGGGAGTGACGGGCATTGGTGATAACCCCCTTGAATACGTTCAGATTTCAATCCACACTCCCACGCAGGGAGTGACTCCAAATCAGAAGAATTGTGATACAATAGATTCTATTTCAATCCACACTCCCACGCAGGGAGTGACAAATTGAGGTTGTTCAAAAACGACCCATTTGGATTATTTCAATCCACACTCCCACGCAGGGAGTGACAAATTGAGGTTGTTCAAAAACGACCCATTTGGATTATTTCAATCCACACTCCCACGCAGGGAGTGACAGAAGATTGTTGAAAATCGGATTGATAATTTACTATTTCAATCCACACTCCCACGCAGGGAGTGACCCATGACATTCTTTCCAACACTGTTCCATGCGCTTTATTTCAATCCACACTCCCACGCAGGGAGTGACCAGAAAAGTTTGGAATAATACGGTGGGAAAGGATTATTTCAATCCACACTCCCACGCAGGGAGTGACCGTTTGGTATTTCTGATAAATGTTGTGATGTAATATTTCAATCCACACTCCCACGCAGGGAGTGACGAAAGAAAAGTATATAGCTCATACGCCTTTAGTATTTCAATCCACACTCCCACGCAGGGAGTGACTTCCGCAAGGCACAATAGAAGCCGTCAAATACGCAATATTTCAATCCACACTCCCACGCAGGGAGTGACGAAAACACCATGACCGAAAGGAAAAGTATTTTGAAATTTCAATCCACACTCCCACGCAGGGAGTGACCCCAAAAATCACATATTTTCATTAAAATATAGACTTTGGTTTGAGCAATACTGACAATTCCCATATCGCTCATTTCAACCTTAATATGGTTATCATCATATTTTGTTACTTTTTTCTGGTGCGAACCTTCCCAGTATTTCATGTGAACTTATTATTCGCACCAATCTATATCATTAAAGTCCCTTCGGCATCATAGGAAGTTTTTATCCCAAAATGCTCAACTTTCGAATGATATTTATTACCTAAATAGTAGAATCGTAAACTATCCTCACTCTCGTTAATCAGCGATATGAGACGATCCTTTAATAGCAATAATTGCGAAGCATCCAAAACACACTCAAATACTGAATTCTGAACGCGTTGTCCATAGTTGACGCATTCTTTTGCGACTTTTCGAAGACGAGTCCTTCCAGCTGAATCCTGCGTAGAAACATCATATGTAATTAAAACTAACATTTTAACACCTACTTCCATAAAAATGGTGGATACTCATCAATATCTCCTCTAATTGTCCTGGCCAGTAAAAGTGCCTGCACATAAGGAACCAATCCCCATTCAATTTTTTCTTTTAAATATGGATGCGTAATAATTTCCTTTTTATGATTCTGCCAAGCATTAAAAAACACTTTTCTGCCGTCATCATTTAAAAGAACGGCATTATCTTTCTGCCTCTCAAAATGAGCAGCCTGAATTGCTTTTGTATTGATTAATGTCACAATAAATCGATCTGCCAAGACCGGACGCAGTTCCTCCATCAAATCAAGTGCCAACGAAGTTCGACCAGGTCTGTCACCATGCATAAATCCTACATATGGATCCAACCCCACACTTGATAATGCATTCGCACAATCTCCTGCAAGAATTGTGTATGCAAAGGATAATATTGCATTGATATTATCAAGTGGTGGTCTGCGATTTCTCTTAGTAAATGCAAAATCCTCCTTTTGATTCAATATCATATCATTAAACACTGAAAAGTATTGCTCCGCTGCCTTCCCTTCTATTCCGCGTAACGCATCAAGTTCCAGTACATTATCAATTTTGGGTAAAGTTTCATACAAAATATTGGAAACCTGTTTCAGCTTTTCAGCATCCACCCTGTGTGCATGGTCGCGAAGTGTCCGCTCTATACTCCATCTGCTGTTAAAAACTTTTCCGACAATCATATTTTTCGCATAGGCGACACTTCGCTTATCATCATCCGAAATACGATACTGCTCCTTTCGCAGCAATACATTTCCATACTCTTTTCCAACAGCCCTTGCTAAAAATGCACCTCTCGGCGAGAAGAAGCTCATTCCTATCTTCCGTTCTGCACAGGCACCCATCAATGCCGGAGTCGCCCCCTTATAAGTAAAGCAGATGATATTTTCCAATGTGTGAAGCGGAAATCTGCCAAGCGTCTTTTCGCCGTCCTGTATCACAATATTTTCGCCATCAAGTGTCAGGTAGCAGCTCTCTGTCATGACATATAAAGTATTTAATAATTTCCGCATGTAACCCCTCCTGTATTCGATTATGACACAACTGTCACAAATCATTTGTTTTAATCCCCTGCTCTATATATGCCCTGACATTTACTGCCTTTTGCAGTTTCGGAACACACAGATTTTCCAAAGAACATGACTTACATTGCTTTGTTGGTTTTACATTTGGCGTATATCCCTTGCAAAACAAATCATGCATTTCTTTTGCGATCTTATACACTTCATCTCGCAAAGTGTCAGTAAATTCTACACGACTTCGCCTTCTATTTTCACCATAATACAAAAATCCCTCTGGTATATTTGTCTGGAACATTTCTTCCAGGCAGACTGCCTGTGCGCAAAGCTGCAGTTCATCTGCATTATTCTCCTTGGGTACTCCATGCTTGTACTCAATTGGTATAGGATCCCATTTTCCATCATACCCAAACAGCTCCACACCATTGTTATTCTGATGAAATTCCACGACATCACACTGTCCGCTCATTCCAAGCTCATGGGAAGAAATGCGCAGCCCCCTGACGATCAGAAGATTTCCTCTTTTCTCAAAAGAATCCTCGTCATGTGCTTTTTTGTGCATCAGCTCTCCGGCAGTTGTGCGATAATTCTCCGCCCACTGCTGCTCAATATGTATTATTGCCCACTGCCGCCTGCAGAATGCAAAATGTTGAATGCCTGAGAGCATAAGATAATCATCTTCGGCGTACATATTCGATATCCCTTTCCTAAAGCTTTTGCTCACACGTTACACCTAATGGCAGATTCTCGTCAACTACTGTAACCTCATAATCTGCAAAACATCTTGCCGGTTTCGTCTCATCTTTACGCCTTATTACCACTCTTTCAAACAATTTAAATGCTGGTGCATTCCCAAATTCACTCTCATGCTTAAAAACTATAAGTTTCCTAACTGACATATTTCCTCTTGCAGCAGCATGATCTAACTCAAACATATTAATTATAGCAGTCCAAAGCAACTCCAAGTCGTCTTCATCAAATCCTGTTACTTTTCTTGCCAAATTTGCAGAAACATATCCGTCAACACGATAAAGTCCATATGGCACAATATATTTATGACCAAATTCTGTATCTTTCTTCTCTGCATCACTTTCTGTAGTAATGGCTACTCGTGTAACTGTTATTTCCTGCGGGAAAACTGGATCCACTGATTTTGCAAATCCTAACTGAACTGGTCCGCGCACTTGCCCAGAATTCAGCTTGTCCTTTTTGAATGTTGTCATTACCGCTCCAAACGTACGAATATCATAAAATTCTCTACACATATAATCTTTGACATCAATAGCAAATTTACTGTCTTCTTTTTTTCTTTTATCAACTTCTTTTTTTCTTGCATCATCTGACAAAGCTTCAACATCCAGTCCTAATGTCTTATATGCTTCTTTGTCACTATTATTCAAAGGCATCTTCTCTTTGATATAAATTCTGTACCTCTCTTCGTTTTCCTTAACAGCTTCAACATAATTTCTAATCTTACGTTTTAAGCATACATCTGTTACGATTCCCTGATTTGTCTCCAAGTCAATCCTTGGCATATTATCTGCATCAGGATCGCCATTTGGATTCCCATTCTCCACTTCAAAAAGTACTACAAAATCATACCTGTTTTTTATTACACTACTCATCCTACAACCTCCTAATTATTTTCTTTATTTGTTTTTTCATATCTTTTCTGAACCTGATGATAATATCCAAGCATAAATATTCCCTGATCCTCTACAGATAGCTGCCTTGGTATATCTGAATGAATCTTATCCATCAAAGCATTTATTTCCTTTTCCTTTGTAATTCTCAATCCTTCTTTTTCCCTTTTCAAAACCTTCAAATAATTATTTGCTAAACGCATCATACGCGGAAATATTAATGCCGGGGTCCTGCTTGCTACATTAAAATAGTGTTCACGTAATGTTTCCTTATTTATCGAGATGTGTTGCACATCTTCCAAGACCGCAAATAGCCTCCCTAATAAATATGGAATATATTCAGTTTCTTCATTTAGCTGCATAGTATTTACTACCTCCTTTTTATCTGGAAAATTCTGCATAATATATGCTTTGATCATTGCTGCTCGATTTCTGTTTAAAGCAGATTTACTTTGACATATCTCGGCGTTAATCCTGTTTAATATACTGATATATAAAACTACCGGATATCGTCTGTTAAATAATACTGCATTTAATAAGGATTTCTCAATGCCTTTCATGGATTGTGTATTTTCTTTATAGCCTGCCTGCTTTCTTGTCGTTGCATTTAAAATATCGTGAATAGATGGATATTTTTTTTTCTCATAAGCCGGACCCTGTATTGATAGTCTATCATAATGCTGCTTTACATTTACAACCAAATCCTTAAATGTGTTGTTATAGAAAAGGCAGACTGAAATCCTTCCATTGTTGGGCGCCATCCCCAAAATATAAAACTCAGTTTCTGGTTTCAGTTCCAAGTCGCTATATTCACAATAATTTCCTTGGGATATTGCATTTATTATATAGAGCAGTTTCTCTTCTTCTTGTTTTTCTGTATTTCCCAGAAATTCTTCCATAAAGTGCATATATCCAACTTCATTTTCTTTTGTCGCAGCCCAAAACACTATTGTAATGTCTCCTATATACCTAAAATGTGTTTTTTGAGAAAGCATATAATTCAGTGCTTTTCCATAAGCATTGGCTGCATTTTCAGATATTGGCGCATTTTCCCCTTGCTCTTTCCCATATGATTCAAAAGCGCTTGCATTAAAGGACACCAGTTTAGGCTGTGTTCCCTCCATGCCTTTTACAACTGGATGCAATTTTGCAATTGGTGCAAGATTTCCTGTAACCAGACATCTGCCAACTCTCTGATCTGATATTGTTTCGCAATACTTATCCCAAACATTTTGAATTTCAATATCATTCAACATATCTCCACCAGTCTCATATGATCTAAAAACCAAATTACTCGCCTTTAAGACCCTTCCCCAGTCTACATTAAGCCGCTCTTTATTTGTTTCAAAATCCCAACTATCAAAAAAATTACACACACTCTGAGCTAACGCATTATTTGAATTTTGTAGTATTTCTTTATGATAGTCTGCTGCTGCTTTATGATAATTATATGCCTGTTTCTTATTTTTTTCATCTTCATCTGCCTTTCCTAAATACTGCCATGCTCCTAACAGGTATTTTGCATTATCACACATAAAATATGGGGGCGGCACCTTGCCCGATCTTCCATTATGAACTGGCACTACTTTCTGCACAGTATTTGCTTTACTTTTTTTAGGAACATTCTTTGCTTCATCCGTCCTATCAGCCAAAGAAACTATGTTCTTTACTTCACCTGTCCTATCAATTGTAATAGCATATCCAACATCTGCTTTTATCCATCCTTCCTTTTCTATTTCATTCCTTTCAAGAAGTATCTCATAATAATCCACCAAAGATTTAAGAATCATTTCAACACCTCACAGTTTTTCAAGTTCAGCTTTCCATCTTTCAACACTGCATGGAAAAACATTGGTTCGATACCACTTTCTCCGTTAAAATCCAGATCATAGAGCATATAACCTAAATCTTTTTCACCCTTATAGGCTGTCGGCACTATTTTCTTATTATCCCATATCCGAAATGAAGCAGGAAATTCCCTGACACCTAAATATGGCATATGAAAACATTGACCTTTTTCCAGTCTCCTTTTTATTATATCTTGAAATTTACCTGGATTATCACTCTCATTTGCGTAATCAGTCATTTCAAAATGTGCTTCAACTACATATCGAACATCTTTTAAAACCAATGCTGCACGTTGTACAATAGCATCTGAAGTGCAAATATAAAGCTTATCTTTTTCTCCTTTTTTCATTGCATTCTTTACACTATCAGCACTTATTTTTTCTTTTACTTCATTCCTGCGAATATTGGCAGTTTTAATTGGATTGCACACATATATACTATCAATGTAGTATTTCAACCCTGGATGCCAGTATATTGCTTCCAAAATGCCTCTTGCCGCAGAAGGTGTTATACAATCATAAGTCACTCGTTCCGTCTTGAATTCCGGTCGGTTAAATGCCGCATAGTCACCCCAAACCTCAAACATAACTGACATTTTATCTCCCCCTTTCTTATACAATTGTTGCTCCACTACTTTTCATATAATGCAAACCTATATCCTTTGAATACAATGACAAATTCTGCAATACTGCTACTCCTTTGATTGCCTCATATGCATAACCGTCATATAGCAAGGCATCATACTCATTATTATATAGATTGACAGAATATACTCCTAACTTCCTCAATGTTTCCTTAAAGTTATCTCCATTTTCTATTTTAGACTGCAGTTCTACAGTCAGTTTTTGAGCTTCTGACTCAATTGGTATCACTAGCATTTTTGTGTCGGAATCAGTAAAATGAAAAGTTTCTGCAATCTTTTTAAACGGCATCTGTATTCCATCCATTCCCTTTTCAAATCCATCAATAACATGATACTGATCCAATAATCCCATGTCCAAAGACTGTAAACTCGAAAAATAATAATGTATCGCTTCAAGGGCATCATACTTTCCATATTTCTGAAAAGTTTCTTCCGTCATTGCTATATTTTTTTCCAACATTACAGGTGTTTCTTGTAGTCTGAAAACATATACCATACTATCTTCATATTTCCCTTTCCCCTCACGATTACACCTCCCCGCTGCCTGAATAATAGAATCAACTCCCGCAATCTCCCGAAATATCAGTGGAAAGCTGATATCTACCCCAGCTTCAATAAGAGATGTTGACACTACCCTGCACTCTCTATTATCTTTTAAAAATTCTCTAATCTGATCAAGCGTTATCTTGCGGTCAAATGGTGTCATATATGTTGATAAATGAAATCTTCCCTCTTTTGGTAATCTTTCATACAGATTTTGAGCGCTTTGTTTTGTATTTAATATTGTAAGAACCTGTTTTGCCGACTCCATATGACCGATCAGTGTATCTTCATTTGTTTGTCCCAGATTCTCAATCTTTGCACGCTTCAAAATTAGAAATAAACTCTCGTAATCTGAACAAATTTCTTTTATCTTCATTGGCCTTAGCCATTTACCAAGAGCTGGTTGCGTCGCGGTGCATAATACTACAGTTGCCCTATAATGCTCAACCAGATTTTGTATCGCCTTTATACATGGCATAAAACAATTAAGTGGGATCATTTGAACTTCATCAAATATAATTACGCTGTTAGCAATATTATGAAGTTTTCTGCATTGTGAAACTTTGTTTGAATGAAGTGATTCAAAGAATTGGACATTGGTCGTTACAATTACTGGAGCATCCCAATTTTCGATAGACAATTTATGTTGTTCATTTTCCGTATCCAATATCGCATTACTATAATGAGCCAATACATTCTGTTCATTATCTTTGTCCAAAATGTCTCTGTAAACCTTTACGTTTTGTTCAATAATACTCGTGTAAGGTATTACATAAATTATTCTTTTCATACCATTCTTTTTAGCATGTGTCAGAGCAAATGACAATGATGATACAGTTTTCCCTCCTCCTGTCGGTACAGTTAAACTATATATCCCTCTTCTTTCTATTCCCGCTTTTAGGCAGTTGCTTAAAACATCCGTCCGCACCCTATTGATCTGCGAGGCTTCCTCAACCATATCAAACCAAGGCTGGATATATTTGATGAGTCTTTCATATAGCACCTCTATTGAGCAATATTTACCTCTCACAACTTGACCATTATGCATAAATTTTTCTGTATCCAGAAAATCAGCATCAACAAGCGCGGAAAACAGCATTCGAATAAAAAAAGACAAATCATACGCTGATAATCCCTGTATGGGATCCACAGCTTCCTTTAATTCAACTTCGTTTTTATAATCCATATACGGCTCTATAACTCTATTTTTTATTCGTTCTATCAGATTACTACTTGTAAAATCACTTCCATTAGGAATTCCACCGTGATGCCCCGCTATTGCAAAAGCACCGCATAGCATTTTCATTTTCTGCAATTCACGAACACCTGCAGTAGAATGATCTACTGAAATATTGGGATCTTCTCTGATTTTTCGTTGAAACTTATCAGAATATTTTCCAATATCATGCGCCATTCCAGTCTGAAATGCATACTTTTGTATATCTGTATCTGAAAAACTATAGTCTTCACAAAATATTGAGGTCCACCTTGCAACTTGCTCCAGATGCGATTTTATGCTTTGTTCCTTATCCCCATTAATATGTGCAACTCTTCTCACTGTCATTTTATTTGATCACATCCTTTATTTTAAATATGAATTTGCTCTGCAATAACACCATATTTTCTTTTTGCTACAATACATTATAAAAATTTGAAGATATTTGAAGATACTATCTGCAAATTTCAATTTTCATTCTAAATGTCACTTTCCCTATCATCTGGAAATTTTATATGTTTATCCCATTCCTCGGAATCTGGCAATGCACGTTTAAAGTCTTCTGGAATTTCCTGTGTAACCCGATACTCACTTACCCCAATAGGTTTGCTCATATCCTTTAAAGCATACTCCGCCACAACCTTATTCTTATCCCTACACAAAATCAAACCAATTGACGGATTATCGTTTTCCGTTTTGAGCTGGTCATCCACAACAGACAGATAGAAATTCATTTTTCCCGCATACTCTGGCATAAATCTTTTCATTTTCAAATCAATTACCACATAGCAGTGAAGAATTGTATTGTAGAATAAAAGATCTGGATCTCCTACTTTGAACAGTTTCTGATGACCCATATAGGCAAATCCAGAGCCCATTTCTAACAAGAAATTGGTAATATGTTTTACCAGTTCATTCTCAATTTCTCGCTCAATCATGTCTTCCCGCATTTCTACAAAATCAAAAATATATGGATCCTTCATTGTCTCAATTGCAAGTTCACTTTGTGGCTTAGGAAGACGCAGGGCAAAATTCTGCACTTTTTGGGGATTCATCTGCCTCTCCATAAGTCTGCCCGCAATTTGAAACTCAAGCACGTCAACCGACCATGCATTTTCAATTGCTTTTGTACCATACCAGAAACGCTCATTCATGTCATGCAGTTTTTCCAGTAAAACAAGATTATGCGACCATGTCAATTTTGCAGACACCGTCTGCAAAAAGTTTTGATCGGTTACTTCTTTTGCAAATTTTTTCATATACCGAAGGTTCCTTGCCGAAAAAACTTTAATTTTAGGAAAATCCAGTCGAATCTCTTTTGCAAGAGTATCAATAAATGAATTGCCATACCTCACCTGTTGGTTCAATTCCTTTCCAATATTCCAATAGAGCTGAATCATTTCACCATTCACTTTCACCATTGCACTGTATTGTGCTTGGCGAACTTTATTTTTAATATCTTCAACCAAATATTTGTAATCATTTTCCTCCGGCAACATCTCTATCTCCTTTTTATTTTGAAATCGCTAAGAGATAATTCCTAAAAAATAAGTATTTCCCACTCCTACGCAATCCTATAGCCAACACTATACGTTCCCACTACAATATAAAAATCAAATACTCTTTCACTAACAGGATACTTACCATCATTTATTCAATCAAAAAATTCCCACCTGTGCGGTTGGAGCTACGATTATGAAACCATGTTTAGTGGTTTCTATGGTTTTCGTATATTTTAAGTTAATGTCTTATCCAAGATCATATGCATATATTGGATATATGTGCATTTTTATACAAAAAAGTAGGTTTATGCTGAATAAATATCCATTATGGAGTAGACAATTTTCAACCACACAGATGGAAAAATTCTCTGTTAAGTCCATTATATGAAATATGTGCTGTCAAGTTAATAACACCTATATTTCATATAATAACAAAGCTTTTATAAGT
>JAIEEY010000095.1 GCA_029067205.1 Lachnospiraceae bacterium
ACCTTTAGGGAGCACACTTTAGGCTGCTTTAGCAGCACATCAAACCTACCGGCTTTAGCCGGTAGTGGTTGAGTATGTATTGGATACAGTATAACAAAACTTATACAATAGCTTACTCAGAAAGCGCATCAAGGAGGATTACGCTTGCGGAAAAGCTTCGGAAATTACCACTTTCCTTTTTTGGGCAAAGAGATTTGTCGGATTTGACTTCTACCATTATGGGAGATTGCACAGCATTGGAACGTGTTTTTTCCAATGCAGTTCCACAATTTTTCGGAACAGTTATCATGTTTATCATAACTGCTATAAGTTTGTTGGTCATAGATTGGAGAATGGGATTATGTATTGTATTGCCAGTTCCCGTAGCTGCATGGATTGTTTTTATGGCAAAAAAAGCACAAACAAAAGCGGAAACAGCTAATTTTATTGCAAAGAGGGCAGCATATGATGGCGTTCAGGAATATCTGGATACGATTCAGGAGTTAAAGTCCTGTGCAAAAGAGCAGGATTATTTGAATGGTTTGGAAAATAAGCTGGATTATGTTGTTCAGTGTTCTTTTCGGAATGAATTGGCACCAGGGGTGGCAACAACAGCAGCACAATTTGTACTTCGCTTGGGATTGGTAGCTGTACTGCTCGTTGGCGGTATTTTGGTTACAAATGGCTCGTTGTCTATTCCTATGTTTATTATGTTCCTGATATTTGCGGGGAGAATTTATGATCCATTTACCACTTGTTTTATGATGATGGCAGAACTTTTTTCTTCACAGGTTAGCGCAAAGAGAATGAAAGAAATTGAAAATACTGCAGAACAGACAGGAAACAATGTGTGCAATAATCATGGATATGATATTGAATTTAACAATGTCAGATTTTCTTATAACGAAGAACCTGTGTTAAAAGGGGTGTCCTTTGTGGCAAAGCAGGGGGAAGTTACAGCACTTGTTGGACCCTCTGGAAGTGGGAAATCTACTGCATCAAAACTTGCGGCAAGATTTTGGGATGCAGATTCTGGTAGCATTATGATTGGCGGAGTTGATGTGAAAACCGTTGAGCCGGAAACTTTAATTAAAAATTTTGCAGTAGTGTTCCAGGATGTTTTACTGTTTGATGATACTGTAATGGAAAATATAAGATTAGGTAGAAGCGGTGCGACAGATGAAGAAGTGAAACAAGCGGCAAGGGCAGCGCAGTGTGAAGAATTCATTAACCGTTTGCCAGAAGGATATCAGACCAATATTGGGGAAAATGGCAGCGCACTTTCAGGCGGGGAGCGACAACGTATCTCGATTGCTCGTGCATTGCTGAAAAATGCCCCGGTGATACTTCTTGATGAAGCTACTGCTTCAATGGATGCTGAAAGTGAAACATTGGTTCAGGATGCACTTTCGGTATTATTGAAAAATAAAACCGTAATGGTGATAGCGCATCGTATGAGGACAGTTGCCAATGCAGACAAGATTATCGTTTTGGATGATGGAAAAGTAATTGAAATGGGAACTCCGGTTGAACTTTTAAAAGCAAATGGTTTATATGCTCATCTTGTAGCTTTACAGCAAAGTTAAGGGGGATAGTCATAATGAAACTTTATAAGTCAGGTGAGGATTATTTGGAGGCTTTGCTTATCTTGCAAAATCGAATGGGAAATGTACGCTCGACAGACCTTGCCCGACACATGGGGTTTACAAAACCGAGTATATGTCATGCGGTATCTGTTTTGCGTAAAGGCGGATATATCACGGTGGATGTAGCTGAACTTCTGATGAGTGATAAAGGGGCATTTATTACAGGGGCAGACTTCCTGATTGATGGGGGAGCAACAGCATCTTATTTTTACGGACACTTAAAGCCGGAGACATAAAAATAAAGTTTTCAGGTCATAAAGTCATGTGGAAGATGACACATGGGTTTGTAGATCAGGGATATCTTGTTCAATAGGAAGTGCGCTCTGCGGACTTTCGGTCAGGAGCTGCTTCTGCGAGGCTTATACATTTGCTTGCCTCTTATTGGGGATTTGTGCTGATGTGCCTGCATTTGGACTCCATTGGAATATAGTTCTCGGAATGGTTCAGAGAGTTATGCATATTACGGAAGGTTTATTGTGGAGAACGTGGCTGCTGCGTATAGCGGCGGCTTTTGTTGCAGTTTACGGGGCGTATGCCTTTCTTGTAAGGGGATTTACAGAGTATATGTTCTTAAGAACTCAGTTTGTATACTGCGATTTTGAGGCCCCCCTGCCCTCATTTTTCATGGATTACCTGGCAGTGGAGTGTATTATTAATTTTGTACTCAGTATTATTTCCGTAAATCAACAGTCAGAAGAAAAACCCAGCTGCCCATACTGCAACAGAACACATGTCATTAAGTATGGCTACAGGACAGGAAAACAACGCTTCCCATGCCATGACTGCAAACGTACATATATGCATTCAACTAATACAATAATGTCTAATTCTCATTACAATCAGTCTGTGTGGGCAGATTTTATTTGTGATACACTATGTGGTGTATCCCTGGACAAATCAGCGAAAAAATATGGCTTTTCCCCCCAGACAGCCTTTAATATGCGGCACAAGATACTCATGACCTTACAGGATCTTTTTGAAAGCAATCCTGTTCTTCTCTCTGGAATTGCCGAACTCGACGAAACATTTGTACTTGACTGTTACAAGGGCAGCCATGTTCCAAAAACGGCGGACCGCGAGCCGCGCAGGCATGGTGCAAGGGCAGCTAAACGAGAGATTTCAAATGAATATATAGCCATCTGCACTGGTATCCAGCGTGACGGTGGCGCCATTGTGGCTGCAGTAAACAGAGCAAAACCATCAGGTAAAGAACTCCATGAAATATTCTGTGGACATATTGCGAAAGATACACTCGTACTTACAGACGTACTCCGTAGCTATAATGATTTCGAAACACTTACCAGCTGTACGGTTGTAAATGTAAAACGGGAAGCAGGCAGAGGCATATTTAACCTCAATACCGTAAATAGTCTGCATTTTTTATCAAGGAGACCTATAATCATTATCGTGGAGTTGCTGCAAAGTATATCAATCGCTATAATGTTTTGTTTTCTATTGCTTTCCGATGTGCGGACAATCTGAAGGATATGTTATTTTCATCCTTGTGCACAGCCTGTCAGAATTGTTACTGGCATAGTGTAAATGATGTTCACAACTATAAGTTGGTAACGCTTTAAAGTAACACCAACACATTTATTGACTATCACCATAAACTTAGGAATTGTAGACAAATTACCACACAAAATAAAAATGTGAAAATCTTGATTTGTCGGACTTCTTAGAGAAACTGGTTTGAGCGGTTAATTTTCTATAGTTCCATAAGATAGATGGTGGAATGGTGGCTCAGAAATCTGTCAAAAAAAATAAATTTTTATATGATGACTAGGACACTGCTATTGACTTTATTGTCAGTATATGATAGCTTTTTTACAATTATTATGTAAAGGAGACCTCCTATGAAACAACCGTCAGTTGTCTCAAAAGATCTAAAAGAAATCTGTATTCATGGAACAAAGTCGTTTCCGTGTGCAATCTATCGAACACATGCCGTAGGAAAGGGTGTTTTTGTAAAGCATCACTGGCATGATGAAGTAGAAATCCTATATTTTTCGGAAGGAGCATTTCGGCTGGAGATTAATATGGAGTCGTTTCTGATCCAGTCCGAATGTTTTTATTTTGTCAATCCCGGCGAACTGCACAGTATTATTGCTGAGACATCTGACCACTATTGGGAGGATGCGGTTGTATTTTCATTGGGCATTTTTGGTTTGGATTCCAGTGATGAGGTGCAGATTCGATTGATAAAGCCAATACAAAATGGAAAGTACCTTTTTCCACGCTGTGTCGCGTCGCACCATCCGGCATTTTCCATGCTCCGCAGTGCTTTTGTAGACATCATGCGTGCTGTCGGACAAAGCACTGAAGAAGCCTTTGCAGGACAAGAGACGGCGCATAATCATGTGGCGGACAGCAGTCTGGTGACAAATAATCTGACAAGTCAATTGTATGTTAAGTCTTCCCTGATGTATATTTTTGCCACGCTTTTTGCCCACGGGCTTTTTATGCCCACAGAACGAAATTTTGACAGACGTGTGGAGAGTATTAAGACAGCACTCACATTTATTAAGGACAATTATCAAAATAAAATATACATTTCGGACCTTGCTGGTCAGGTTAACTTGAACGAACAGTATTTCTGTCGACTTTTCAGAAAAGCAATTGGGTATTCACCCATAGAATATATCAACGAGTACCGCATTAAGCAGGCAAAGCGCCTTCTAGAAGAGACGCAGCTGCAGGTGACGGAAGTCTGTCTGGAATGCGGTTTTAACAATCTGGGAAATTTCCTGCAGGAATTTCGGAAACATACAGGAACGACACCTTTGCAGTACCGAAAACACATGGAATCACTCTAAAAGTTATAATAAAAGTCATAATACCGTATTTTTTAATCAGATAACTGTAAGACTTTTCATGCAGATGTCATTAAGATGTAGATAATAATTAAACACAACCAGCGGACAGGATGGTACTGATTCGCATGAAAATTACATGATTCTAAATTAGGAGGTATGGTTATGAACAAAAAGTGGTGGCATGACAAGGTTGCATATCAGATTTATCCCAAGAGCTTCTATGATTCCAACGGCGATGGCATTGGCGATATCCCCGGCATTATCAGCAAACTGGATTACCTTGCAGATCTGGGTATCGATATCCTCTGGCTGTCGCCCTGTTATCAGTCGCCCCTGGCTGACCAGGGATACGATATATCGGATTACTACAGCATTGATCCCCGTTTTGGCACGATGGAGGATATGGAGCAGCTGATTGCGGAGGCGAAGAACCGAGGCATCTGTATTCTAATGGATCTGGTGGTCAATCACTGCTCAGATGAGCATGAGTGGTTCCGAAAAGCCTGTGAGAACCCGGAGGGAAAATACGGGAAATACTTTTATCTGAGGGACAAAAAAGAGGGAGAACTGCCTACGAACTGGCGCTCTTATTTTGGCGGTCCTGTGTGGGATGACTTACCGGGCACAGGCAAACAGTATCTCCATGTCTTTCACAGGAAACAGCCTGACCTCAACTGGGAAAACCCAGAAGTCCGGGAGGAGGTCTACAGGAATATCAACTGGTGGCTGGATAAAGGTCTTGGTGGCTTTCGCATTGATGCCATTATCAATATCAAGAAGGCGCTTCCATTCCGCGACTATGAACCAGACAGGGAGGACGGTCTGTGCAGCATCAATGCTATGTTAAAGGAGGCGAAAGGAATCGGGGCATTTTTAGGCGAGATGCGTGACCGTACATTTAAAAAATATGATGCTTTTGCAGTGGGAGAAGTATTTAATGAAAAGCCTGAGGAAATCCCAGAATTTATCGGAGACGACGGCTATTTCTCAAGCATGTTTGACTTCAATGAGACGATTTTCGGCGGCAGCAAAAAGGGGTGGTATGACATAACGCCTATTACACCGGACGACTATAAAAAATGCTGTTTTGAGGCGCAGGCGAAGGTAGGTGATATCGGTTTCCTATCCAATATCATTGAGAACCATGATGAGCCTCGGGGCGTCAGCCGTTATATTCCAGAAGGGGATTGCTGCATCGAGAGCAAGAAAATGCTGGCGGCGCTCAACTTCATGCTGCGGGGGCTGCCGTTTATCTATCAGGGGCAGGAATTAGGGATGGAGAATGTACCGATTGCGTCCATTGACGAGGTGGACGATATCTCCGCCCACGATGAGTATCGGGTTGCACTGGAAGCAGGACTTACACCAGAGGAGGCGTTGAAGGTCGTATCAAAATACAGTCGAGACAATGCGCGTACGCCGATGCAGTGGACAGATGGGGTGAATGCAGGATTTACTACCAGTACACCGTGGCTGAAAGTCAATCCCAACTATCCATTAATCAATGCAGCTGCACAAATGGAGGACGAGGATTCTGTTTATTCTTTTTATAAAAAACTAATTGCGCTCCGCAAAGATTCGCTCTATAAAGAAACTATTGTGTATGGCACACTGGAACCAGTGTGGGCAGAGCAGCACAACCTGATGGCTTATTACCGCAAAGGGAATAGGACGTTATTGGTTGTCGGAAATTACCAGAGAGATGAGCAAGAGGTGAAATTGCCGACAGCGTATAAGAAGGTGTTGTTGAATAATTATCATGATATTGCAGAAGGGCGTGGGACAATCAGACTGTATGGGTATCAAGTTCTGGTACTGGAAATGTGCGTATAGAGTGTGCGCAGTATAGAAGAAAATTGAAATATATGTAAAGAAAAGGAAGGGAAACAATATGAACAGAACATGGTGGAAAGAAGCTGTTATTTATCAGATTTATCCGCGCAGCTTTATGGATAGTAACGGGGATGGGATTGGCGACCTACAAGGGATTATCAGCAGGCTGGATTATTTGAAATATTTGGGGATCGATGTAATCTGGCTCTCGCCGGTATACAAGTCTCCTAATGACGATAACGGATATGATATTAGCGATTATCGGGATATCATGGATGAATTTGGCACGATGGAGGACTTTGACGAACTGTTGGCAGCTGCCCATGAGCGTGGGATAAAAATTGTCATGGATCTGGTGGTGAACCACACGTCGGACGAACATCAGTGGTTTGTGGAAAGCCAAAAATCAAAGAATAATGCATATCGTGATTATTATATCTGGCGAGAGGGCAAAGATGCGCACACGTCGCCAAATAACTGGGTTTCCTGTTTTGGCGGTTCGGCATGGCAATATGACGAAAAGACAGGCATGTACTATCTGCACCTGTTTTCTAAAAAGCAGCCGGATCTCAATTGGGATAATCCCAAAGTGCGCGGGGAAGTGTTTGATATGATGACATGGTGGTGCGACAAGGGCATCGACGGTTTTCGCATGGATGTTATCAGCATGATTTCTAAGACGAAGGAGATGCCAGACGGAAAAGATGGGGATTTTGGTCCTTATTGCATTCACGGACCGAATGTGCATAAGTACCTGCGGGAAATGAATGAAAAGGTACTGTCAAAGTATGATATCATGACTGTCGGTGAGACAGCGGGTGTGACGACAGAGCTGGCGCAGCAGTACGCCGGTGAGGATACACATGAGCTGAACATGGTATTCCAGTTTGAACATGTGGAGGGGGACGGCAAATACGGAAAGTGGACGGATGAGAAAATCCCGCTTGTCGCATTGAAGAAAATCCTGTCACGCTGGCAGACGGAGCTTTACGGTAAAGCATGGAACAGTCTGTTCTGGGATAACCACGACCAGCCCCGCGCCGTCTCACGCTTTGGCGACGACTGCCCCATGTACCGGGAGGTGTCTGCCAAGATGCTTGCCACCTGCCTGCACATGCTTCAGGGCACTCCATACATCTATCAGGGGGAGGAGCTGGGAATGACCAACTATCCTTTTCAGAGCCCGGACGACTTCCGAGATATCGAGAGTGTCAATGCGTACAGTGAATGGTGTGGTGAAGGCAGGCTGACACATGAAGTATTTTGGCCCTGTCTCGCCTTTAAGAGCCGTGACAATGCCAGAACACCGATGCAGTGGGACGATTCACCGCAGGCGGGTTTTACCATGGGAACACCCTGGATTGCAGTGAATCCTAACTATACAGAGATTAATGCGAAGGCAGAGACCGCAGATGCCAATTCCGTGTTCCATTATTATAAGAGGCTGATTAGTCTCAGAAAAGAGTATCCTGTTGTGGTGTATGGTAAATATGAGGCACTAATGGAGGATAGCACAGAGCTGTTTGTTTACACAAGGATGCTGGATGCTGAAAACCTCCTTGTCGTGTGCAGTTTCTGTGACCATGAAACGAAATTTACTATACCAGCAGATTTTGTAGGTGCCTCCTGCCTTATTTCCAATGCGGAGAATGTGTATGATAAAGCTGGGATGAGGCTGAAACCCTATGAGGCCTTTGTGTTGTATTATAAATAGGAAAAACATATCATATTATTTCATTATACGCTGTTGTGTGATATACTTTTTATGATGAGGATTTCATAAGGAGTGTTTTTATGGCAGGTATAAGAGATGTGGCGAAAGAGGCAGGTGTCGCAATCTGCACGGTTTCCAGACTGCTGAATGGTACAGCAAACGTAGAGCCGGAAACTCGCAAAAAGATAGAGGATGCAATGAAAAAATTAAATTATGTTCCCAATGAGCTTGCAAGAGGGATGTTCAAGGGAAGGTCCAATTCCATTGCCATGCTTGTGCCCAATATACAGCATCCATGGTTTTCTTCTCTGGCGTCGGAAATTGAGAAGATATTATTTGAAAAAAAATACAAATTTATGTTGTTCAGTACATCGGACGATGCACAGAGGGAGAAAGACTGCTTTGCGTTGTTGAAATCCAATATCGTTGATGGGATTATCTGTGGCACTTCAGCATGTACTGCAAAGGAGTATTTAAAAGTGGACAAGCCGATGGTCATGCTTGATTACAATGCAGGTGCCAGATTTCCATTGGTAGTGTCTGATCACAGAATGGGGGCCGCGTTTGCGGTGCAGGAGTTTGTCCGTAGTAAGTGCAGTTATGTGATTCACATATCGGGTACTAAGGATGATAAAAAAATCATGTCGTTTGTCAGTCATGAGCAGCTGGCGCAGCTTTTGGGAGAGGCGGGTATCCGTTCAAGGAGGGTGCCTATCCAGTGGAATGATTTTGATTTTGACGGCTATTTCGAGATGGCAAAATATATTCTGGAGGAATATCC
Organism: Lachnospiraceae bacterium; assembly: GCA_029067205.1. Taxonomy (GTDB): domain Bacteria; phylum Bacillota; class Clostridia; order Lachnospirales; family Lachnospiraceae; genus COE1. The sequence continues at coordinate 8,770 of JAIEEY010000095.1, forward strand.
CGAAGTGGATGGCATTTTTGCGGCGGACATGCCCGCGACAGCATTCTTAAAGGCAGGAATTGCAATCGGGAAAAAAATACCGCAGGACCTTGCAATCGTGGCGTATGACGGAACATATGTCACAAAGACGGGGACGGTGAAACTGACAACCGTCAATCAGCCATACAGGGAAATTGCCCACAAAGCAGTTGAAGAACTGCTTTATCTGATTGAGAATCCAGATATACCAAAAGGTAAAACAAAATTTCTGCTTCCTGTTACGCTGGAAAGAGGAGAGACAACTGCAAAACTGTAAGGTTTAAAGTGAGGGATAAAAATATTCCTCATTTTTTTGTTATTTACTGTTGACGAAACATGTTTCATGTGATAGCATAAAAGAAATGAAACATGTTTCATAAAGGTAAATTATAATAAAGGAGGTAGGAGTACATGAAGACTTTTTTTAAGAAAAAGTTCTGGTTCATGGTATTGCCATCAATCGTATTGTTTTTGATGGTTATTATTGTTCCGTTTATTGAAGGTGTAGTCTATTCGTTTACAGAGTGGCGCGGCGCTTATTTTGTGGGAGGTGAACACTGGTGGGACGCAATTGTCGGTCTGAAAAACTATCTTGGTATATTCCGGTCAAAAACCTTTCTTGGAACGATGGGGTACACAGCAGTGTATGCAGTTCTGGCAGTGATCGTGCAGAATGCTGTCAGTCTGATGCTTGCGCTTATGGTGAAAAAACTTACAAAGGGAAAAGGGTTGTTCCGTACAATATTGTTCCTGCCGTATGTCCTGGGTATGCTGGCAATGGGGTATATATGGCGGTTCATATTTGAGAATGTGTTCTCACAGTTTTTGTTTGGGACGGATGGTATCGTACATATAGAAATGCTGAACAATATGCTCCAGAATCAGTGGAAAGCGCTGCTGGCATATGCGATTGTCGGAACATGGCAGGTTGCCGGATACTATCTGGTGATATACTTAAATGGTTTAAACAATATTTCAGAAGATCTATATGAAGCAGCGAGGATTGATGGTGCTGGCACATGGTATCAGTTCTGCAAGATCACACTCCCGCTTTTAATGCCGTCTTTTACAATAGTGCTCTTTATGTCACTGGCGAGCAGTTTTAAGATGCTGGATTTAAATGTGTCTTTGACAGAAGGAAATTTTGGAACGACAATGATTTCCTATATGATATTAAAGACAGTGCGTGAGAGTTCACCACCTAAATACGGCGTTGCACAGGCACAGGCGGTTGTGTTCTTTGTCATTATAGCAGCGATATCAATAACACAGGTTATCGTAACAAAGCGAAAGGAGATTGAATCATAATGAGTCACAGGGAAAAAATCAGACAGGGTATTATTGGTACTATTTTAGTGATATTTGCATTTGTCACAGTGTTTCCAATCTACTTTTTAGCGGTGAATTCTTTTAAGGGACAGCAGGAGATCGTTGCTTCTCCGATTGCATTGCCTAAATCATGGGATTTTGGCTATTTGGCAAATGCTGCAAAGCAGATTGACCTTGGCAGGAGTCTGCTTCAGACGATACTGATAACGGTATTGGCAGTAGGTCTCATTATTCTTGTATCTTCCTTTGCAGCATGGGCCATTGCCAGAATGAATTCCAAAGTAGCGGATTTCCTTTTTCTCGCATATACAGCGGCCATGCTGATTCCATTTCAGTCCGTCATGTATCCGCTGGTCTCGCTAGTGGAGAAGCTTGGATTGAAGAATACACTGGGGCTGATTCTGATGTATGGTGGTTTTGGACTGAGCATGTCGGTTTTGCTCTACAGGGGATTTATAAAAAGTGTCCCCGCTTCACTGGAAGAGGCTGCGATGCTGGACGGCGCAAATATCTTCCAGATGTACAGGTATGTACTCATGCCATTATTAAAGCCGACAACAGTGACGGTTATCATTACAAATGCAGTGTGGATATGGAATGATTACCTGCTTCCGTTTCTGGTAATTGGAAACAATGATAAAAAGACATTGACATTGAGTTTGTATTATGCAAAGAGCCTGTCAGGGCAGTATGGAAATCCATGGGAGCTGATTTTCCCGGCGGTGTTATTGTGCATAATACCAGTTGTCATTATCTTTATCATCTTACAGAAAAATATTATTGAAGGAATATCAGCAGGTGCTGTGAAAGGATAAGTTATGGAAAGTAGAAAATGGTGGAAAGAGGCAGTCATTTATGAAGTATATCCGCGAAGCTTTCAGGATAGTAACGGTGATGGGATCGGGGATATCAGAGGAGTGATCAGCAGGCTTCCCTACATCAAAGAATTTGGTGCAAACGCAATCTGGCTTTGCCCCTGCTATAAGTCGCCATGGTCAGACAATGGATATGATGTAGCGGACTATTACCAGGTTGCACCGGAATTTGGAACGAATGAAGATTTGTATGAGTTGATAGAAAAGGCTAAGGAGTACAATATTAAGATCCTGCTTGACCTGGTAATGAACCATACATCTGACGAGCATGCATGGTTTCAGGAGGCATTGCAAAATCCGGACAGCAAGTATCGGGATTACTATTTCTTTGAAAAAGGAATAGACGGACAGCCTCCAAACAATTGGAGATCGTATTTTGGCGGTTCCGCGTGGGAGCCAGTGCCGGGTGAGGACAACATGTTTTATCTTCATGCATTTTCTGATAAAATGCCGGATTTAAATTGGGATAACCCTGCGATGAGGGAAGATCTGTATACGATGATCAACTGGTGGCTTGATAAGGGCATTGGCGGTTTCCGTATTGATGCAATTCTGAATATCAAGAAAAATATGGTTTATGGAACAGTTGAACCAGACGGAGATGACGGTCTGACCGCGATAGATAAATATATTATTAATCAGCCAGGGATTGGTGCGCTGCTTTCGGAGTTGAAATCGCGGACATTTGCAAATTATGACATTATGACTGTTGCGGAGGCGGGGGTACCAGATGAGCAAGTTGCTGAGTTTATCGGTCCGGATGGTTATTTTAACATGAGTTTTGATTTTAGGGCGGCGGATATAGATATTCCGGAGACAGGATAATGGTTTAAGCCGACTGACTGGTCAGTGAATCAGCTGCGGGATATTTTTCTGACAGTACAGACACAAGTCCAAAATGCCGGGTGGGGCGCTGTATATTTGGAAAATCATGACCAGAACCGTTCTATTAACAAATACTTTTCCGGCAGCGCGGTCAATGATGTGACAAAGAAAATGCTGGGTACGATACTGCTTGGATTTCGTGGGACGCCAGTCATTTATCAGGGAGAAGAAATTGGCATGGAAAATATAGAGCTTGGCTCCATAGACCAGTATTCGGATATTCAGACGTATCATCATTATCAGAGCGGAATTCAGGCAGGACTTGATTCGGAATATGTGTACAAGACAGTCACGCATAGGAGCAGGGACAATTCCAGAACACCGATGCAGTGGAATCAGGGTAAAAATGCCGGCTTTACGGATGGGACACCTTGTTTTCCCGTAAATGATAATTTTGTGGATATCAATGTTGAAAGTGAGATGTACAATAAAGATTCTGTCTATGCCCACTATAAGTCGCTGGTCGCCCTGCGGACAGATTCTCAGTATAAAGATGTACTGGTGTACGGTACAGTGGTTCCTCTGTTTGACAACATAGATAATATCGTCGCATACAAACGTCAGCTGGACAATCAGGAATTGCAGATTATCGCTAATTTTCAGGAGAATGAAGCACAACTGGAATTAGATGCGGAAAAATGCAAGGTGCTGCTGAGTAACTATGAAAAAGTGGATCTCGTAGAGACGAAACTGCGTTTGGAACCATATCAGGCAGTTCTATTAGCAAATTATTAAATGGAACAGGAGGAAAATATGAGAGCAAAAAAAATTCTGCCAGTTGCATTAGCTGGAATCATGGGTATGGCAACAATGGGGTGCGGAGCATCTTCAAAAGATTATGATATTTATCTATACAATACGAAGTCTGAGATTGCTGACAGTATACAGGATTTATGCAATGCATATGAGCAAGAAACGGGGGCAAAAGTTAAGGTATATACATGTGGTACGACAGAAGGTCTGGAAACACTCCGCTCGGAAATGAATTCCAAAAATCAGCCAACAATCTATTCTGTGAATCAGGCGACATTTCAGGAGTGGTATGAGGGCAGGTATGCATGGTCGTCAAATGAGGTTGAAAATCAGGAATTAAAGAGCATTTATGAAGCCATTCCGGACGAGATGAAACTAAGCGACGAAGCGGGTGCGAGCTATGGGATACCATATAATATTGAGGGATATGGCTTGATTGCAGATACCCGTATGATCTGTGATGTGTTTGGACTGGATGCGGAAGATAACTTTGTTTCGGATTTCAGGGTAGCGGGATATCCTGAATTTGAGCAAATGGTTATGGCAGTCAATGATTACATTGGCGGAGAGGGCGGAAAGCAGATTACGCTCAATGGCAATACATATACAACGGCAACAGAAAAAACAGCACTGACACAAAATCTAAACGGTGTATTTGCAATTGCAGGCGCTGAGAAATGGACATACGGAAACCATTATGTAAATTATGCTTTAAATGCAGTTTTTCCTACCTATCAGGCAACGGCAAATGCAACGGCTGAGCAGGTTCGGGAGATTGAGGAACCATTGGTGAAAATTATAAAGGAGCTGGATTTTCTTTCAGGTTATACAGCAGGACAAAAAGGAAAAATCTTGCGGGGACCGGACTATATAAACTCTACAGTGACAGGCTATGATCAGGCAGTACAGACTTTCGCCGAGGGAAAAGCATTGTTTATCAAGAATGGAAACTGGATTTTTTCCAATGTGGAGTCTGTTGACGCGGAGAAAGCAGCACATCTGACAATGCTTCCGATGAAAACAAACCTTGAAGACAGCGACATAGCAGCCGAGGGAGTGACTGTGGAAAAAATCAATAATTCCATTCCCGAGTTTGTGTCCCAGTACTATGTTATCAATGCCAAGGCAACTGCGGAGGAAAGAAAAGCGGCTGAAGAGTTTTTGCTCTGGCTGAATACTTCTGATACCGGAATGGACTTTATTACAAATAAGTTTGCTTTTGTTCCGTTCAATGCGGACAGCAGTGTGGAGCTGGAAAATCCGTTGAGCAATGCACTAATCTGGTATATGCAGAACGACCTGGTATTGGGAAATGATTTTGATGCGTTTCCAGAATCGTGGGGGCTGAATACCATTGGGGCATTTATACAGGAGAAGCTGTTCACGGATTCGAATGAGTGGAGCGAAATTGCAATCCGTGAAGGTGTTAAGAGTGCAATTGACAGCTGGGTGGAAAGTATAGAAAACGAAGATTTATGGTAGTGGATGATAAAGACTGCATAATTTACAATGCAGTCTTTATGCGCAACATATTTTGTAGCGCATGCTACGACAGGAAAAATGCTTTTTTATCTGGTTACAGATAGCAGAAGTAGAATCAGGACGAGTATTATAAAGACATGGAACATTAGCAGGAGAAGATTCAGGATATCAATCATGATATGAAGAACCGATTAGACATACTTTATGATGCAGCGGGTGAAGGGGACAGCATAGTAATAGCAGCACTATAGGAGATACTGGGGAGAGCCCTTTCATGAACCTTGTCAAATACCAGGAACAGCGCTTCCGTGAAGGTATTTAATGTTGCTATGGGTATGGAGAAGTAGTTGGTTAGATAGACAAAATATAAGTGATTATTTATAGAACTTATTAAGGCAAAGCAAAGATCTCGTAGTAAAATGAGAGATCTTCGCTTTTTTAGAAGAAAATATTAGGACATTATTTTATTTAGTTCAAATATCAGTTAGATATTTTTAGGAATAATGTCAGATTTTTCTTTTTAAATTTGATTTATTTCTTTACTAATCTTTAAACGAGCACATGTTCCTATACATTTAGTACTATGAAAAGTAAGTCCGTATTCCGCGCCATAATACAATTGTATTCTTTGATGCACATTTTTCACGCCATATCCCTTACTGTCTTTGGTAAGAATTGATTCACATTCATCATCAGACATTCCGCAGCCGTTGTCCATAATTTTGAAAATAATATTCTCACTTTCCTGATAGCAGGAAATGGATAGGATAGCTCTATCGGGAAGTTCCCGATGATCTAGTCCATGGACAATAGCATTTTCCGCGAGGGGTTGGAGCAGTAAATTGGGTATCGGATATTCCAATATTTTTTCGTCAATGTCATATACCACATCAAAGGAATATGAATGCATCATCTGTTGTATGGAAACATATGATTTGGTGTTTTCTAATTCAGATGCAATTGTAGTTATTTGTTGACCTTTGTTCAGCATGGTCCTATAAAAGGTTGAAAGAAGTCTGGCCATCTGGCTGATATCATTCTGTCCGGAAACGATTGCCTTGCTGTTGATTAGGGAAAGGCTGTTATATAGGAAATGAGGATTTATCTGAGATTGGAGAATTTCAATCTCAGATTTTTGTTGTCTTATTTTGGAAAGCAGAACCTCATTTATCAAATTGTTTATGGTATATACC
>JAIEEY010000096.1 GCA_029067205.1 Lachnospiraceae bacterium
GGTCAACACCGACATCCGTACCACACAGTCAAAGCTCCGGGATGTGAACAACCTCCTGAAACTGAACCCCGGCAACACGGAGCTTCTGGCACAGAAGAACCGGCTCCTTACAGAAGCGGTGGAAAAGCTGGAAACTTTAAAGGCGGCAGCAGAACAGGCAAATGAGGCGCTGGCAAAAGGGGAGATTACCCAGGAGCAGTACGATGGTTTGCAGAGAGAGATCATCGAGATAGAGGAAAAGTTAAAGAACCTTGAAAATCAGGCGAACCAGTCGGCGGTGGCAATTCAGAAGGTAGCCGCCACGGGCGAAGACTTGAAGAACCTTGGAGATAAGATTTCCGGTGTCGGCACTACCCTCACCAAAGGCGTGACCACGCCTATCGTGGGGCTAGGTATAGTGGCAGTAAAGACTGCTGCTGATTTCGATACCGCCATGAGCCAGGTGGCAGCCGTGTCCGGGGCAACGGGAAGTGATCTGGATGCCCTCCGGGATAAGGAAGATTATATGGAATGGATCGAGAGGGACAGGGTGCGGATAGAGGAACTGGAGCAGTCCAGACATGAGGCGCAGATGGAACTTGATCGTATGCAGGAGATGGCTGGCTCGGAGGAGATAACGGATGGGGAACTGGCGGGGCTTTCTGTGCGGAAGGCCTTTGATGTGGACAGGCTGAAAACACTGATTGAGAAGGCGGTTGTGTATAGCGGGGATGCCATAGAGATTGTGTGGAAAGTGCGGAATCCGTTTGATAGAGAAGTTTCTGTGTAAAATTCAGTTTCAATTTAGGTAGGAGAGTGGTAGAATATGAGCCATGGGCAGCGATGCTTGTGGCTTATATGTTATACATAAAGTCAGGTGAAAGACTATATGGTATTATGTTAGTAGAAAGGAAATATTAAAAATGGAAAATGCGACATATGTATTGGTAAGCAAAAAGAATGGCTTTGCATTATTTGAAAGAGATAATAATTTTAATAGTAGAATGATTGTAGGATCATATTCAGAGTTAGTAGAATTATTAAAGAATGATAAAAATATGCAAGATGAGTTCATTATTATGACTGAAAACGATTATCATTTATCCAGGGGAAAATTGCTTGAAAACAAAGAATATATGGATGCAATGGATAAGTTGGGTGAGGAGCTGTCAAATAAGTTATATAATGAAATGCCAAAAGATTTGAAGAACATGATTGAATTTGATTATGAAAAGAATGATCGAAATGTGAATGGATTTCCTTCAATAACTAAGTGCATTGGTAAGGATGACATTAAAGGCAATTTGTGGGAACGATTAAACAATTACGAACAATATTTTAAAGATAAAATTGCATTTAATGATGATGCACAGTTGCTAAAAGATATTAATAGCAGTATACGACACATTAAATCTGCTTGGGAATGGTATCACAGAGGAGATATAAAAAGGGCAACAGAGCAGATAGAATTAATGTTGGAAGGATATGTTAATGATGTTTTTTTCGTTTCTGAGTTGAAAAAAGCATATGGGATTAAGCAGCTTGCGGGTTTTAACGACTTAAAAAAGGAATATTTTGATTATTCGGAAATGGAACAACATCCCATTACATTATTTCGTGGCAGAGTATCGACGCAAAAGTTATGTCAGAGAAGCGAAATGCTACATCGGCCTTATGTAAAATATGAAAGGATTCCGAGGCAGAGATTCACTTGTGAGGGAATGCCTGCATTATATTTATCCACTACGAGTTATGCGAATTGGCTTGAATTAAAGAAACCTGAAAAAGATTTTTATGTTTCTGCATTTGTTCCTGATAAGCGTGGTGAAAAATTACGCATATTAAATTTGGTGATTGTGGAAGAAATGGTTAATGGTTTTTACCATGTACAAATAGACAGAGATAATATAAGGAAAAAAGAACTTCAAGATAAAATGATTTCCTTTTGGCCGTTGGTAATGGCTACATCTTATAAATATGTGGATTTGCGTGAAGACAAAGTGGAATATGTTATACCAGAGTTAGTCATGCGAAGTTTAAAAAAATTTGGAATTGATGGTGTAGCATATTTATCAAAACATTTGGAACATGACATACAGTTTCAGATAGGAGTAAATATTGCAATCCCTATATACGAAGAACATTTAGATCAGGGTTATGGAACAGTATCAAGATGTTTCAAGATATCAAAACCAGAACTTTATTCGGAACAGGCAAAAGAAACATATGCTCAATACAAAGGGGGGTCTTATGTTTATGACATATATTATAGAAAAAAAGCCAGTTATCGGCCTTCTGTGAATTTTACAGAAGGAACGCAGATATATGGCGATACAGTGTTTGCCAAATTTGATAATTATATCACTAACATGGAACTAAAATATTTTGATGAACAAGACTAAAATTTTTTATTCCTTACTTGACACAAGCAGATCTGCTTCTGATCCATGAACCTACCGGCGATGTGCATGAGATTTACCGTGCCATGGAAACTGCCTATAAAG
>JAIEEY010000097.1 GCA_029067205.1 Lachnospiraceae bacterium
GTTTCCTGATCCGGCCGGTTTTTTAGAGTGGCTCCACGGGCAGGGGCTTCATGTTACATTAAATGTGCATCCGGCAGGCGGTGTGCAGGGGCATGAAGAAATGTATGAAGCCATGGGCAGGGCATTGGGAATGGATGCCGCTGATATCGAAAAAGAACTGCCGATTTCCTTTGATATTTCAGATGAGAAATTTGTGGAAGCCTATTTCGCCTATTTGCATCATCCACAGGAGAAAGCGGGAGTTGACTTCTGGTGGATAGACTGGCAGCAGGGTGATGTATCAAAGGTAGAGGACATGGACCCGCTGTGGATGCTGAATCATTATCATTTTCTGGATAATGGACGTGAGGGAAAGCGCCCTATGACTTTTTCAAGGTATGCAGGGCCAGGAAGCCACCGTTATCCGGTCGGGTTTTCAGGAGATACGATTACAACGTGGAAATCGCTTGACTTTCAGCCCTTTTTCACAGCCACCGCATCCAATATCGGTTATGGAATGTGGAGCCATGATATTGGAGGACATATGCAGGGGGTAAGGGATGATGAACTTAGTGGAAGATGGGTGCAGTTTGGCGTATTTTCGCCCATCATGCGTCTGCATTCATCAAACAGCCGGTTTAATTCAAAAGAACCATGGAGGTACAGAACAGAGATCCGCGTGGTAATAGAGGATTTTCTAAGGCTTCGCCACAAAATGATCCCCTATCTGTATACGATGAATTACAGGCAGTATGCGGAGGGAATTCCCATGATCTTACCTATGTACTATCAGTATCCCAAAGAACGTGAAGCATATAAAGTGCCAAATCAGTATCTGTTTGGCAGTGCAATGATGGTGGCTGCAATTACTACACCTTGTATAAAGGATTTGAAAATGGCAAAGACGAGTGTATGGCTTCCGGAAGGTGAGTGGTATGACATTTTTACGGGGGTGTGTTATCATGGTGGCAGAAGGATGAATTTGTACCGTGATATTACTACGATTCCCGTCCTGGCGAGAGCTGGTGCAATAATTCCTTTTCAGGAAGACTACATGGAAAATACAAGCAGAAATCCCAAACAATTGCATCTCTATGTGTATACGGGTGAAAATGGGTGTTTTACCTTATATGAGGACGATAATACAACAACCGGTTATCAGAACCAAAAATGTGCGAAGACCAGTTACAAGTGGCAGGAACAAGAAGGCAGTCTGCGTATTTGCAGGGTAGAAGGAGAGTGTTCCCTGATTCCTGAGAAAAGAGATTACATCATTACATTTTGCGGCATAAAAGACGCACAGATTACAGGAGAAGTGGTATCTGATGGCAGAAGGCTGGAGTTTACCGAGGAGAGGAAGGGAGATCTTTCAATCGTATTAAATGATCTGCCTGTTAATGAAGATATTATTTTGCTTTTAAAAGAAAGAGTACGCAGGGATAATGATGTAACGAATCGGTGTTTTCAGATTTTGGACAATGCAGAAATCGAATACATCCTAAAAGAAAATATATTTGACCTGATTGAAAGACAGACAGATACAGCAAGTTTATTGGGCGGATTGTTGGCATTAGAATTGAACCGTGATTTATGCGGCGCTTTGGCAGAGATTATTACAGCTTAGGGAGAGATGCTGATCAGACCAAAGATCGAACAATAGAAAAAGCTGGTATAAGCGAAAGGAGAATAACAAAATGAAAATACTTATCATAGGAGGAACAGGAACGATAAGCACCGCTATTTCACGCAGTCTTGCTGACAGCGGACAGGAACTTTATCTTCTGAACCGCGGAAACGCCAACAACACCCTTCCGTCAAATATTCAGTATATCAAGGCAGATATAAACGATGAACAAGCCGCCTCGGAAAGTCTCAGAGGCATGGAATTTGACGTAGTGTGCGACTTTATCGGATTTGTCAAGCCACAGCTTGAACGGGATTTCCGCCTTTTCGGTGGAAAAACAAAGCAGTTTGTTTATATCAGCTCCGCCTCCGCTTATAACAAGCTGCCGTCGGATTATATCATTACCGAGGGAACTTCCCTTGCAAACCCATTTTTTGAGTATTCGAGAAACAAAATACAGTGTGAAGAGTACCTTATGAAGCTGTACAGGGATGAGGGATTTCCCGTTACGATCGTAAGACCAAGCCATACTTACAGCGAAACTGCGGTGCCGATGGGAGTTCACGGCAGAATGGGAAGCTGGCAGGTCGTAAAACGTATGCTTGACGGAAAACCGGTCATAATCCACGGAGACGGTACTTCTCTTTGGACAATGACCGACAGCAGGGATTTTGCCGAGGGGTTTATCGGCTTATTGGGAAATCCTCATGCGATCGGCGAGGTATTTCAGATTACCTCTGATGAAACCCTTACATGGAATCAAATCTATCAGACCATTGCCCGCTGTCTGGGTGTCGAGCTTAAGCCGTACTATGTATCCTCGGAATTTCTTGCAGCGGTGAGCAATTATGATTATGCGGGAAGTCTGATCGGAGACAAGGCCAATTCGGTTGTCTTTGACAACAGCAAGCTGAAAAGAGCGGTTCCCGATTTCAGACCGAAGATCAGGTTTGAGCAGGGAGTAAGAAACACATTGCACTATGTGCTTTCCCACAAAGAATGCCAGATAGAAGATGAAGAGTTCGACAAGTGGTGCGACAAGGTCATTGCCGCACTTGAAAATGCGAAAAAGGAAATTTTGTAAGGGACAGTTTTTTGTCTTATCAATGATATCACAAATGAATACGGCTAAGGGGAGAATAGAATGGGTAAGCATAAAAGCTGTATGAAAAACATATTTTTACGGAATCTTCTATTGGGAATGTTGTTGCCATTTGTCATTATTCTTATGGTGATCGCGGTACAGATCGACAGGGACGTGCAGGAGGATAAGGCGGAAACTTATTCGACGATGGCAGTTATGATCGCGAACAATGTAAATGCGGTGGTTCAGCAGTATGTTTCTGTTGTTGAGACAGCAGCGGACAATGAAAACGTGGCCAGTATGGATTATCGTAAGGCGGAAACTTATCTAAATGAGATTATTTCCGACAGTGGAAATGTATGGTCCCATTTTCTGATTACCGACAGTGAGGGAATTGAAATTGCCCACACGGACGGCGAAGAAAATCATGGAACGTCTATTGCGGACAGGGAATATTATTCGACACCGTGGAATGAGGGGAAGACTGTTATTTGTGAGCCTACTTTCTCAAAGAGCACCGGAAGAAGGATCCTGGCAATCGGCACACCGATCTACAGGGATGGCAAAAAGGTTGGCGTGCTGGTTGGATTTGTCCGGCTGGAGTACATATCAACTGTGGTCAATGATTATCGTATTACGGACAAGAACTATGCATTTATGCTGAATTCAGACGGTATGTTGTCAGCGCATCCAAATGGTTACGGGTATCCTGATGAATATTCCCCACGAACTGTATGAGAGTGCATCTATTGATGGAGCAGGTCCGGTAGTTCAGTTTGTAAAGATCACGTTCCCATATATGTTGTTTATCACCACACCGTATTTGATTGCGAACCTGATTGGCAACTTCAATAATTTTGGCGTGATCTACTTCCTGACAGGCGGCAATCCTTCTACCCTGGATTACTATAAGGGCGCCGGCAAGACGGATTTGCTGGTTACATGGCTGTATAAGCTGACCAGAGACAGTAAGGATTATAACCTTGCGGCGGCAATTGGTATTATTATCTTTGTTATTTCCGCTGTATTCTCACTGATTTCCTATGCTCGCTCTGGTTCTATGAAACAAGAGGAGGGATTCCAATAATGGAAAAGACAATGAAAAAGATAGTCATTGGTTTAAGATTAGAATTTCTTGCTGCAGCGGTTATCGCAAGCCTTGCCGGGGCAGTCAGCCTGATCCTTCCTTATGCATCTGTAGCGGGTGTGCGCCGGAATGGTCTGAGTATGGCTGCAGGCGTTTTGTCATCTCCGAATGGCGTTAGCTTTGCATGGCTGCCGATGGCGTGCGTGATACTGGCAGCTGCTGTGTTGATATTGGCTGTCATAAATCTGATCAATCCAACTGTTGTGGGTGTCAGGTGCTGGGCGGTTGTTGCCGCTTTGGAGACATTCGCTTTTACCGTCTTATTGTTTGCCGGGAAAAGTTTGCTGGATGGCTCTGGTGTGTTTGCTGGCAGTTTTCTGGTGAAAAATTTCGGAATTGGCTTTTGGCTGGGCTTGATCGCTGGTTATGCTGCCCTTGCCCTGTCGATGAGGACTGCCAAGGTCAGCACAGGATATATTGTATTAGTAATATTATGTGTTCTGTGGCTGTTTCCGATCTTGTGGATCGTTCTCACTTCCCTTAGAAAGGAAACGGGATACTATGTTGGTTATTTTATTCCTAAGGGATTCACGTTTGACAACTTTGTGAATCTGTTCACGAATGAAAGCGTGCTGCCATTTGGCAGATGGTGGTGCAATACAATGATCGTGGCAGTCTGCGGATGTCTGATCAACACGAGTATTATCCTTGCAACATCATTTGCATTGAGCCGTACACGATTTAAGGGCAGGGTTACATTTATGAAGATTCTGATGATAATTGGTATGTTTCCCGGTTTTATGTCCATGCTGGCAGTCTATAACATCCTGAAAGGTTTGAATCTGAATCAGTCAATCATGGCGCTGGTTATCGTGGGAGCCGCTTCCGCGGCAATGGGCTATCATGTATGCAAGGGATTTTTGGACACAATTTCAAAGGCGCTGGATGAAGCAGCGATTATTGATGGTGCGACCAGGTGGCAGATCTTTATCAAAATTATTGTTCCGCTGTCTAAGCCGATTGTGATCTATACCCTGCTGACCAACTTCCTGGGTGCATGGTCTGATTACATTTTCCCAAGTATATTGTTTGGTGATCAGCAGGCGAATTACACTGTTGCAGTCGGTTTGAACTGGATGACTGACTTTAGGCGAATCGATACATATTATACACAGTTCGCAGCCGGAGCAGTTGTGGTTGCAGTTCCAATTGTAATTTTATTCATGTGTCTGCAGAGATTTTATGTTGAAGGTCTTTCTGGTTCTGTCAAAGGTTAAAAATAGTAAGACAGTCTTTTGGTTGGTAAGCCAGCCGGGAGGCTGTCTTTTAATATTACAGAGCATTTCTCGTGACAGATTCGTTTCAGATTACGGATTCTCCCGTAAAGATTATGACAGTGTGCAGTACGATCCCGGGACACGGATGCATCTGGCAGCAAAAAAATATATTAGAGAAAAAAGATTCAATGGTTTTAGATAACGAATTTGACAATGAACATGTCCAAATATTATTTTTAGACAATAATGCCAGTAATTCGACATCTGGAAAGCTGACATATTGTGATGCATTTTATGATTCACAAGGAAATCTTTTGTAACCTTTCGTTTGACAAGATGAAACGGAGTTAATAAAATGAAAATCACAAGTGATATAATCCATACTTAATGAAATTGTCGAAATGGCTCTAAAGGGGAAATAAAGCATGTCTAAATAATGGTCAAACAAAACAATCATATAAAATAGGGAAATGGTATATAGTTTCACGGGTTTTAATCTGTCTCTTAAAAAAATCT
>JAIEEY010000098.1 GCA_029067205.1 Lachnospiraceae bacterium
GGATGGGATACTAAAGAATAAAACTATCCTCATTTCAACGCATAAGTTAAACATGGTGGATTATGTGGATGAAGTTATTTTTATTGACGATGGTAGAGTATATCAAAACTCGCATCAGGAACTTTTGGCAGAAAACTCATCATATAGAGCGTTCTTTGGGAAAAACGAATAATAAATATTCCGGCAATTTAGTTTTGAAGAAATTGCCGGAATATTTATTATATTGGCAGCTTAATTGTAGTTTTATACCCTTTTTGAAACTCGCTTTCTATTTCAAGTGTTCCATGATGAACCTGTATTATCTGCCGTACCAGTACAATTCCAAGACCATGTCTTAAATCTAGCCGTTCATCGGTACTCTCCATATAGTGAGGATGTGTTGCTAATTCTTGCATTTTTTCTGGCGATATGCCAATACCATTATCAGCTATAATTAAAGAGAGCAAATTGTCATATAAATCAAGGGATAGGACTATATCACATCCGTTTGGATTATGCTGGATACAGTTATGGATTAAATTAGTAATTGCCCTTGTGATTAGTCGAATGTCTAATTCTATAGAGATAGTTTCTGCTGCAGCAGAAATATTGATTTCTACGGAATATATATCAGGCAACCCATTGTTTAATATATCAATAATTGTAGAACGGAGCAATTTTGATAAGTGGGTGGGTTCCTTATGCAGAGGTTGTACATCATATTCTAATTGTGATACAAGGTTTAAATCGTAAATTAGTTCTTTTATTTTAATGCTTTGATTTAAAATGATGTTTGATTGCTCTTTGACTTGAGCGCTTATGTTACTATTATCGCTTATTTGTGTAGCATATCCCATAATTATAGAAAGTGGTGTTCGTATGTCATGGGATACACCACTAATCCAATTAGCTCTTGCTATATTAGTGTTATTCAAGATTGAAGAAGCTTTGTTTATACTGTTGGAAATATCTGAAAGTTCGCCTTTAATACAAAGATCAGTTGGTTTTCCTTCAGAGAGCATTTCAATGGATGATATAATGGGTTCAGTATATTTTATTATTTTTGATTTTGATAAATAATATGCTATAAATATAAACAGAAAATCGAATGCAAATATGCCAACAAAAAAAATAGCAATTATTTTAATTATACCAATAGGGTAGTAATTGTTGATTAGTTTGGTATAACTGTTTTTGGGATAACCAAGTACAAGCAATCCATTTTCATGAATACGAACGAATACAGGATAATCTTTAATATATCCTTTTGAAAAAACGGCGACATCTTGTATAGAATACTTTTGCGGTATTTCTTCCGGTAAATTAACTGTCCATTGGCAAAGACCGTTCTCATTCAGAAACATAGCCCAAACCTGATTCTCCTGTAACTTAAAAGACATTTCTTGCGAGATGCCTTGTGAATCAGAATTTGAAATAGTTTCTGTTAACATATTTTGGGGGGCAGTAGTGCCATAGTCAGTTTTAACAATATCATGAAATGTCCACATAAATCCAATGATATTGAGAAATGCCAGCAATAAAATATAACCAATAAATCTAAGCAATGATTTTGAAATAAGTTTTCCAAATGATTTCATATTTATCACTTCCTTGCGTTTAACTTGTAACCTAATCCTTTAACAGTAATTAAGGAAACTGGTTTAGAGGGATTAGACTCTATTTTTTCTCGAATGCGCCGGATATGAGCATTTAGACTATTTTCGTATCCAAAAGGATTGTCGCCCCAAAGAGCTTCACAACAAGTATCTATGGATACAATTTTACCAGAACTGCGGGCTAAAATTTCAAGCAATATATGTTCTTTAGCTGTTAAGGAATATGTTTCTCCATTTTTCTTATATACTTCAGCACGACTAAAATCAATGGTACAGTCAGCTAATTCTATGGTTTGAGAATCTTCTTTATAGCAGCGGCGTAATACTGCATGAACACGCAATAATAACTCTTTTGGTAAAAATGGTTTTACAACATAATCATCAGCCCCAAGCCCCAGTCCTGTAAGTCTGTCCGCTGCTTCATCTTTGGCGGTTAGAAATATAATAGGAATATCTGTAAAATCACGCAGTTGTTTCATAAGAGAAAAGCCGTCACCATCTGGAAGCATAATATCAAGGATTGCAAAATCAGGTTTTTCTTGTTTGGCAACCAATAGGGCTGTTTGGCAAGAATCTGCTAAGATAATATTTTGAAATCCGTCGCTTGTTAAAATGTCTGTTACTAATTCTTGCATTTTGGGTTCGTCATCTACTAGCAAAATCTTTTTTACATATAAAATTGATTGTTCCATTGTTAATTCCTCTCTTAATGCTCTTTTAATCATTGTGAAACACCTTATTATGTTTTCCATGTTTGGATTATATCATAGAATAGCAGTATTCGGAATCATTCAGTAAAAAAAGTAAGGTAAAAGTAAGGATATGAGAAAGTAAATGTCAGGTTGAAGTAGTATCATAGAAAAAAGAAAGGAGATGTTTTTATGAGTTATATTCTTACGACGGAACAGTTGACGAAAAAATATAAGAATTTTATTGCCGTCAATAATGTTTCTATTCATATTCAAAAGGGCAGTATTTATGGATTTCTTGGTCCTAATGGCGCAGGAAAATCCACTACAATGAAAATGCTTCTTGGACTGACTGCACCAACAGGAGGTAGTTTTGTGATTGACGGAAAGAGTTTTCCTCATGACAGGCTTGCAATTCTCAAAAAAATAGGTTCTTTTATTGAAACACCATCTTTTTATGCAAATTTGACAGGTAGGGAAAATCTTGATATAATTCGTCGGATTTTGGAGTTGCCTAAGAGTGCAGTAGAGGATGCATTGGAATTGGTTGGTCTAACAGAATTTGGAGATAGGCTTGCTAAAAAGTATTCGTTAGGGATGAAACAAAGGCTTGGGTTGGCAGGTGCATTACTGGGACGTCCACCTATTCTTATTTTAGATGAACCTACTAACGGGCTAGATCCTTCTGGCATTCATGAGATCCGAAATCTAGTAAAATCTTTGCCGGATGTTTATGATTGTACGATTCTGATTTCGTCACACTTGTTATCGGAAATTGAATTGATGGCAGACGATATTGGTATTCTCAATCATGGACGACTATTGTTTGAAGGGAGTTTGAACGATCTTCGTCAAAATGCAGTATCCTCTGGGTTTGCTACAGATAATTTAGAGGAAATGTTTCTTTCCATGATAGATAAAGACAATGCTGCCAGAAAGCAGAGGGCACAACTATGAAAGCATTTTTAATTGAACTTCGGAAAGAGAGAAGGACTGGTGTTATCCCAGTGCTGATAGCAGTCGGGATATTGGGAGCGGCATATACTTTTATTAATTTTATTGTGCGTAAAGATACATTGCTGAATCTTCCATTGGCACCGATGGATGTCCTTTTGACACAGCTTTATGGCATGATTATGGTCTTAAATATGTTTGGGATTGTGGTTGCGGCTTGTATGATCTACAACATGGAATTTAAGGGAAGTGCAATTAAAAAAATGTATATGTTGCCGATTAGTGTTCCACAAATGTATATGTGCAAATTCTTACTTTTGACAGTGTTTTTTATTGTAGCAGTCGTGTTGCAGAATTTAGCATTGATAAAAATTGGCATGAATGATTTGCCACAAGGAACATTTGAAATTGTAGCATTGATTAAATTTGCAGGTTATTCTTTCATTACCTCGATGCCTGTTCTGTCATTTATGACTTTAGTTTCATCACGCTTTGAAAATATGTGGGTGCCGCTTGGGATTGGTGTTGCTGGTTTTCTGAGTGGCATGGCATTGGCTAATTCGCATCTTAAACTGTTATTACTCCATCCTTTTGTTGTAATGTTAAAACCTGCGGTTGCCATGAATGCTCAGCCGGATATAGCAGTTGCTGTAGTGGCTTTTATTGAAACACTACTTTTTCTTGGTATAGGTATGTGGCTTGCAAAGAATTTGCGTTATGAGTAAGGAGGGATTTGGATAATGAGTTTTTTAGAGCTTCTCAAAATTGAATTTATAAAAGTAAAACGTTCAAAAATCGTACCGCTGATTTTTATTGCTCCATTGCTGGTGGTTGTATCAGGGGTTGCAAATTTGAGTGTATACTTCACACCAGAATATACGAATGCATGGTCTGCAATGTTCATTCAAAGTGCATTGGTTTATGCCTATTATCTGTTGCCGTTCTCGATGCTTGTGGTTTGTGTGATGATTGCAGGAAGGGAAAATGGAAATAATGGCATGTTAAAAATGCTGGCTTTGCCGATCAGTCGGTATGCGCTTTCTATAGCAAAATTCTGTGTGTTGGCGTTTTATCTGTTTATGGAGATGGTTGTGTTCTTTGTGGTGTTTATAATCGTCGGAACCATTGCTACAAGTACTATGGGTGTGGACGAAGCAATGCCTGTTATTTATCTAATGAAATGGTGTATTGGATTGTTTCTGACAATGCTTCCATGCGTGGGAACCATGTGGGCAATTACCGTCCTATTTGAAAAACCTTTGTTTTCTGTGGGACTGAATCTGCTACTTGTTATCCCTGGAGTGTTGGTTGCGAATACACCCTTATGGATTGCCTATCCCTACTGTTACAGCGGTTATCTTGTATCCTGCTCGCTGCATGATTTTACAGTGGAATCTAACACATTAACATTTTCAATGTTTCCGTTTCTACCGATTGCAATGTTGGTTTTTGTATTGGTATTAGCGATTGCTATTACGCAATTTGGAAAAAAAGAAATGAGGTGAATAATTATGGAAAATAAAAAAATGAAAACATTAAGTATGGTGTCGCTGATTATCAGCGTTCTTCCTTTGGTGACACTTATCCCTGTGTTTCTTAAAATTTCGCTGCCGGAGGGGGTAAGTACGGCTTGGTCTGGTGTAAATATCGTTTGTGTTGTGGCGGGATTGATTCTCTCTATTGTATGTGTTAAGAGCGAGGAAAGTCGCAGTCCTGTGAATATTGCCTCAACAATCATCAGTGTATTTTGGTGTCTGTTAGTGGTTGGTATGGTTGCTTTGGCATTGATCTTGACTTTTATTAAGTAAGGGGGATTTATGAAGTTTTTTAAGAAAGGATTTGTCATTCTCCTTGTTGGAATACTGTTATCTTTCTGTACGGCGTGTGCTGGAATGGAGAGGTTGGCTGATGGTCTAAAGGACGGTGCGGAGCAGCTTGGTGACAATGTTACTATCGGAAAAAGTAATGCGCTCATTACGCCTTATCAGTCTTTTAATGGAAGTCGCACTTCGGACAATATGGCTTTTCAAGCAACCTATGATGCAATCGTGACTGGTTTTGATGGTCAGGACATATTGATTGGAAACACTGATCTCAAGGTCAAAGATTGCCGTGAAATTATGATAAACTATTCTTTTGATCCTATTTCTGGCACTTGCCAATTGATATATATTAATCCTAAATTGGAGGAAACCATATTGGCTGAAAATGGAAAAGGAAGTATTACAATACAACTTGAGAGTGGTGCAAATTATATTGGACTTTATGGTGCAAGCTATGAGGGAGCTATCCAGATTGCAGTAGAGTAAGCATAATTCTCATATATTGGAATTTATGGCATGTGAGAGAAAGTATCAGCAAAAAATTTAACACAGTCTGAAATGCTTTGAGTGATTTCAGACTGTGTTTTCTATTGTTCTTTAAGTATGCGCAACAGTAAAAATGACATGATTTATCGTGATTTCTACATCTAGCCTTCATTAACTGGATTACATAGTACAATTCTTTTGAATGACAGGAATTTCTAAAAGCTATGTATGGTTAGGGAGGTGATTAAGATTAGAATATAAATTATACGGCGTGTTTCAAAATATATTGAAAAATAAAAAAGGAGCATACAACCGATATCCGTGTTAAAATATAATTGATAAATA
>JAIEEY010000099.1 GCA_029067205.1 Lachnospiraceae bacterium
GACTTATGGCACTCGGTATGGCTGCAGTTATGACAATGTCTTTGACAGCATGTGGTGGCGGTTCTAATGATTCATCGTCAAGCAGCAGCTCAACAAACAACAATGCATCAAGCAGCGATGCATCAAGCAGCAATTCATCAACAGACAGCAGCACATCAAGTGCAGACAACACAACAGGTACAGATAGTGCAGTACCTACATATGCATCCATCAAGCTTGGGGAGGACTACACGGACCTTACAGCATCCATCAAGTTTATACACCACAAGACAGACCGTGAAGGCGATGGTACTATGGCAGGTCTGATCGCGGCATTCAACGAGGTTTACCCGAATATTACAGTTGAGACGGAAGGTATTACGGATTATGCAGGTACTTCACTGTTAAGACTTCCGACAGGGGCTGACTGGGGAGATGTAATGTTTATTCCGACAATTGATGTGGCTGATTATCCTGAATATTTCCAGCCCTATGGAACAGTGGAAGAGATGTCGGAGTTAATCAATTTTGCTGATAACTGCAAGCTTGACGATTACTGCTATGGCATTGGCTACATGGGAAATGCACAGGGACTGCTTTATAATAAGAAGGTATTTGCAGATGCAGGTATTACAAATCTTCCAAAAACACCAGATGAGTTTATCGCAGCACTCCAACAAATTAAAGATAATACAGATGCAATTCCTCTTTACACAAACTATGCGTCAGGCTGGGCGTTAGGCGGACAGTGGGATGCACTGCTTGGAGCAATCACAACAGGTGATACAGCATGGCTGAATCAGAAGTTTACTCATCAGGCAGAGCCTTTTGCGGACAATGGTGACGGCACAGGTGCATATGCATTGTATAAGATTCTGTATGATGCGGTGGCACAAGGATTGACGGAGGAAGATTATACCACAACAGACTGGGAAGGCTGCAAAGGCATGATCAACAGAGGCGAGATTGGCACAATGGTACTTGGATCATGGGCAATCGCACAGATGAAGGCAGCAGGAGACAATCCAGATGATATCGGTTATATGCCGTTCCCGATTTCCATTAATGGTCAGCAGTATGCGACAGCAGGTCCTGACTACAATTATGGTATCAATGCAAAGGCAACCGATGAGAACAAAACAGCAGCTATGGTATTTGTGAAATGGATGGTTGAGGAATCTGGTTGGTGTGATTTAGAGGGTGGATATCCAATTTCCAAGACAGCAGAGACTTCCTTCGTGTTTGATGGTGTCAGCATCGTTACAAATGATCCTGCTCCAGATGATGAGGCAGATCTTATGAACCAGATGAACGCAGCGTCAGAGCTGAACTTTAACAATGGCGGAGACGCTAGGGTACAGAAGATTGTTGAGGCAGCAGCTGCAGGTACTCCGTATGAAGATCTTACAGCAGAGTGGACACAGAAGTGGAACGATGCACAGTCTTCACTCGGTGTAGATGTGACTTATTAATGATAATGAATAATAGCTTAATGTATTGGCTTGCGGCAGCGCGCTGCAAGCCAATCATTCCAAAAATAAGAGAGCGTTTATGAGAAGAAGGAGGAAAGTGCTTTATGGCAGCAACAACAGCGGCAAAAGATTCCGGGAAATCTTTTAACCTAAAGAAGTGGGCGAGGAGCAGAAGTGGCCAGCAGGCTATTATCATTGTTACTTTTTCACTGATTCCCCTGTTACTCCTGTTAGTGTTTACTTATTATCCGTTTGTGGAAATGTTTAAATTCAGTTTCTATGACAGGGATTATATTAAGGTAAGGAGCTTTGTAGGGTTCCAAAATTACGCGGATGTGTTTAAGAGAGATGACTGCTTCAGGGCACTGTGGCTGTCCCTCTACTATATGGGCGGTGCGATTGTCCAACTGGCATTAGCACTGTATCTGGCTACGATTTTCAGCTTTGGTGTAAAAGGCGGCAACTTTTTCAAAGGATGTATGTTCTTCCCTTATCTGATTAATGGTATTGCAATTGGTTTTATCTTTAAGTTCTTTTACACAAGAGGTTTTGTGTTCGATACAGTTCTTCAATGGATTGGATTTGATCTGGAGAATCTTCCATATTGGCTGCGCGATACCAGAATCAATAATGTTTCACTAGTGGGAACGAGTGTATGGAAGTATTTTGGACAAAATATGGTACTGTTTATCGGCGCTATGATGTCGGTGGACGCTTCCCTCTATGAGGCTGCGGATTTGGACGGCGCAAATAAATGGCAGCAGTTTAAATATATCATGCTTCCGAGTATTAAGACGATTGTCATGCTGAACTTGATTATGTCCATCACAGGTTCTCTCAGTGCTTTCGAGCCTCCATTTGTTATTATGTCAGGCGGCGCAAATGGCACAGCTACATACTTTGTCAAGATGCATGAGATTGCTCACACCTCCAGAAAAGTAGGTTTGGCGTCTGCGATGGCGATTGTATTGCTTTTGATTATATTTGCCGCAACCATTTTACAGCAGCTGTTCTTCAAGTATGTGTTTAAGAACGCAGAGGACGAAGACAAATCAGCAGCGGAAAAACGGGAAAAGAAACTTGCAAAATTACGAGCAAAGGAGGGAGGCAGATCATGACAGCTGTAGATAAGGTAAAAAAGTATTTGTGGATTTTTATAAAATATTTTTCAATGGTATTTTTCTCATTTGTTGCATTGCTTCCGGTGGTATCCTGTATTATCACAGCATTTAAGACAGAGGAAGAATATCAGACGACGAATGTTATGACACTTCCTAAGAGTTGGCTGAATTTTGAAAACTTTTCAGGTGCTTTTCAGACGGCAGGCATGGGCAGGGCATTCATTAACTCGGCGATTGTGGTTGTAGTGGTAGTGGCAGGATCTGTTATGGTAGGTTCTATGCTTGCATATGTATTGAACCGTTTTAAGTTCCGTGGAAATGGGTTGATCCGAAATCTGTTTCTCTTTGCGACGCTGCTCCCAGGTATTGCGATGCAGGTTGCAACGTATCAGTTGATGTATTCTATCGGTTTTATTAACCATTTGTATGGATATATCATTCTGATGATGGGTACAGATGTTATTTCAATTTATGTGTTTATTCAGTTCTTTGAAAATATTCCGACTTCTTTGGATGAATCAGCATTTATGGATGGGGCAAGTTACTTTACGATTTTCTTTAAGATCTTGTTCCCGCTTTTGAAACCGGCAATTGTAACTTGTATGATCTTGAAAGGGGTTGGCGTATACAACGAGTACTACAGTGCGATGCTCTATCTGTCAGACAAGAAGCTTCAGACGGTTGCAATGTCTCTGTATACCTTTACAGGACCGCTTGGAAGCCAGTATAACCTGATTTGCGCAGGCGTTATTATCAGTCTGCTTCCAGCGCTTATTATTTTCATCGCGTTCCAGAACCAGATTTACTCTGGTCTTACGGCTGGCGCTGTCAAGGGCTAAAGACTTAAATATTAGTTAAAAATAGTGACTAAAATAAATATACTGCATCGTTTGTGCGGAAAAAAGAGCGGTGCGGTATATTTTTTAGGTAAAAAATTTTTACTAATGGTAAAAATAGACAAATACTTTTGGAATATTTCCTAATTGCAGTTCGAGAGATTAATTGTTAAGATAAATATAGTTAAATTTAGCTACTTAAATTTAGGAGGCCTATTATGACTAACTCAGAAATGCGCTCGGAGGTGACAAGACACCTCACAAAAGATATCATACCATTCTGGAAAAGTCTGAGGGACAATGAGAATGGCGGTTATACAGGTTATCTAGGGTATGATTTGAAAGCGGATCGGAAAGCGGTCAAGGGCTGTATCCTCAACAGCCGCATCACATGGTTTTTTGCCAATGCATATACCCTTTTAAAAGATAGCAGTCTTCTTGAGGAGGCATCACATGGATTTGAATTTTTGAAAAATGTGTGCTGGGACAAGAAAAATGGTGGTGTGTACTGGTCGGTGAATTATGACGGAACGCCCGCAGAGACATTAAAACATACTTACAATCAGGCTTTTTCAATCTACGCACTGTCCTCTTATTATGAGGCAGGCAAGGATAGGGAAGCGCTCGACATGGCATATCAGCTCTACGACATTATTGAGGGAAAGATGCGTGATGAGCTGGGTTATAAGGAAGCCTTTGATGAGGCATTCAACGAGATTGACAACGATAAACTCTCAGAAAACGGAGTGATGGCTTCGAAGACGATGAACACATTGCTTCATGTCTTCGAAGCTTACACGGAGCTATACAGGGTTGATCATAATGAGAAGGTAGCGGACAAAATCAAGTGGATGATGGATATTGTTGCCGCAAAGGTGTATAATCCAAAGCTGCACCGTCAGGAAGTGTTTTTTGACGACAAGTGGAATCCGATCATTGATCTGCATTCTTATGGCCATGATATCGAGACTGCATGGCTTGTGGACAGGAGTATTGCAGTTTTGGGAGATGATGCATATGAGAAGAAGCTGTCACCCATCACGAGAGACCTGACAGACCAGATTTACAAGGTGGCATTCAACGGTTCTTCTCTTGCCAACGAGTGCGAGAAAGGCGTTGTGAATGACTGGCGTATCTGGTGGGTGCAGGCGGAGACGGTTGTGGGATTCCTGAATGGTTATGAAAAGACAGGACGCGGGGAATACCTCAGTGCAGCGCAGAATGTCTGGACGTTTATTAAAGGTCATCTGATCGACCAGCGTGATGGCTATGCGGCAGGCAGGGAGTGGTACTGGAGAGTGAGTACAGATGGCAGGCCGGATGAGACGCAGCCGATCGTGGAGCCGTGGAAGTGTCCATATCACAATGGCAGAATGTGTTTTGAAGTAATAAGGAGATTGAGTGATGACAAATAAGCTTTTTGAGGAAAACAAGGCAAAGGTAATGAAGCGGTATGAGGAGATCATCAATCGCAAAAATGTAAAGAGTGATTTCTACAATGGCATCTATGACCGGTATGAATATCCGGTACTGACACGTGACCATATTCCTCCCTTCTGGAAATTTGACATGAATCCTGAGACGAATCCCCGCTTTATGGAGAGACTCGGTGTGAATGCAGTGATGAACTCTGGTGCAATCGAATTAAACAACAAGTTCTATCTCGTGGCAAGAGTCGAGGGAAATGACAGAAAGTCGTTCTTTGCAGTGGCAGAGAGTGACAACGGCATTGATGGGTTCCGTTTCTGGGATTACCCGGTTCTGCTCGATGATGTGTGCCCAGAGGAGACAAACGTATATGACATGCGTCTCACAAAGCATGAGGACGGATATATCTATGGTGTATTCTGCTCCGAGAGCAAGGATACGACAGTGAATGATCTGTCAGCGGCAGTTGCAGCGGCAGGTATCGTGCGGACGAAGGACTTAAAGACATGGGAGAGACTTGGGAATCTAAAGACACTGAACTCTCCGCAGCAGAGGAATGTGGTACTTCACCCGGAGTTTGTGGACGGCAAGTATGCGTTCTATACCAGACCAATGGACGATTTTATCGACACAGGAAGCGGCGGAGGAGTTGGTTTTGGTCTGTGCGAGGATATCACACATGCAGTGATTGATGAGGAGATCATCACGAGCAAGAGAAAGTACCATACGATCACAGAGGCTAAGAATGGCGCTGGTGCAGTGCCGATCAAGACGGAGAAGGGCTGGATCCACATTGCCCATGGTGTCAGAAATACAGCGGCGGGACTTCGCTATGTTGTGTATGCGTTTGCTACAGCGCTTGATGATCCGACAAAGGTGATCGCAGAGCCGAGTGGATTCCTCATCGCACCTCTTGGATCTGAGAGAGTCGGTGATGTATCCAATGTCGTGTTCACAAACGGTGCGATCGCGCGGGAGAACGGCGATGTGTACATCTACTATGCATCAAGTGATACGAGACTCCACGTGGCAACGACAACGATAGACAAGCTTGTGGATTATGTGTTCAACACACCCAAAGATCCGCTTCGCTCTGTGAAGTGCGTGGAGCAGAGATGCGAGTTTATCAGAAAGAATTTGGAATATATGAATCGGTAATGTGAGAAGTAGTAAGTACCACATGATGGAAGGAGTAGGAGGACAAACAGATGCGTGCCAAAAAGTATGGAATCGATTGTAGCAAGGGCGTTATGAATAAAGGAAATCTTTATCGAATTGAGAGAGTGATGAAGAAAGCGATGCGCGGAGAGAGTATTACCGTGGGTTTTTTGGGCGGTTCCATCACGCAGGGCTGTCTGTCCTCAACTCCAGAGACATGCTATGCCTATCTGGTATACAGATGGTGGTGTGAGACGTTTCCGAATGCAAAGGTCACATATGTCAATGCCGGAATCGGGGGGACGACTTCCCAGTTTGGCGTAGCGAGGGCTGACAGCGATCTGCTGTCAAAAATGATTGATTTTACGGTCGTAGAGTTTAGTGTAAATGATGATGACAATGAACATTTCCTTGAGACCTACGAAGGACTCATCAGAAAAATATACAGTAATGAAACCAGACCTGCTATCCTGATCGTGAACAGTGTGCGTTATGATAATGGCATCAATGCACAGGAACAGCATATCAAGATCGGAAAGGCTTACGATCTGCCCTGCGTCAGCATGAAGCCGACACTGTACGAGAAGGTGCTGGACGGTACATACACAAGCCGCGATGTCACAGAGGATGACCTGCACCCGAACGACGAGGGGCATGGATTGATGGCAGAGGTCATTATCAATTTCCTGAATACAGTTTATGAAGAGCTGAAAGCAGGAAATGAGGCAGCAGACAACCAGTTGGATGTACAGAAAATGACACCTGTGACACCGAATGCTTATGAGAACTCTGTGAGGTATCAGAATGATAACAGTGAATCTGTCATTACAGAGAATGACGGTTTTACAATAGATGAACAGCCGCAGAATGATATCCGGGAAATATTCCGGCGTGGCTGGACAGCAGACAAAAAAGGTGCACATATAGGTTTTGATATAATAGGAAGCTGTATCAGCGTACAATATCGCAAGTCAGTAGTGCAGCCTACATGCATTGCAAGGGCTGTGGTCGATGGCGACTTGGACAATGCAAAGATACTCGACGGCAACTTCGAGGAGACATGGGGGGACAGTCTTCATCTGGATACGATTGCGGAACATCTTCCCTATGGAAAACATCATGTTGAGATTGAGCTGACCACGACACACGAGGATGACAAAGTACCATTTTATCTGGTGTCAGTGATCTCAGGATGAAAAGAATTTCTAAGTTTTACCCAGCGAGTTTGTGCAGGGCACAATCTCGTAGTAAATAAAGAATTAAAAAGATATGGAGGATTTTACAATGAGCAAAGTAAAAATGATGAGCCCGGCTGTTCCAAACATGCCTTGGCAGGACAGAGCAGATGGAAAGACAACAGGTGTGGCTGATGCACCAATCTGGAGATACAATGAGAACCCTATTATTGGAAGGAATCCGGTAAAGGGTGTGGCAAGAATCTTCAACAGTGCAGTAATCCCATATGAAGGTGCATTTATTGGTGTGTTCCGCGGTGAGCAGACAAACGGTATTCCTTATATCTATCTCGGACACAGCCAGGATGCGATCCACTGGGATTTTGAGGCCAACAAGATCGAGTTTGTGGATGAGGAAGGCAAGCCCTTCATGCCAGTGTATGCATATGATCCCCGTCTTGTAATGGTGGAGGATGTATACTACATCATCTGGTGCCAGGATTTCTATGGTGCGGCAATCGGTATGGCGAAGACGACTGATTTCAAGACTTTTACACGTATTGAGAATCCGTTCCTTCCATTTAATAGAAACGCAGTGTTGTTCCCGAGAAAGATCAACGGAAAGTTCATGCTGCTGAGCCGCCCTTCTGACTCCGGTCATACACCGTTTGGTGATGTGTTCGTGAGTGAGAGCCCTGATCTGGTTTACTGGGGCAAGCACAGACACGTGATGGGCAAAGGCAATGAGTGGTGGGAGTCCTTAAAGATCGGCGGCGGCGCAGCTCCGATCGAGACAAGCGAAGGCTGGCTGTTATTCTACCATGGAGTATCCGGTACATGCAACGGATATGTTTACTCCATCGGTGGAGCGATCCTCGACATTGACAATCCTTCTATCGTGAAGTATCGCTGTGAGAATTTCCTTCTGACTCCGGAAGAGTGGTATGAGGAGAGAGGTTTTGTGCCGAATGTATGTTTCCCATGCGCAACCATTCATGATTCAGAGACAGGCAGAATCGCAATCTACTATGGTGCTGCGGACAGCTATGTAGGTCTTGCGTTTACAGAGATTGACGAGATCGTTGATTACATCAAGAACAATAGCAAGGTAACTGCATCAGATACTGAGATTGGAAAGAGATAGGTTGTTTATTAAGAAAAAGAACGCCGGTATTCGGCGTTCTTTTCATACTTGATGATACAAGGAGTAGGAGAAGATAAAATGCTTACAGAGACATTGATTAAGGATATACCGGAGGTAAAAGTGCATGGAAGGACGACGACGTGCCGCGAGCCGTTGACACTTTTCTGGACGGCGAGTGGATTTGAGTGCAATGTGACTGGTTCGGAGCTCTGGGTGGAGCTGGAGGTTACATATGATATGTTCGAACCATGGTTTAGCTATACAGTGAATGGTGACTGGGTGGGCAGACAGATGCTGCAGAAGGGTAGATATTGGGTGCCATTGTTTCGCGGCATGAATCCTGAGAATGTTAAGAATGTACATTTTTATAAGGACTTGCAGGCGATGAGCGACGATGGGAACTCATATATACATATTCATGCGCTGCGCCATGACGGCGGATTTGTGCCTGTGGAGGATAAAAAGCTGAAACTGGAATTTATCGGGGACAGCATCACTTCAGGAGAAGGGCTTTTTGGGGCGAAACAGGAACAGGACTGGATTCCTATGTTTTTTTCGGCAATCAGGGATTATGCATATCAGACGGCAGAGAAGCTTGACGCGGAATACAGAGTTTTTTCCCAGAGTGGCTGGGGTGTTTACAGTACATGGGACAATAATACGCGGGGGGCGATACCAAAATATTATAAAGAAATCTGCAGCCTGATGCAGAGCGAGGAAAATGAGCGGCTTGGCGGAAAGAAACCACATGATTTCACAAGCTGGCAGCCGGATTGCGTAATCGTGAACTTGGGGACAAATGACGCGAGCGCATTTGAACAGCCACAGTGGGTGGATGAGACAAGCGGCGAGTCCCACAAAATGCGCAAGAATCCTGACGGTTCTTATAATATGGAGGACATGCGTGCATTGCAGCAGGCGGTGAAGGATTTCATAGCGCTGATTCGGGAGTGCAATCCAAATGCGAGGATCATATGGTGCTATGGTATGCTTGGGACGGACATACAGCTCTATCTGTGTGAGGCTGTAGCCGAGTATGTCGAGGCGACAGGAGATAGGCGGGTGTCCTATCTGCAGCTGCCGGACACAACAACAGAAAGCGTAGGTTCGCGGGAGCACCCGGGATATCTGTGCCATAAGCAGGCAGCGGAGGTGCTGGCGGGATATATCGCAAAAATATTATGATGTGTGGGATTGTTATATAGGCTTGTCAGGTTTTTCAAAAATAAGGAGGTTGGAATAATGTTCAAAAAAGATTTTGTGTGGGGCGTGGCGAGCAGCGCCTATCAGATTGAAGGCAGGGATGCGCAGGATGGAGCGGGGAAGTGCATCTGGGATACCTTTGCTGAGGAGGGCAGGGTACACAATCATCAGAATGCAGATGTGGCGTGTGACCATATCCATCGTTATAGGGAAGATATTGCTATGATGCGTCTTCTGGGTGTAAAGGCGTACCGGTTTTCCCTGAGCTGGTCGCGCATTATGCCAGAGGGCACAGGAGAGGTCAATGAAAAAGCAATTGCACTCTACCGCGATATGATACAGTGCATGATAGAAAACGACATCGTGCCATATATCACGATGTATCACTGGGAGTTACCGCAGGCATTGCAGGACAAGGGCGGCTGGCTCAATGAGGATATAATCGAGTGGTTTGGCGAGTATGCGAAAGTGATCGCAGAGAATTTCAGCGATCTGTCAGAGTATATCATTACATTAAATGAGCCGCAGTGTTTTGTAGGACTGGGACATTTGAACGGCGTCCATGCGCCGGGACTGAAACTGGAACCGGCGAAGGTTTTCCAGATCGCACACAACGCACTCCGCGCTCATGGAAATGCAGTAAAGCAGCTTAGAAAATACGCAAAACAACCCGTTAAAATCGGATATGCACCGACTTGTGGTGTGGCGTATCCCTACACGGACAAGCCGGAGGATATCGAGGCGGCAAAGAGCATTTATTTTGGCTTTGATCAGCCGATCGAGAACTGGACATGGAATGTGGCATGGTTTGCGGATCCTGTATTTTTAGGAAAATATCCGGAGGAGGCGCTTGAAAAATATAAGGATTATCTGCCGCAGATCACAGACGAGGATATGGAGCTGATTCACCAGCCGATTGACTTTATGGGGCAGAACATATACAATGGTTACTATATCAGAATGGGTGATGACGGAAAGCCAGAGTATGTCGACAGGCCTGCAGGGTTTCCGAAGACGGCAGCAAACTGGCCGGTAACGCCGGAATGCTTATACTGGGGAACCAAATTTTTGTATGAGCGTTATCAGATGCCGCTCTATATCACAGAAAATGGGATGTCCTGTCATGACCAGATTTCTGCTGACAGGTGTGTGCACGACAGCAACCGGATTGATTTTCTTGACAAATATTTGTCACAGCTGCAAAAGGCAGTGGATGATGGTGTTGATATCCGGGGATATTTCCTGTGGACTTTCCTGGATAATTTTGAGTGGGACAAGGGATACAGTGAGCGTTTTGGTCTTGTCTATGTGGATTTTGCGACTCAGAAGCGCATTGCAAAGGATTCGGCATTCTGGTATCAGAAGGTAATGGAGACAAATGGAGGGATATTGAGTATGAACAGTGTGGATGCGAATAAGGAAATATTGTTTATGAACCCTGTATTCAAGCAGATGATCTGGGGTGGAAACAAGCTTGGCAGCAAGTGGGGATATGAGATTCCGGGGGAAAATACCGGAGAGTGCTGGGCAGTGAGCGCGCACCCAAATGGGGATTGTACGATAAAAGAGGGCACTTATGCCGGGAAGACATTGAGCCAGCTCTGGGCAGAGGAGCCGCAGCTTTTTGGCAATGTGGCAGGAGATCGATTCCCACTGTTGATCAAGATCATTGACGCAAATGATGATCTGAGCATTCAGGTGCACCCGGATGACGAGTATGCCGGAAAAAATGAGAATGGTTCCTTTGGAAAGACAGAGTGCTGGTATATCCTTGACGCTCCGGAGGGGGCGACGCTCGTGATTGGTCACAATGCAAAGGACAAGGCAGAGCTGGAGGATATGATAGGCGATGGCAGATGGGAAGAATTTCTGCGCGAAGTCCCTGTAAAGAAGGGCGATTTTATCCAGATCGATCCGGGCACTGTCCATGCGATCAAGGGCGGCATTGAGATTCTTGAGACACAGCAGAACTCTGATATCACATACCGCGTATATGATTATGGACGCCTGCAGAACGGCAAGCCCCGCGAACTTCATATCGAGAAGAGTATCGATGTCATCACTGTTCCCGCAAAGTCAGTGGAAGAGAGTGTCATCAACATTTCCGCAGATGCAAAGAATGCAATGAATCAGCTGATCTCGTGCAGTTATTATCAGGTGTGGAAGCTTGATGTGGACGGCAGCATGGAAGTTTCACAGGATTATCCGTTCCTGATCATGAGTGTCGTTGAAGGCGACGGGCTGATCAATGGACAGCTGATCCGGAAGGGGGATCATTTTATCCTGCCAAGCGGCTTTGGGAAAGCGCAGCTTCAGGGTAAGATGGAGCTGATTGTGTCAACGGTGGTATAGTATAAATATGGAAAAAGATATGTTAAAAAATTGACATTTATCACCAATAGCGATATACTTAAC